>JBAQNU010000019.1:0-53619 GCA_049304095.1 Candidatus Moraniibacteriota bacterium | reverse complement strand
CCCACATCTTCGGTACTATGTTTAGCCCCGTTGAATTTTCGGCGCAAAATCTCTAGACTAGTGAGCTGTTACGCACTCTTTAAAGGATGGCTGCTTCTAAGCCAACCTCCTAGGTGTATAAGAAATTTCACCTCCTTTACCACTTAACATAGATTTGGGGACCTTAGATTGTGATCTGGGCTTTTTCCCTTTTGAGCTCCGAGCTTAGCCCCGGAGTTCTGACTGCTTAAATAAGAAACACAATAATTCGGAGTTTGGTTGAGATGGCTACGGCGAACCGCGCCGATCTCATTCAGTAGCTCTACCTATCGTGCTCATTTAATAAGCGCTAGCCCTCAAGCTATTTCAGGAAGAACCAGCTATCGCCAAGTTCGATTGGAATTTCTCCTCTATTCACAAGTCATCCCCGAGTGTTGCACGGCTCGTGGGTTCGGGCCTCCTTTGCCTGTTACAGCAAATTCACCCTGCTCATAAATAGCTCACCTGGCTTCGGGTCTAGTCCATGCCATTATGTTCGCCCTTTCAGGCTCGCTTTCACTCTGACTCCGCAACAAAGTTGCTTAGTCAACGACATAGAACTAACTCGCTGGATCGTTCTACAAAAAGCACGCAGTCACCGTGCACAGCACGGAATTTCCAATCTCAAATTTCCAATTTCAAATCAATATCAAATGATTAAATTTCAAATTACTAAAATTTTGTCATTAGGATTTTGGATTTGATTTGACATTTGGGTTTTGTCATTAGAATTTCTGTGCTGCGCACGGCTCCTACTCTTCGTTAGCATATGGTTTCAGATACTATTTCATCTCCCTCATCGGGATACTTTTCACCTTTCCCTCACGGTACTCATTTCGCTATCGATCACTAGAAATATTTAGTCTTGGAGCTATAGTGGCCCCAGCTTCAAACGGGATTTCTCCGGTCCCGCCCTACTTGAGAATAACTGCATCCAAAATAATTCATTTTCGCATACAAGGCTATCACTTTGTATCGCTGTTCTTTCCAGAACATTCTGCTAATGATTCATTTCGAGACCCCGATTAAACGAGTACAGTTATCTCGCAACCCCGTATCCTTCACTCACGCTCCGAATTTTATAATTTTTAATTTTTGAATTTTTAAATAATGTTCTAATTTCTAATGTTTAAAAAATTAAAGCATTAAGAAATTATTTACAAAATTACAAAATTGGAAATTAAAAATTTATTCTGAACGTCAGTGAAGAATACGGTTTAGACTTTTCCGCTTTCGCTCGCCACTACTTACGGAATCACATTTGTTTTCTCTTCCTCCTGGTACTAAGATGTTTCAGTTCCCAGGGTTCGCTCTAATACCCTATGTATTCAGGTAGTAGTACCCCGCCGAGGCGGGGTGGGTTTTCCCATTCGGAAATCTCCGGGTCAAAGGTTGCTCAGCACCTCACCGAAGCTTATCGCAGCTAGCTACGTCCTTCATCGCTTTCTAGTGTCAAGGCATCCACCATATGCATTAGTATTACCGCTCTTAAACCTCCTTTTTGTCTTGCGACAAAAATCTTTATCGGTTAGCAGTTAGCAATTGCCAACTGCGTTAATTTGCATTTTACCTACTATTTTTTGACTAAATCAAAATATTCAACTTTCTTTCCGCTAAACGGAAAACTAAATAAACTGATTAAGACCTGTTTAGTTGTTAAGGTTCGCACTAACGCGGAAATTTGTGTGCCTGGCAAGCTCTCTTGCCATTCAAGCTGATTTTCGCACTAGAAATAAAAAAGGCCCGCAATTAAACGGGTTTTGAGCAAAAACAAAAAACGACTCACCCGTTTATTCTTTTAAACACTTTAGATAATTTATCATTAATTGCATCCTCAAGTTTTTCTCTAAAACAAGCAGGATAATTAACTTATTTTTAACGCTTACCTATCATAGCAAACTGAAAAAGTTTGTCAAGCTTTTTGAGAAATTAAACACCTAGCGCCAAAATAACGCCAGATATCCCATTTGCCACCAGAAATTCTATTTATGTTTTTCCGTCAATTCTTCCCGCAATTTGCGAAGAATTAGCTGAGCCTCTTCCTTGCCCCCCAGCCCAAAAGCCAAGCCGGCCGCCAAGGCAATTGTAGCGATCATACCGGTAAAGATAGTGTTCACAAGGGACGAAGCAATGCCCAATTGAATGAGCGCGGCAAAAATTCCAAAGATAATGATGGACCATTTTGAAATTGTCGCCAAAAGCGTTGCGGAAACCACACCAGCTGCTCGCGTACTGCTTTTCACAATATGATAGACAAAGTTACCCAAAAGAAAAACAAAAGTAAGAATAACAACTGCCACAAACACGTTGGGCAGATAGGTGGCGATGCTACTCAAAAAGACAGTTACTTGACTTAGTCCTAAGATGCTTGTTGTCGCCATCAAAAAAACTAACGCCAAAAACCATTTAAACAGACCGCCGACAAACAAAGATGGCGTGATGAAAACTCCCGTTCCTGATAGTTTTTTGCGAAATCCCACTTTTTCCATCGCCCGATCAAGTCCAAGTTCTGACACCATCTTCGTCACTAAGCGTCCCAATGTAACGGCCAATATCCAGCCGACAAAAAGAACAAGGATAGCGCCGAGCAACTTGGGGAAAAAATACATGAATTTCTGTCCCATATCAATTAGCGACATCGTAATCGCTTCTCCCCAAGTTTTAGCACTATCCATATTTTTTAATTTTAAGTTAGTAGTTTTTTATTGCCCAGAGGTTGCTCCGTCTTGTACTGTCGGCATAGCATCTGCAGGAGCTGGCGCCCCTGTTTCCGCATCTGTCGCTTCTGAAGGTGTAGGCTGCTCGCTATTTGTTGTCAGGCCCAGATTCTCTGGAGTGTTTTCCACGCCTCTGTCAATATTTCCAACCATCTTTTCTAGTTGTTTTTTAGTATCATCCGCTCCTTCCGAAGGCAAAAGACTAATCACTTTTTGATATTCTGTCTTTGCCGCAGCTCCATTTTTATCTTTTTCATAGGCCATGCCCAAATAGAAGTGCGCGTTAATATTTTTGTCATCAAGATTAACCGCCATTTTGAAAATCTCTTCGGCCGCTTTCAAATCATCATTTTTGGCTCGCAAACGATACATATTGGCGAGACTAATTAGGTAATTCGCATTTTTAAGTCCATCCAATCGAGCAGCGTTAGTAGCATTCTCAATAGCTGCGTCAGTTTCGCCCAGTGCATCTTGAATTAATGAGATTTGATAGTAGCCAGGAACGAAATCCGCCTTGAGGTCAATTGATTTTTGGAAATAATCTTTGGCTTCTCCAAGCATTTTCTTCTTCTCCGCCTCATCTTTTTGCCCAGAAGCATTAGCAATGCTGATTTGACCTAATTTGAGATAGAAATCAGGATTATAGGGCTCTAGCTCAAGTGCTCGTTTATAGGTGCTCTCGGCTAATTTTAAGGAATCAGCTACATACATGCCAGAATTTTCATAAATCTGTGCCAAAGCTTCTACTGTTTCAATGCTATTTTTGCTCATATCCGAACTCTTTGCTGTTACATTAACAGAAAAGTTGAGATACTGCTTAATCTTATCCATATTCCGCTCTTCTGCTGGTTTAAGCGCCTCTTTATTAGCCAAAATCATGTAGTAGGCACCGGCTTTAGTGAAATAGGCTCCTTCTTGGCTATATAGGTTAACCGCTCTATCCATCTTGGCAATCGCATTCTCTTGATTTTGACCAATTTCTCTCGCGGCAGATCCAGCATAAACATCTGCTACATAAATTTTGCCCAAAAAGACGAACAAGAATGCCACGCCAGCACTAATCACCATAAAAATAAAAGCGAGAGCGAGAGCAAATTTAGGAGAAGCTTTCAGCGAGAGAGCCAAATATTTTGGCTGAGCTTCGCTTTCCAGAAGAATTATCGCTAGAGAAAGAATTCCCAGGAAAAGCGCAAAGATTAGCATGCCACCATCCGCCTTTGTGAGAATCACATCGATCAAAGCAATCATGGCCACCGAGAAAATTCCCAACGAATATAGTTTGTTTTTTTCTTTTTCTCGAGAAATCAGATAGAAACTAATACTTAAATAAGAAAGACCGAGAATTACTAGGAAAAAGGTTCCCAATCCGCCAAGCGTTGAAATGGCCTCATAGAAAATTCCTGATCCTTGCGAGAAACGGAAATTGTAAAACTGTGTTTCATTGAAAGATTTGGGACGATAGAGTGAAAAATCATAACCATAGGTGGCTGGTCCAGAACCAAGAAAAAATTTATTTTTCAAAGAGTTTTTAGCAATTTCCCATGAAGCTTTAGAGTCCACACTGACTTCCACTGGCAAATTAACTTTCACAAAAGAAACGCCACCAATCATTTTCACAATCATCACTACGATGAAAAGTACCATTGGAAGCCAAACCCAACTTCTATGCGGTCGCACAATCTTGGAAAGGATATAGACCAAAAACAACACCACGCCAGTGAACAGTCCAGCCCAAACGACATAACCAGAGAGACTGAGTATTAAAAACAAATCTAACACTAGCACGAATAGCAAAAATCCTAATAGCATTTTTCTACTCACTCTTTTCATGCTCTCATTTTCTGCCACCTTTAAAACTGCTACGGTAAGAAGAATGATCATCACAGAAAAGAACAGTCCCAATCCGCCGATACTACCGAAAGAACTCAGAGGAATAAATTGCGCCAATTTGTCTGGAATCAAGCTGGTCAATGAATAGTTGGTGAAAGGAACAGTGAAAAACAAGGCCACTGTCCAAAGTGTAAGCAATGCGCCTGAGCTAATAAGTGCGGTGAAAAAAAGCTTTAATCTTTTTTGGTTAAAGTTACTAACAATCAAATAATAGAAGATAATAATTCCAGTGATGCTCATGAAACCTCTTGATGGATCCCCGAAAGCGCCCCAAAAACTGTGCCAACGATCAACAGAAAAAATTGTGGACAACATATAGGCAAGCCAAAAGCCCAAAATCGGGATGTCTAGTGGCGTGCGACGGATATTCATCTCTTCCTTGATTACGCCCTTAGCGGACCAAGAAATGAGAGCCAACAGAAGCCAAAAATAGAAATAGATCTGTTTTTCAAAAACAACTCCCTGCAATGTCACGCTGGTGAAAAAAAGTGGGAAGCCGAAAATTAACATAAAGAGACTTGCTCCGATAATCTTATCCAGCCACTTTAAAATAAATCTTGAATCCTTGCTGCTTTCTGTGGAAGGAGTTTCCACTTTTGTTAACCTGCTCGCGCTGGTCTTCATTCTGCTTGATCGCAATTCCATATTTTTTTTGTTTATTTAATTACTAAATTATTTAATTGCTTTACTAGTTAATATTATATACAAAAATAAAAAACAATGCAAATCATTTTACGATAAGCCAATTGAAATCAATATCCTCAGTCACCTCCTTATTAATCTTAACTTTAAATGCTTCGCCATTTTCTATTCCGTTCACATAAAGCACCTGATCAAAAGTATTACTCATTGGTGTGATGTAAAGTTTCATTCCCGCTTTCGCTTCTGTGGTGAGAATTTTGGCCGATTCAAGATCCCCTGCTTTTATTATACTTGTGCCAGAAACATCCGAACTCAATTCAATGTTTTTACCTTTGAGGCTATCCGTCGCCTCAATATCCTTAGCCTTAATGGTGTTGAAAGCTTCAATATCAGCTGCCACAATCTTTCCCTGAAAGACATTTTCTAGTGCGTTTTTGAGTGGCACTTTTCCTAATTCAAAGTTTTGATAGAAACTCCATAGTTCGTCATATCTTTCGATGTACATATTAGCTTCTATGTCAGCCATTTGTTCTTGTAATGTTGTGATGTCACTTTTTTGAGTGTCTATTTGATCCTGTAGAGACGCAATGATTTGCGTCTGCATACTATCCAATGTTTGACCAATCAGTGCAATTTTACCGTCAATTGAAAGATTTTGATCTGACAGCTCGTTCGCCGATGAGGCGAGTTGGTTGACTATTTTGTTTTGATTATTGGTGATACCTGTGATTTGGGTTTGTTGTTGTTGAATAGCTTTGGTGAGGAGTGGGGTGAGTTTTTCATAGGTGAGAGACTTATAGCCATTACTATCAGTACTGACTAGTTGAGGGAAGATATTTTCTACTTCTTGAGCAATAAAACCTAGTTGGGTGCCTTCCTCGAAACCTTGATTAGGATAATTGGCTATGTCCCAAGTATAGGTGACGGGGTTGAGGGCGAGCACTTTGTCTAAAATATTATTACCGAGAGAAGTGATGTTGTTTTTCCATCTTTGGTCAGAAGAAGACCAGGTGCCTGTGGCGTAGGCGGAGCCGGAGACGTAGAGTTTGTAGGTGGGGTTTGTGGTGCCGATGCCTACGTTGCCAGTGGTATCAATACGCATATTAGGATTATCATTGGAAATTCCTCCACCATCGCCCCACAGTGAGATACCAGCACCTGAACTAATTCTCATCCATTGGGCTCCTGTAGATGTTAATCCAGGGTCATTATTTCGGCTACCTCCAAGATATTGAGTGGCGGAGTTATTGAAATAAACAACACCCATCTTAGTATTACCATTTACTTCTAATTTATATCCTGGACTTGTCGTCCCGATGCCGACGTTGCCGAGACTTGTTATTCGCATCCGCTCAGAATTTGTAGTATCAAATAGAATCGCTCCGTCATTTCCATATGTGGCAACATCTCTGACAAACCTAATGGCAGTTGCTGGATTTGTTGGAGCCAAAAGATTAAACGCTAAAATAGCTCCATATGCGCCCGTACCGCCAATACTTTGTTCTAGGCGCATATTTCCCCCACCGCCAAGAGTTAATTTTTCTGTCGGATTTGTCGTCCCGATGCCGACGTTGCCGGCTCCTGTTATTCTCATCTTTTCTGTCGCCGATGAGCCATTCGTAATCGGATTAGTTAAAAAACGAATGGCACTATCACCGTAAACTCCATCTGGTTGCCCTACTGATGCAATATCAAAATATCGAGTATATAAAATACCCTCTGAGTTCAAATTATAATACCCGTTTAAAACATTTTGGTTGGTAATGGAATAGGTAATTGGATTCTGAGCTGTTGGCGTATTACGAAGGGATAACTGACCTTGCGGGCTCCCCGTCCCAATCCCCACATTCCCCCCAAAGGAAGTAATCCCAGTACTAGTGAAAGTGTTGGCTGCGTCTAGTCTCGCAATGTTCGTTGTATCAGAAAGATTAGTGGAAGCAATGGTGATGTTAGCTGATCCATCAAAAGAAACTCCAGCAATAGTTCTGGGGGTAGTTAGGGTTCCAGCGGATCCATCGATACTAGTAATACCAGTTAAGGCTTGAGCGAGGGAGGCACGGCTCAGCGAGATAGCAGTGGTGCCAATGTAAGTTGAAGCAGAAGCGTAGTTGCCCCAGGAGTAGGCAGTGTTCCAATTAGTGGAGTTATTAGTGACGGAAGTTCCCCAAGCTGATCCAGTGGAAAGAGCAATGCCGGAAGTGGGATAGGTCATGGTGACTAGACTAGCATAGAGTGAGTTAGTAGCATTGTCTCCCGTATTAGAGCCTGAGAAAGTTAGATTGGGGACATTCCCTAATCCGACTTCACTAGCTGTGTAAGTGGGTTTGGTTGCATTTCTGGCCCAGGCAGAGATGTTGGGGTCAGTTTCGCTGTAGCTGGTTAGATAACCTTGGAGACTGTGATTGCCCCATCCGTAGGCAGTGTTCCAATTAGTGGAAGTTCCTCCGGTAGCGGTGATCACTCCATTGACTTCTAGTTTAGTTCCTGGGTTGGTGGTGCCAATACCAATGTTGCCGTTATTGAGAATATGCAAGCGATCATTGGAACCGGTTTTAAGGATGATATCACCGGAAGAGTTAGAGTCTGAGTCTCCGGTGACAATGGCATCAGTGGCACTAGAAAGGGCGGCGGCCGAACCTAGTCCAGAAGAAGACATGGTGGAGCCATCAGCAAAAATGATTTGCCCTCCAGAACCGGAAGAGATTCTGATGTCTCCGGTCACTTCTAGTTTGGAGTTAGGAGTGGTGGTGCCGATACCAATGTTGTTTGCGTAGGAGAGGTTAGTTCCGTTAACTGTCCATGGGGAATATTTGTTAGTTGATCCTTGGGTGAGATTGTCGGTGGTGAAAGAGGTTAGGTTGGTGATAAAGCTGTATTCATTGTTCCAGTTGGTATTGCCATCGGTAATGTAGTTTTGTAGGTCTGTGATTTGAGACTCAGTGATTTCGATATCATCTGATTTGTTCCAGGCTGAGTAGATGGGGTCAGATTCAGTGTAGCTGGTGAGGTAGTTTGAGTCATTAGTCCAAAGAGATATGCTACCTTGGACATTAGTTATTGTTCCTCCATTGAAGTTCCAGCTTCCCTCTAGGTTTTGATCAGTGATGGAGTTAGTTGCAAAGTTGATTTGATTAGTGCTTAGCTCAGGAGCAATGAACTCATCATCAATAGTTAGGTTTTCAATGGTGATGTTGTGTTTTAAGTCTTGGGAGGCAATCGAGTTATCTTGGATGATTCTGGAATCCACTGAGCCAGAGTCGAGATTAATTTTTTTGATGGTGTGACGTTTAATGTTGCCCTCTTCGATAATTCTTTCGGCTAGATAGAAGTTACCCTTCTTTTGGATGATTTGTCCTAGGTTGCCAAGGTTACCTTTAATCTGGATGAATTGGTTGGTGAGGTTTGTTGGGGTAAGCTTCATTGATTCTTGGTTGGCTTGGGTTTCTCCGGCGACTTTGGTTGGGTTATGGGTTAGGTTGGTTAGTTGGTATTTTTGGGGGAGGTTGTAGCTGAAAAAAGCTAGGAGGAGGATAGCGATACTCGCTAGGGTGGAGACCTGAAATAGTGCTTTTAATTTGAGGTGATAGTTTTTCCACAATTTGACTGTGCTGATAGTTAGAAAAAGGAGGAGAATGGAGGAGAGGAATAGGGTGAGGAATAGAGCGAAAAAATCTCCAGCCAAAAGCACCCAAAGCCGCGTTATAGCAGTCTTTAGGGTCGAGCTCACTTGTTCGACAAATGGGGAAATATTCTGGATGATTTCAGTGATGAAACCCATTTTTGTTTTTTAGCTTTTTATTCTGCCACTAACAGTTTGATTATATCACAGAAAAATGATTTAGAGTAGTAAGATTAAAAAAATAACTTTACAACTTCTAATAAGCTTAAATTTAAGCTACAATTCCTCCCAAAGATCAATGGCATATTCTGTGCCAGTAGGGAAATAGGGCGGTGGAAAATAAAGCAAGTTGTTATCAAAATTCAAATTGCGCGTAGCATAACCCCAATCGGAAACGCCGTTAGTCCAAGCAAAACCATAGCGCAAATTGGTAGCCAAAGAACCATTTACTGTAATGGTATTTTTGTGATCGCTCGAGCCATAATTAGCCCTGCCCACTCGACCGGACTGTGCCAGAAGCGCGCCATCCAGCGTTAAATAATTTTGGCTGTTTTCAATAATCTCAATGTCCTGTTGGCCAATGACACCTAAAATGTCGTGTCCATCAAAATTAGTATAGAGCAAATTATTATTTCCCAAATACATCGTTGCCGTGTCTGATCCACTCAATTTTGCCGCCGCAATCGTCACCCTTTTATCGTTTATTGTTCCCTCCAACCAAACATTGTCTTCTACGAAAATAACTCCCCCATCAGGAATAGGATAATTATCGTGCCTGCAATAGCATTTCTGTCCATTCGTAATGTCTTTGCATTGCGTATTTGGTCCAGTCGTAGTCACAGTTGTCGCACAACTGCCTCCCGAACCATCAGCTCTTTTTGTTCCAATATAACTAACAATTGAATTGGAGCCCCCACTGCCACTATCAAAAGAGTTGACGGTATAGATATCAAAAGTGCCATCTGTTTTTAGGATAACTTGCCGACCCACCCCCGTTCCATCAAAATATTTTCCACTTCCCGCAATTTGTGATTCCGTTTTCATATTACCCAAATCTGAAACCACCCCATTGAAATCCACTGTTGGGGTGAGGAATTGCCGCCCGCCCGAGAAAACATCTTCTCTTCTGGCCGGGGTATTTGGTGGCGCTTCCAAAGTGCGAAAACTATCATTCACTCCGGTAAGCGGTGGCGGATTGACATGCGTATGCACAGAAAATTCCACTCCACCGGAATGATCTGGATCATCAAAAGTAGAGAGTGAGCTGGAAACAATGTTGTGCGCCAACCCGTCAAAACGAACACCTTCATTAGAATGGATTTTGCCAAAAACTTCCGTGCCATCACCAAAACGCATGAAATCATTTGCCAAAACAGAATTTTCACTCCAAGACGGCCTGCGAAACCTCACCCGCACCGTTCTTCTCAAATTAGGCTCTTTGTCTGTCCAGCCAGTTGAGGTCACAATGACAATCGTAGAGTTGGGATCAGGCGGAATAACACTGATTTCATAGGATCCAATTTTTCCCCCCTCCGGATCATAATAATCGTCCGTATAAGGATTTCCTTCCTCCACACCAATTGGATCTCCGGTTTGCCAAAAAGTTTTAATTTGTTGCACTGTTTTTCCAGCAATTTTGTGCGCCAGGTACCAGCGATAATAATAGACGCCCGCTTCCGCCACCTGAAAAGCCCTTTCCCGCTCCACTTGAGCATAGCTATATTTCATTTGCGCCGAAATATATCCAAACATCGACACCAAAATAATCAAAACTACCGACATGATAATCAAGACAAAGGGCAGGATAGACCCGTGATATTTATTTTCAAATTTTCTATTGAACGCCAGCATAATCGTTGAGATTGCGCAACTCGGCAAAAGACTCCATCTCGATATTGTCCGGAGCGCGATTAGGATTAATATTGATTTTCAAACGAATCTTAACCAAGCGCACCACCGTCACATCAATTGGGCTCGTCAAGGGATTGTTCGTCGTGTCTCCAGGATAATTGTTGTTATAATAATAGAAAAGTGGATCACTGCTCGTGTTGACAATTCTAGTCGCCAGCACAATCGCTTGCTCATCACCAGTTGGATAAGTTTTCGGAAAACCACTGGTCGGATCAGTTACGCCCATAAAAAAAGTACCAGCGGATAAATAGAAATGCAGTCGTTCCGTTACGCTATCATTGTCAAAGTCACAATATAAAACCAAATCACTGTTACCAACAGATTTAACTGGATAACTGCCATCATCTCCTTGGCGCGCTTTGCGAACATATTCCACAGCCTTATTTACTCCTCGCGAAGCAGCAAAGGCAGACTCACCCATTTCAATTGTATAGGAATTGTTGCGCCAAGCATTAATAAACAACTGCGAAAAACCCGCCAAGCCAATCGCAAAAATCGCAATCGCCATCATCATCTCAATAAGCGACATTCCTGCTAAATTTTGAATTTTTATCTTCGACATTTGTTTTTTATAACTCACACGCTTACCCGAGTCAGCGTATAACTTCTGTTTTTATTGATTGCGAAACATCTCCTTGGCTGTGTCCCACAGCTCCGGATGATTTTGATGAACTTTCAACCAATACCACCACTCCACACCCCAAAGGTAAATTTCCGGAAAGCCAACTTGCCTAGCAAAGGAAACATTTTCTTTCAAGCGCTCAGAATTCATCGATTCAAATTGCTTTTCTAGCGGTTGCGCAGTTGTCCAGCCAGCAATCCACGGCTCAGCTTGAAGTTCAATTACCACCGCATTTTTTTGTCCCACTAAAATGCGATTCATCCAATATTTAAACTGAAAAAAGCGTGGTCCGATTGGATAGGTATAGAAACCATATTTAGCGCTATAGATTGTGCGATACATCGTTGTGCCAAAAACATCCGCTCGCGACGCGGCGTGTATCCAAAGACTCAATTCGCCCGAATCCGTCACCATCACTTCGCGTGTCGAATCTATTGCACGCACAGTAGCAATTTCTTGATCCAAAAGAGCGGCGTCCAAGACTGGACAAACACCAAATTTCAAAAATGGCTCATTCTCCACCTGCCAATATTTCACTGCTGAATTATTTTTATAACGCTCAACAACTGTGCCAACAAATTTAATCAGCTCTGTTTTGCGCTTAGCATCATCATTCTTAAGATATTCTGGAATAAAGCACTCCGGCCAACGTGGTACCTTTTGTCCCACCACAAGAACGATTTGCGCATCGCGCTTTTTGGCTTCCGCAAGTTGCCAATCCAAATCGGAAAAATCATATTCCCCTGACTTTTTTTCCACTAAATCCCAATAGACCGGGATGCGAATTTTTCGCACGCCCAAATCATCAAGCATTGCCGTGTAGGCCTCGCGCCAATTTAAATCAATATCCGTGGCATAACGCATTGAAAAAGTTACTCCCAACTTCGCATCCGCGTTTTCTTTCGCCACGGGAATATTGAAAAAAATCAAAAGAACACAGGCGAGTGCAAAAAGCACCAAAAGAGACTTAAAAATAATCTTCAACCCTTTTTTTATTTTTTGCATTTTTTTATTTTATTTATTAAACTTACGTGTTTGTCTTAAGAGAATTCCGCACGTCTGTTCTTATTAGCACAAAAGATCTTTGGTAAACGAGGGCGAAGCTAACCAAAATGAGGAAACGTCACTATCAGGAATTCTTTTAAGGCAAATGCGCAAGTTGATATTTTATTTATTTAAATTATTTTCTCATTTGCGAAACCAAAACAATCCCGGTCGTAATCACCACGATTGCCGATAATTTTTGCACTACACTTTTCCAGTCTTTTTTCTCTTCAAATACATTTGGCAACCACAGCGAAAAAGCAATTCCCAAAAGAAAAATAAAGACATACTCCATCGCCACCATGGCGTTGATAATTGTCACGCTGGCCAAGGGCAAGGAAGTAGCCTTCTCTTTGAGAAAATTTCCCGTGCCTCCGGTTGCTTTTGCCAAAGTAAACATCAACCCAGAAGTTTTATGTTCTTTTTCAGGTTTTCTTGCTTTTTTCAATGAAGCGAAAAGGATCCTACGCCAACCGGGAACCAGAAAAAAACTCAGCACGCCCAAAAAAGCGCCAGCACGTGTCCAGATAAACACGTTGTAAAAATTATCAAAACGATAGAAGCCCTTAATCAACACCGCCGAAAGTGCCAAAAGCACCCCAGCCAAAATTGACCAATAGAAACCGCGAAATAATTTGTGCGTTCTTTCGGGAGAAAAATCATAGGAAATGGAAAGCCCACCAATAATCAAAAGGATTAGCCCTAAAATTTCTCTTGGTCGCAAATGTTCCTGTAGAAAAAACCAGGCCAGGAAAAATAGTGTGATTGGCACCACAGCGCCCACCACCGGCGTCACTCGACTAGCTTCACTTTTATTGATTGCAAAAAAGAGCGCCAACATTCCATAGATAAAAATAATTCCCGCCAAAAATCTTGGAAGCATTTCTCCGAAGCTGATCATATGAAAACCAAACGGAAAAAAAACAAACGCGAAAAGACCGAACGTGCCAGAATAGAAAGTGTAGATTGCCGGATGGGAAACTCTTTTCGAAGACAGCAAAAATTTATCTAGAATAATTTCCAAAGAAAGCAAGAAATATGCAATTGTCGTAATTGCGAGCCAATTCATATTTCCAATATACCACAGAAATGAAAAATGATGAAATTGAAAAAATTAAGAATTCAACTTATCTCGATAGAGTGCAACATCACTGATCCATTTTCGCACACTCGCTGGATCATGTCCGGCGCAACTGCTTCCGCATTTCCACACCACCATTTTTTGCGGCGTATCAATATTTTTCGCCAAAAGCTCTCCAATCCTTCGCCCCACCACTTCAATCGCCTGCTCTGGTGAGTCAAAACAACTATAACCTGAATCTGTTTGATTATATGTTCCACGATAACCCCAGTAGTTATAACAATTTTTGCCTTCTTTTTTTGGCGAATGCTCGCCCCAATCACTTTCCTTTTTGGCAATCGCAATTAAAAAAATGGCCGTTTCGCTGTCGCACTTGGCGATATAGGGCAACATTTCTTCAATTGGATGCCCAACTACTAAATTATAATATTTTTCTGAAAAGTTACTAATAACTATTTTCTCTGCTTGTTTCTTTTTCGCTTTCAACTCCTTTTCCGCTACCGCCGCTTCCAGGTGTTTTTTAACTGGACTCATTGGGTCAAACTCGCCAAAATCAAGCGGTTGATATTTCTCCCTTTGCTCTTTTGGACTTGGCGCTTCTGCAAAGGAACTAGGCGCTATTTCTAGATGAAACAAAAAAAACAGCCCCGCAAAAATCGCGAGCAGTAATTTCAAGACTATTCTTTTTTTTCTTCCCGGGTTTCCTCCCTGTAAACTCGGCAGATCGTCACTCATAAAAAGATTTTCCCCTGTCTCCCCTTTTCACCTTTTACTGATTAACCTCACCTTGAGAATTATAGCAACTCCACCAAAACCGGTCAAGCGACCATATGCTTTTGTTTACCAGATTTCAAAAAATTCTTCTGAGAAATAACTGGCCTGCCAATTCTTCTTTCAATTTGTTTTCTGGCTGTTCCAGCCACTTCTCCGCCAAGCCTGGCATCATCTTTTAATCTTTGCATGCCCTTGGAATCTTTGGTTTTGTGAATTTCTTTTGTCGTTCGTTCGCCAAGCATAGTTAAAATCAGCTCGAAGTCATCCATGTGATCACGAAGATTTTGACGCTTCAAGCCTTTAATTTTTTTGTATTCGTTTGGCTTTAGTCCGAATGTCGCTTGTGATATTTCTGCAGTTAAGATTTCATAATCCTGGTTGTGCTTTGCACCTCTTTTTTGCCATTCCTCAGTCAACTCTTCACGAATTGCAATACCTCGCATCCGCATTTCAATCCATTCATCAGGATAACCCTTGAGTTTATACAATAATCTTGTTCGTTTGCTGGCAAGTTCTGGATTTTCAATTTCTTGCACTCGTTCATAGCCTACTCTGGCCAACCATCGCTTCAATGGCTCGACTTTAGGAGAGGGCACAGACTGAATTATACGAAATATTCCTTCGGTATTAGCACAGTCAGTTTCATATTTTTTTCCATCAGCGGCCTCTAATTTCAGTCCGTGACAAAATGTCACGACCTCGCTTCCCTCCGCCAAAAGCCTTTGCTTGAGCTTTCTCCAATACGCACCTGGGTCTGGACTATTGGTAAGCACACCACAAATATCCACAATCGAAAACCACCATTCTTTTTGATGAATGATTTTTCTGATTGACTTGCCTTTAAAAATGGCAATCTGATTTTCTGGATTTTGGTTGTTTTTCATAAAATTACTAGATCATTTTGGGACGAATTTATTTAGTGAATTTAAAAGATGCAACTAGTTTGCTTTGAAGTTGTAGCTGCGTCATTTCCTTATAATCACTCAGTGCTAAAATTTCATAAACCTTGTCACCCCTGGAAATAAATGTTTCCAGTATCATTCCATCATATCCGCCCGCAACACTTTTATATTCAGCCTCAACAGCTTTTTGTCCTAAAATTTGTTTTTCTGTAAACTTAATATCAGATACTTTCATCAAACCCCCTGCATTTTTTATTAATGTATTTTGCGCAAAGGTCTTAATAGCTAAACTAGTTGGATTAGCAAGAATACTAACATTAAAATAGGAGTTCGCCACGCTGCCAACGGTTATATTTTCTGAGTTTTTGTCATCAATAATCAACTCTTGAGGATATTGAAAGCTGTATTCAAACTTTGCGTTAGTGTAAGTTTTCCAGCCTGCCGCCTCATCTTGCGCTGCTGGAGCAGCGGGGGTGTTTTGCGCAACTGGACTGGTTTTTTCCTTCACTGGAACATTTTTAGAAACTGGCACTGGAGTTGGCATAACTGGCGCAACACTTTTTTGGGCGGTCAAGAAATAGATTGTTGTTCCGCCTAAAATTGCGGCTAGCAAGATTAGCACGCTAATTAAGGTTTTTTGATTCATTTTGTTTTAGTTAAAAAATTAAAATTAATTATCCAGAGTTTTAAAATTCAATGTTTTGACAAGATCACTAGAAGAAAGCAAGCTATTCTTCAAACTTTCCAAATCTTTTGGCGCAACATCCTGTTGTCCAATAGTTAGGCTAAATATGTAATTTTTATTAGACCCCAAAGATATCTCCGGGCAACCAGGATTTGGTTCTTTTTTGCAGTTTTCAACAGTTTTTTGGTAAACATCCCTTTTCCAAGCGGTAATTGCAAAAATGCTAGCATACCCAGGAAACTTTTCTCCAGTAACAAAGTTTTCTTCTCCATTGACTGCACGAGAGGCGTCCTTAGTTTTAAAAATAACGTGAATATAGGAAATGCCCGCTTCGTCTTTTTCCTTTTCCACCATTGTCTTCCACTCGCCAGAATCTTTTGCAAGAGAAAATTCAAAGCCATACTCATTATTCTTATACACTTTCCGATTCACATTTTCATCTTGGACCGCTGGAGTAATGGGCGAATTTTGCACGACTGGCGCTGGAACAGTTTTAGAAACTGGCATTGGAGTTGCTTCGATTGGTCCTTTTTGGGCGGGGTAATAGGTCAAGAAATAAATTGTTGTTCCGCCGAGAATTGCGACTAACGCTACTAGCACGCTGATTAATGTTTTTTGGTTCATTTTGTTTTTAATTAAAAATTAAAAATTATTTTGTGAATTGAAAAGTTTTTAAAACACTGTCATTAAAAAGATTCCCCTGGGTTTCAATCGTATACTTATGCCCGTCATGCAAAACGACTATCACGCTAATTCCAAAACCACCCATTGAAAAAGTTTTTCCTTTTTCTCCGGCAATAATAATGTCTTTTCTCTCACATCCGCCCCAACCATCCGTGCAAGTTTTATCAAGTATTTGATCGATAGTTAAATTGCTCATGTTATCTTCAACACTAATCGCCTCCCTGTCTGAACCCGATAAAGCATTTGATTTAATAAATACTGTAGTTGTCGTACTTGTTCTCTCCTTGTCAACAATCCATCCGTTTGGGTGCTTGAACTCGAAACCAAGCTTTGTATCTGTATAATTTTTCCATCCCACCGTTTCATCTTGCACCACAGGAACAACCGGGGGCACAACACTAACAGAAGGCGAACCTTCGCAATACAAATAGTACCCCTTCAAAGTGATCTCTTTGGGATTATCTTTTGTTGCTGACTTTAATTCTTTTTCTAATTCAGGAGAAGCATCTCGCAACCTTACTTTGCTATTTATAGTATGCACATCGGCATTCAAAAATACTTTCGGAAATTTCCCCGTGTCACTATCTGCGATTTTTAACATCCATTCTTTTTCAACATATCCCGTATCCCAAACATACCAACCGTGCACTTTCACATTACCGCTATATTGCAACTGGGAGCAATCTTGCTTAGGATTACCAGAAACAAGCTTCCAATCCGCCGTTTCATCCTGCGCAACTGGATTAGTTTTTTCTGTCACTGGAACAGTTTTGGAAACTGGCACTGGAGTCAGCACAACCGGTGCAACACTTTTTTGAGCGGTCAAGAAATAGACCGTCGTTCCGCCGAGAATTGCGACTAGCAAGATTAGCACGCTGATTAATGTTTTTTGGTTCATTTTGTTTTTAGTTAAAAAATTATTTTTTGTTTTTTATTCCTTTCCAAGCTTATTGAAATTATAACATAAACTGTCTACAAAAAACAACAGCCCGGAATAATCATTAAGATCACTCCGGGCTTTTTTCAGTTAACCTGGCAACTTATCCTTTGGACTAGTGGACTAGTTGCTCAAATTGACTGTGTAGAAATTTGTATCCCCCGCCCTCAGAATCAGGGCGTTAGGGCCGACGGAGAAGATGGAAACATCTTCCATTTCTCCTTCGTCGAAATTGAAAATCAATCCCAGTGGCCTCTCCGCCGCCAGGTTCTTGGCGAAAATTTTATTTTCATCGCCAAGGTTACCAAACGCCCAGTCTCCGATGAATCCAACACCTGTGGCGCTGGCCTCGTAGTCTGAGCAAACGGTAAATGACTTGTATTCGTGCCATTCGCCCAGGAAATCATAGACAAATGGCTGGTCGCCATTCACTTGACCGGTCATCTTGTTTCCGACAATTCCCCCGAAAACAAAACTATCAGGGAAGTTTCCGTCTTCGTCAGTGATCAAGTAACTATCGATCACTGAGAAGTTTTCGGCATCCACCTCGACGATTCGCATCGTCTGAAAATAGGCGTATCCGAAAGAAATTGATTCGGTGGTGGCAATAAAAATCTTGTCATCCACCAACGCGATTCCGCCGTCCCAAAAACTATATGAGGCGGAATTTTCCAATGGGATTTCCTGCACCACATCGGCCTCGACCACCCACAAAGTGGCCAGACCATCTCTTGTTCCGGCAACATAAAACTTATCGCCGTCACTCTGGGCTGCCACGATATAACAACCCTCGGCGATCAGTTGAAAGACTGGCTGTCCCGCCACCGAGCGGTAAAGCACTATGTCGGAACCGGCCTCATCCTCTGTTTCCCATCGGTTATAACCAATCACACTGTGGCTAGTCACAATCTGGGGGTCAAAATAATTGATAGTAGTAAAACCGTCACCTACTTCCTCCTCGTCGACAAAAAAACGAAGAGCATTGGAATCTTTCGGATTCCAACCCAGGCAAGCGACTCCGCCAGCCGGGGTTTGCCCTTTGGCCATCTGGACGATAAATTGTCCATCTGGCAAAACGACTTTTTGCGGGTTAAGTAATCTCCCCGGAAATTCCTGGCACAGCTCCGGCTGTCCTTCGCCAAAAGCCAACGATGCCAAAAACATCAATCCTACCACGGCCAAAAATATTTTTTTCAACATAATGACACCTTCCTTTTTTTTCTGAGTTGTCAATAAAACTTTGACTAAAAACGGAAAATTCGCTTGATTTTCGGACCATTCCGAAATCAGTTCCATCTTAAAGTCAACCAAGAAACATAGCATGTTTTTTGGTTTTTGTCAAGTACCCCGTAATAGCCCCGCAGTTGGGGAAATCCCAATCTATAGCAAAGTCTTATAATTTTTTGACCAATAGAGCACCGTATTATAATAGCCCTGGCTAAAGGCGCCATAATAGCTCGTCGTCGACTTTCTTATTGACGCTGCGCTATCTGATGTTCCGCCGGCATTTCTCACTTTGAGCGCCATTGCCACCACCGCGTCAGTAATGTTCCATGGATCGGGCTTGCTGTGTCCAGTTATGCTTGAAATCTGAGGCACATAGCCTTGCTTGCCAGTAGCTCCACCCCAAGTATCAGACATAAACTGCGCCGCGCCCATTGCTCCGCCTTGATTTGGACCAGCGCTAGAAAAAGGAATTGTACAAGAAACCTTTTTGCTCTTATACCCCAAACTATCAATTATATTATTAAAAAGTTTTTCTCGATAATATAGCCGATCAATAGACGCCTGATATTTCTTGCCATATTTTTTATACCCAGCAAGCGATACCTTTTCCACGTCTGCATAGGTACATTGACCAACGTTTTTGCCACGACCAGATTCTTGAGTTAGAAAGCCATACAAAACACCTTTCGGCACACCAGTCTTATCGCTAGCAAAACCAACCGCGTCCTTAATATCCTTGGCGTCATAGCTTGCGCTCATCAAGGCATTTAAATCACTTTGTACTTTAGCAAATTTTTTCTGCAATTCCGCCAGCGTCGCTGTTGTTTCATTAATATCAGCCACAATCGCACCCTGCTCTGCCTTTTGTTTTTGCAACAATTTTTCATGTTCCACTTTTTTGTCAGCCAACTCAGATTTCACATTAGAAATCGCTTCTTCATTTTGACTAATATCCACCAAAGTAATATTTATCCGCTCTTTAATGCTGAGTAATTGATCAAAATTTTCCGCAATCTCATGTGTTTGCCGATTCGTCACAGCCAATTCAACCAGGGGGTCAACGTTGGAAAAATAGATTTGCTGCAAATAGTTTTCCAAAATTGACTTATTAAGTTTTGCCCGATTAGAAAGCATCTCCAATTCACTCTGCTTTCTAGCAATGTCACTTTCCGTTTGTTGCAAGACTGTCTTGGTTGTGTTCACCTGAACCACATTTTTGTTCAATAGCACTTTCGACGTTTGCAACTCTTTTTGCGCATCTGCTATTGCATCAACAAGATTTTCTTTCTTATCTTCCAGTTTAGAGACCTCATCCGCAAACGCCCGATTGCCAAAAGAAATAGCACCAAAACCAGCCAGTAAAAAGAGAACGGCTATCGCAAATATTTTTTTTATTATTTTTGTCTTTTGCATATTTCTTATTGTAGCACAAAAAAACGCCCTTGCCTATGCAAAAGCGTTTTTTTCTAAAAGTCGCCTAAAATTCGCGATTATTTATCTTTCTTCTCGTCTTTTTTAGCGTCAGTCTTTTCTCCTTCAGCACCAGCTTCTTTGATGACGCCATCAACCTTGGTCACATCTGCTTCTACTTTTGTTTCCAAGTTTGACATCTCTTCTTCTGATCTTGGCGGAGCCACCAGTGCAATCACTGTTTCTAAATCAATACTAAGTTCGATTTTCTTGGAAATCGCCAAGTCTCCTAGGGTAATGCGATCTTCAAAAGTTTTGAGACTTGAAATGTCCACCGTAATGCTTCCTGGCAAATCAGCTGGGAGACATTTCACTTCAATCGCGTCAATATTTTTCACCAAAACTCCGCCCAACTCTTTCACGGCTGGTGCTTCACCCACATATTCCAATTCCACTTCTGTTTCAATTTCCTCATCCATGCGCACTTGAAAAAAATCAATGTGCACATAGTTATCTCGCACTGGATCTTTTTGTGTATCATAGATCAGCACATTTCGATTGTCCTTTTCATCAATCTTAAGTTCAATCACCGTGCTTTCTCCTGATTTTTTGATGAGACGTTTGAAGTCCAAGAGTTTGACCCAAATATTTTTTGAGGCCACTCCTTTGCCATACACAACCGCCGGAACAAGTCCCTCTTTTCTGCCCTTATTAGTTTTGCGACCTAGCACATCTCTCGCCTTTGCTTCTAACGCTATTTTATCCATCTTATTTTCGCTCTACCCACCCCCGAAATATTTCGAAGCCTCTCAAGCGGATTAAAAAAATTAATTATCTTTTAAAAAATACACTATTTTTCACTTTTCATTTCCGTCATCGAACGATAGACCTCAATCACCTCGTCCGCGCTAATTGCTTTTTGACCAAAAATCTTGCTTGCTTCTTCTCTATTCAAATCCGTTGCCGTTCCCACGCTCACGAGACCTTTTTCAGTGTGGGAAAGAAAAAAGAGCGAAGCGGTGAGGCATTTAGGGCACAGGGCATGAAAAACTGTCTTCATTTCCTGCTCGGCCACGACATTCACGTTTTTTTCTTCCATGACCGTTGTGCAAACCGCACAACTAAGCACTAAATCTAACTTTTTTCTGTTTTCGTGCATATTTTTTATGTTAATGGCGCGCCTCAAAAAGCACTGGGTTATTCTAGCACAGAAATGAGTTTAGTCAAACATTTGAACAAACCCAAAAACAATGCTAAGCTGGAAACAAATCATAAACTAAAAAAATATGCCTGAAATAAAAACCGAAAAAGTCAGCTGGATTGACTTTCAAGAAGCCAGCACCAAGGAAATCGTAGAGTTGCAAAAGAGATTCAATTTGCACCCATTGGTCGTGGAGGAATTCTCCACTCCAACGTTGCGACCGAAAGCCGCCGAATATGGCAATTGTCTCTATCTCGCCATCCACATTCCGCTATATGACAACGAAAACAAAACCACCTATCCAGGCGAATTGGATATTGTCATTTGCGGAAACACCTTGATTACCGCGCATGATGTGGAAATCTATCAACTCGGTGAATTTTTTGAAAAACTACAAAAAAGCAAAAAACAAAGAGATCTCTACATGAATCAAAGCCCAGGAGCGCTATTGCGTTTCATTCTTGAAATGCTTTTGGAATCTTGCTTTCCCCGCCTCGATCACATTTCTAAAAAACTGGATTTCGTGGAAAAAGAGATTTTTGCCAGCCATGAAAAAGAAATGGTTTTTGAGATATCTTTGGTCAAGCGCGATATCCTCAATTTCCGCCGCACCATGAAACCGCAACGGACCGTTTTTGAATCATTAGTCAGAGAAAATAGATATATCGAACAAGAACTGCGTCCCTATTTCCAAGATCTCATTGGCACCAACATCCGTATTTGGAACATGCTCGAAAGCGCCAAGGAAACCATTGAATCACTGGAAGCCACCAACAATTCCCTCCTTTCCAATCAACTCGACATGACCATGAAAGTGCTCACCATTTTTTCCGCCGTAATGCTTCCTATGACAGTCTATTCCAACATTTTGGCCATGAGCGCAGACATTCCGTTTGGCAAAGATCCTAATGCTTTTTGGATTCATCTAGGTATTATGTTTTTGCTTTCCTTGATCACTATAACCGTTTTTAAAGCCAGAAAGTGGCTCTAAGTCAAAATCTATATGCTCAAACTCTATAACACTCTCGCAAAAACCAAAGAAGAATTTAGACCAATCCACACTGGCAAGGTGGGCTTCTATTCTTGCGGTCCGACAGTCTATGACTACATTCACATCGGAAACATCAAATCCTATCTAACCGCCGACACATTGCGTCGCTACCTTCTCTATCTCGGCTATGAAGTGCGCCACATCAAAAACATCACCGACGTCGGGCATTTGACTGAAGATGATGTCGCTCAAGGTGACAGTGGTGAAGACAAGATGGAAAAAAAGGCTTTGGCGGAAAAAAAATCACCCGCTGAAATAGCCCAGTTCTATGAAACATATTTCCGTGAAGTGGAAAAAAGTATGAATATTCTACCAGCCCACTTTTTTCCTCGTGCCACCGCACATGTTCCCCAGATGATTAAAATCATCACTGGGCTCATTGAGAAAGGCTTCGCCTATGAAAAAAATGGCAACGTTTTTTTTAGTATTAAAAAATTCCCTGACTATGGAAAGCTCTCCGGCAACACACTGTCCAATCTCAAAGTTGGCGCCCGCCTAGAAGAGCACCCTGACAAAGAAGATCCGTGGGATTTTGCACTCTGGCTTCGCGCTCCAAAAGAACATTTGATGAAATATGAATCGCCATGGTCACTTGGTTATCCCGGTTGGCACATTGAGTGTTCCGCCATGAGCTCAGAATATCTTGGCGACACTTTCGACATTCACACTGGAGGAGAAGACAACATCTTTCCTCATCATGAAGCGGAAATCGCGCAAAGTGAATGTTTTTCGGGCAAAAAATTTGTAAACTATTGGCTCCATACCCGCCTTCTGATGGTAGATGGCAAAAAAATGTCCAAATCCAAGGGCAATTTCTATCGTTTGGAAGACGTTACCACCAAGGGCTATTCCGCGATGGATTTGCGTCTGCTTATTCTTTCCTCTCACTACAGAAGTCAGATGAACTTCACTTGGGAATCAATGGATCAAGCTAAAAGTAACTTACAAAAAATCAATGCCTTCATTCTGAACATGGAAGCACTTTCCACCGCCGAAACAAAAGAAGCTAACTTTGATATCATGCCCTATCAAGAAAAATTTGAATCGGCTATGAACGATGATCTCAATACCCCACTTGCACTAAGCATTGTCTATGAACTGATAACCGATGCCAACAAACTATTGCTAAAATCTCTCCTGAGTGCCCAAGATGCCAAAAAAATTCTGGCTTTTTGGAAGAAAATAAACACTGTTTTTGGTTTCATGCTCCATGGTCAAGCAGAAATTCCCACAGAACTAACCATGCTGGCCGAAAAAAGAAAACAAGCTAAGGAGCAAAAGGATTTCGCCCTTTCTGATGAACTGCGTAAAAAAATTGAAAGCTTGGGCTATGCCGTTGAAGATTTGAAAGATAATAATTATTTAATTAAGAAAAATTAATATGGGTGATTCTTGCAACTGCGCGCAGTGTCCACATCATTGTGGCGACGAAGAAAATAATGCGGATGTTGATGCTGAAAAAGAGGCGCAAAAAAAACTAAAAAACCTTGAAGATGACATTCAAGCTCTAGGCTTCAAAACAGAAGAAGGTGAGGATGGAATCAAAGTAACGATGTAGCCTTGTGTCATTCCCGCGAAGGCGGGAATCCAGGTTCCACTAGTTATAAATCACAAACAATCGTATTATAAATCCTCTGACTTCAGATTATCAACCAATAAATTCTGTTTTTCTATTTATTAAGCCTGAGGTGCCTGGATCCCCGCCTTCGCGGGGATGACAATTTTTTATTTATATGTCTAGGAATTTTTGGTTAAAACTATCCCACCCCATTCTTGCCCTCGCTCCCATGGCAGGCATTACCGACAGTGCTTTTCGGCAGATTTGTCGAGCGCATGGCGCCGACGTGACTTATTCGGAAATGGCGAGCGTAAGCGCGCTGTTTTTTAAGCCACAAAAAACGCTTGAGCTGGTTCGATTCAAAGCGAAAGAGCGCCCCTACATTGTTCAACTCTTTGGCAACAATCCCGAGCATTTCGCCGTGGCCACAAAAATAATCACAGAAAAAGTCAAGCCTGATGGCATTGACATTAACTTCGGTTGTCCGGCCAAAAAAGTTTTCAAACATGGTTCTGGTTGCGCTCTGATGCCTCAAATTGAATTGGCGCGTGAAATCATCTTAGCCGTCACTAGCAATACTACCCTGCCAGTATCGATCAAAATTCGCGCCGGATTAAAAAATTTTAACGCAATCGAATTTATCAAAAAAACCAAAGATCTTCCCTACTGCGCTGTGATGGTGCACGGTCGAACATATGAAGGCGGATTTTCCGGATTAGTCGATTGGGAAATAATTTCGCAGATTAAAAAAATCATTCCCGAAAAAATTGTCCTAGGCAACGGTGGAATAACTTCGCCCGAAGACGCGCTTGAAATTTTGCAAAAATATCCAGAAATTGATGGCCTAGGCATTGCCAGAGGTGCCTGGGGCAAACCCTATCTTTTTGAACAAATTAAAAACAAAACAAAAAATTACGATTTCAAAAAGATAAAAAAAATCATGCTCGCGCACGCCAAATTGATCTATGCCGACAAAGGAGAAATGGGAAAATTCGAAATTAGAAAACACCTCGTCTGGTACATCAAGGGTTTCCCTGGTGCCGCGGAACTGCGAAAACTTCTAGTCCGCGCCGAAAGTCTTGAGGAAATTAAGGAGATTTTGAAATAAAAAACGCTCCAAATCAACGCACAACTTGGACAAAAGTGCAAGTTGCTATTTTAAATGCACTTGATATAATACTAGAGCTATGGTAAATCAAAACAACGAAAATTTGAAAGTACCACCTCAAAACATCGAAGCGGAAAAATCCGTCCTTGGCGCTTTAATGCTGGACAAAGACGCCATCATCAAAGTGGCGAACGTCATCAGGCAAGGCGATTTCTACAACGACATCCACAATCTGATCTATGACACAATGCTTGATCTCTATGAAAAGCGCGAACCGATTGATGTGCTCAGTCTTTCCAATCGCCTGGAAGAAAAAGGCCAGCTAGAAAAAATCGGCGGATCCAGCTATCTCGCCACGCTTGTCAACTCTGTTCCGTCCAGTGCTAACATTGTCCACTATGCCAAAGTGGTGCAAAAAAAATCGACTCTGCGCCGTCTCATCGAAACGGCCAGTGAAATTTTGGAATTGGGTTTCAAAGAAGAGGAAGATGTGGAAAAGCTCCTCGATCAGGCCGAGCAAAAACTATTCGCTGTTTCACAAAAATTCATCAAGCAAGATTTTGTCCCGATCAAATCTATCTTGGAATCCGCCTTCAACCGCATTGATGAATTGCATAAAGGTGACCACAAATTGCGTGGTATCCCAACGGGCTATCCCGACCTCAACAACATCCTGGCTGGTTTTCAAAAATCCGATCTAGTAATTCTTGCCGCAAGGCCTAGTATCGGAAAATCGACTCTGGCCATGGATTTTGCCAGAAGTATTGCCGTGAAAGAAAAAATCGGTGTTGGTGTCTTTTCTTTGGAAATGGGCGCCGATCAATTAATTGACAGGATGCTTGCCGCCCAATCCGGCGTCGATTTGTGGCGCTTGCGCACCGGAAAATTGAAAACCGGTGAAGGTGATGATGATTTTCAAAGAATCGGCGAAGCGATGGGCGTCCTCTCTGAAGCCAAAATTTTCATTGATGACTCCGGTTCGGCTAATGTGATGGAAATTCGCACCATGGCGAGAAGACTTCAATTGGAACATGGCGTTGGCCTCATTATTGTTGACTATTTGCAACTAATGGAAGGCCGTTCGACCGGCGGAGACAACCGGGTGAACGAAATTTCCGAAATTTCACGCGCCCTAAAACAACTCGCTCGTGAACTCAATATTCCCGTCATTGCCCTTTCCCAGCTGTCGCGCGCCGTCGAATCACGTAGCCCACAAATTCCCAAACTCTCCGATCTTCGCGAATCAGGCTCCATCGAGCAAGACGCCGACATTGTGCTGTTTCTCTATCGCGAAGACCGCGAAAAGCCAGACACGCCCAACAAAAACATTGTTGAAGTGCATATCGCCAAACATCGTAACGGTCCCGTCGGAAAAATATCTCTCTATTTCGACGAAAGTTCAGCGACATTTAAATCCCTTGAGCGCGTACACACCGAATAAATGTATCCAAAATCCTTCAAAAAACTTATCGATAATTTTGCGGCCTTGCCGTCAATCGGTCCCAAAATGGCCGAGCGCTTGGTTTTGTTTTTGTTTAAACAAGATAATCAAAAATTAGCTGATTTTGCCAAGAGCCTCGAAGATTTCAAAAAAAATCTGCGTCACTGCAAAAAATGCTGGAACATCAGTGAAGATGAGCTTTGTGCTATTTGCAAAGATAGCTCTCGCGATCAAACCACGGTCTGCGTCGTCGAAGATACGCTCGATGTCTTTGCCATTGAAAAAACCAAAAAATATACTGGCCTCTATCACGTTCTGGGCGGAGTTTTGAGTCCCCAAAAAACCGTGGGCACAGAAAATTTGCATTTTAAAGATTTAGATAGCAGGATAGAAAAAGAAGGAATTTCAGAAGTCATCCTGGCCATGAACCCCACCACCGAGGGTGACGCCACAGCTCTTTATATTTCAAGAACATTAAAAGACAAAGACATAAAAATAACCCGCCTCGCCAGAGGTCTCGCCACCGGCGCCGATATCGAACATGCTGACGAACTAACACTCAGCTCGTCGCTTGCTAATAGAAGAGAAGTTTAGCAAAACAAAAAACCCGCAACTTTCCAGTTCGAGTTTTTTTATATCTAAAAGAAAATTCTCGCTTAAGCAATTTTTGTAATTTCCACTTCCGTGAAAATTTGACGATGTCCAAATTTGACGTGATATCTTTTTTTGGCCTTGAATTTCACACCTGTCACTTTGTCGCCTTGCTCAGTGCGCAAAACTTTGCCTTCCACGATTGCGCCTTCCAAAAATGGAGCGCCAACTTTAATATCGTTTTCGTCTCCCATGAAAAGTACTTCGGAAAACTTAATCGTGCTTCCCACGGCGTCTTCTAGTTTTTCTACCTTGACTTTGTCGCCCACTTTGACTTGATATTGCTTTCCGCCAGTCTTAATAATTGCCAACATAATAGATTATTTGAAATATTTGATTAAAAGCTTTAACTTAGGCATTGTAGCGCACTTATAGCTAAGTGTCAAATTCACCTCACCCTAACCCTCTCCTTAGTAAGGAGAGGGAACAAAATACAAAATAATGCCCTTCTCCTTACTAAGGAGAAGGTGGTCGAAGGCCGGATGAGGTGGATTTAAGTGCCAAACTTAAACGTAGCGAGGATTTTATTGGCATTTTCCACTGTTTCTTTGTCCAGGCTGATTTTGAGCACCGTTTTTTTATCGCTACCAGTAGCGAAATAGCCATCCCGCTCGCATTTTGTCGGATCAGAGTTGGGATTAGCATATTTCGTTTCATAGCTTCCCACTTTCACACTCGAATCACTAAGCACGCAGTTTTTGCGCTCTTTTTCCGAGAAATAGGCTGTGTACCAACTGGACAAATCCAAGTTTTTTTTGTTTTCATATATGCGTATTTTCCAAGTCACGGCGTCCTTAGAAAGCGTAATCACATCCCCGTTCGAAATCACTCTTATATCAACCGGATGCTTAAATTCAAAATTATTTTCTTCATCCTTGAAAGTCTCCCAATCAGCTGTTTCGTCTTTCGGCTTTTCTTCTTCTGCGTTATTTGGCAAAGCTTTCGCTTCTTTCGCTTCTGGTGCAGCTGGCGTAGCAGTAGCGTCTGCAACTGGTTGTGTTGCGCTTTGCGCGCCTGCAGCCGTCGCTCCGCTTGATTGAGTAGCTTGCGCGTTCGCGCCAGCCACTGCTTCCGGCGCAGCACTAGCAATCCTAGCCTTTTCTAGACTTTCGCGAAGTTCATCTCCCGCGCCACTCTGGGCATGCCAAAACACAAAGCCAAAAATCATTCCGCCTGCCAAAAAACCTACTACTAAAAATATACTTGCATTTCTACTCATAGACCCCAGTATAGCATAAAAAATAAAACTGGACAAAATTTCTCTTTCCCGCTAAGATTTAGCTATGGAGAAACTCAAACGCACACTATTTTTTTGGTTTTTAGTCTTAGTTTTTTGCCTAATTACACCAGTTATTGTGCTCCAAGCCAAAGGTTATCGTTTCGATTGGCATAGGGGTGTTTTTGTGTTTAGTGGAACAATTTCTTTCAAATCCAACCCGCAAACGGTTTCTGCCGAACTAAACGGGATATTAAATGAAAACAAAAAGCTAAATCGCATCAACAGCTCCTTCAATGTTTCCGGCCTTTTACCTGATGATTACACCCTAAAAATTCTCGCTCCTGGCTACAACACGTGGGAGAAGAAAATCGATGTCCATAGTGGAATTTCTAGCGAATTTTGGAATATCGTACTAACCAGAACCGACTACAAGAAAACCAATTATCCCGAGACAACCGGAATCGAAACTTTTTTCACTTCTCCCAAAAATCGCTTCATCGCCTATACGCAAGATGATAATCAAAATCTTTTAGTAAAAATTCTAGATCTCAATGATTCAAGCATAGCTAGCACCTTTTCCCTACCTAATTGGAAACTCCTTTCACTGGAAAAGAAAGAAAACATTGAGTGGTCGCCAGAAGAAAGCTATCTCTCCATCCCAGTGGAAAAAGATGGCAATGAAACTTTTTATATCGCAGACATCACTTTGGGAACTGTTACTAATTTGAATGATTTTTTTGGCAAAAATGAAATCCGCCATGTACGCTGGGACCCCAAATCCAAAGGCTATTTCTTTTTCCTAGAAGGTCAAACACTTTTTCGTGGCAACATCGCTGACAAAAATGATCTCGTCGTTATCGCCTCGGACGCTCCCACCTATGAGCTTTCCTATGATTCTGTTTTCTTCGTTCAACTGCCCAACAACCTTGTTTTCAAAACCAATCTTGACGGAACAGTTGAGAAGTTGCAAATCACCAGCGACTTTCCAGGGCAAGCTGACACTCCAATTGACCGCATGATTGTCTATGATCAATCTCGCATTGCTTTTTTGGACAAAAACCAAAACCTCTTCATCTATAACGACGCCTTGCGCGATAAATATTTTCACCAAATCGGAAATCACATTGTTGAAATGCATTTTTCCAATGACGGAAAAAAATTGCTCTTTTGGAGCAACAATGAAATTTCCGTCTATTTTGCCCGCGATTGGGATGTGCAACCAATCCGCAAAGAAGACGAGCTAAGTAGTATCACACGCTATTCTGACACACTGCAAAATGTCGGGTGGTATAAAGACTATGAACATATCATCTTTTCTGTCGGAAAATATACTAAAATAATCGAGCTTGACCCGCGCGATCACAGAAACTGCCTTGATCTCATCACTACCACGCTAGAAACTCCCCAAGTTATTCATAATCACGGACTAGAAAAAATATTCTATACCGATTTGGAAAATGGCACACCGGTTCTAAACTCGTTTATTTTCCCCGAACCCGTTCCGATCCTCGGCATCGGCGGAGCCTAAAAAGCTATTGATTCTCGCTTAGCTTCCAATCTTTTGACAAATCGATTTTATAGCTAACTTTGTTTTGACTTTTATAAATCACATTCACCTCGCCCGCGACGACGCCCGAGCCGGATTGTTTTTGAATAAGCAAGTCATAATTATCCGCAGCGGATGGTGGCAAGGTATAGAAGAATTCCACTGTTTTAGTTTGTCCAAGTGGCACACCAACCAGTGTTCCGAAATATTTCTTGCCCAAATCATCACCAAATTTTTTCTCACCCAGATTCTTCGTGTCAGTTAGCCAGCTACCAGAGGGAGTATACACACGCAAATAAGTCAGATAATCTTTCGTCATCCAATCTTTTTGTTTAGCACCATGGACATAGGTAACCATGAGATGCACCGATGGAGTCTCTCCGGACAAATCAACGGTGTAGTTGAACGAGCGACGCATATAATAGTCGCTTTTAAGCGCGCCCAAATTAGCATCGACTAGCATTAAATAATCGCCAGACCAATTTTGGTTAACGCTACCATCCCACTGCGCGCTCTGCGCTTTTTGCTGCAAATCAGCGTCCTTGAAATAGAGCTGGATATCCTTGCGATTCAAATCAAGAAGTACAGCCTCGGCCAGTTTTATTTTTTGCGCGATACTTAAAGTAAAAACTTTTTTCTCAATTTCAATCGCCAAATCATTCATCACACTCTTTCTTTCTCCGAGTTTGATGCCTTGCTCAGTATAGCCCCTTTCCACTTGCTGCTCCAACGTGAGAATAGCGCTTTCACTATCATAGGTTCCTGGATAGCCCGGAAGTTCGATTGGACCAGTCGCTTTTAAAAATGACATCAGCACATTACTATTGATTGCCACGATACCAGCGAATTCTTCTTGGCCTTGACCCAATTTATAGAACTCCTCGGCTTTTTTGGCATTGGTCGGAAAATCGGAAGAAAAATTAGAATCCCGCAATTTCCAATCTGACACGCGCAAAGTCTCTTTTATTGGGTAAGGTGGCACGATGCCATTAGGCACGCGACCATCAAAATTAGACAGGTCGTGTGTTTGCAATGCTTCCACGTGACCGTCTTTCATTTTCAAAATTCCAAAACTACCAATATAGCCTCCGCCCGGACGAAGCTCCATGTTATTTTGAAACAAGAGCAGAAAAGTTTTTTCCTCGCCGTCTTTTTCAAATAGATACTCGGCAAAACTAGCCATCGTTTTAAACTTGGCTTTTTTGAGAGCATCAAGTGGCAAAAAATCAATCATCGCGCTCATCGCAGTAAAATTAGGAGTCGTATTTTTCACTTGCCAAAAACTATACCAGCCAAAAAGAAATAGCACCGCCACTGACCAAAAAATGATCCAGAATTTTTTTGAGTATACTTTTGCCATAAAAATGAAATTTAATTTTTCTTAATCTTCTCGTTTTGAGCTAATTTATATAAATTTTCGATTTGTTCAACAATCCGATCCCAATCATAAAACTCTTTGGCAATCTCCTGACTCTCTTTGCCAGCTTTTTTTGCTACCTCAGGATTACCTAAAATATCTAGTAGTTTCGCCTCCAGGTCTTTTTCGTTTTTATTCTCAAACACAAATCCACTTCCGCGAAGAACACTCACGTTCTCGGAAATATTGCTAATGAGAATTGGTTTGCCATAGCCCATCGCTTCCAAAAGTGCCAGCGACATTCCTTCTGATTCCGAAGGTTGCACGAACAAATAGCAGTGCGAAAAAAGTTGTTCCAATTTTTCACCGCTCACTGTTCCGGTAAAAATAATTTGTTTATTATCCTTGGCTAAATTCTTGAGATAAGCGACATATTCATCCGTAAATGAACCGTCTCCAGCAATCACCAATTTCTTACCCTGGTTCATTTTTTTTGCGCAAAGCTGATTGAAGGCATTGATCAAATAATGAATACCCTTGTGTCTGATTAGCCGACTGGCGGAAAAAATATACTCATCTTTCTCCAAATTCCACTCAAGCAGTGCTTCGTCATCGGCATTGAAGCGAATTTCAGCGCCATTAGGAATAAGTACTAGCTCTTTTTGATATTTCTGCTTGGCGTGATCGCGCAAATCTTGGGTCACGGCAATTGTTTTGTCCGGTACGGTGCAAGTTACTTTTTCTGAAAAACGCAAATAGGCTCGCGCTAGCGTACCCCATTTTTTATGAAAATAATCCTGACATTGAAAAGTGGCAATCACAGCCGTTCTTCGGCTAAAAAGTTTCGGGATAAAACTAAGTGAAGTTGGCCCGATTGAGTGATAGTGAATCACATCATAATTTTGGAAGAGGCTGTGAATCGTCGCCAAAAAAGTATGACTGATTGCATCCAGGTTCTTAGTTGGAATTGAAGGCAGATGAATAATTTTCACACCTTCAAATTCGCCCAAATCTTTGTCCGTATAGTTGTTGCGCGCATAAACAAAAACCTCATGGCCTCTTTTTGCCATTCTCGTCGCCACTTCCTCCACATAGCGCTCTACTCCGCCAGTTTTGGTTGGTATTCCTTTTTGTCCAATGTAAGCTATTTTCATATTTAGGCTCAAATATTCTTAACTTGAAATCATAGCATTATTCCCAGGTAAAGTCAATGTTTTCATTTTCCGTAACATTCTCGGCAATAACCGGGAATTTTGCTTTCAATTAGTGCGGTTCTAAGGTTTCGATAGGCCTCTCCATTCCAGATTTGAGAAAAATCCTGACTAAGTATATTTCCCAAGTAAGCTAATTTTGGATCAGCCACGATACAGCAAGAAGAAATATCACCATTAGAAGCAACGTAGATTGATTTCCATGGCCACTGACAAAGGCTTTTCGCGTCAGGCTTCAATGCTCCCATGCCACTTTGAATAGAAAAATTCAGCTTTATTTTTTTGGCAAATCTTTCCGCCCTCAAAATCTCCGCTCCAACCTTCTCATTTTCATCTTTCAGTTTCAATTTACCGATAACTTCTTTCCAGTCTCGCTTTCCACGATAAGAAACATGTGATTGCACAATCAATTCATCTACACCCATTGTCTTAGCTAGCTTTATCATTGGGATAAGTTGATCGAGATTATTATTAAAAAGTAACATCCAGACTCCAATATGTAATTTACTTTTTTTCTTATCTCGTATTTCTACCAATTTTTTCAGATTTTCCACTACCTGCTCAAGTCTTCCATTTACTCGATATGCCACATATTTTTCGGCATCACTTGAATCAATCGAAAAATATATACGATCCAACCCTGACTCAAGTGTTTTTTTTGCCTTCTCTTCATTCATAAGCATACCGTTGGTCACAGTAGAAACATAAATATGTCGCTTTTTGGCATAGTTAATCATTTCAAAAAGTTCTCCAGAAAGCAATGGCTCGCCCATTCCTTGCAAGTTGAGCTTAAGAAGATATGGCAATTTATCAATAACTTCTCTAAATTGTCCAAATGTCAAACTAAGACGATTTCTGCCAACTGCCAACTCTTTTCGATGACACATAACACAATTCAAATTGCAAGAAATCGTCGATTCTATATCAGCAAAAACGGGGGAAAAGGCTACCTTAGCTTTTTTGGGAAGGCAATTTGACTTAATTAAATTCACCAGTTTCTTGGGAGAATAAAGACAACTAACGAGCACACTTAGCATAATCGCTTTTTTACTTTTCATATTTTTGATGTTTTAGAGAATTAAATAAACCTATCAATTTTTTCAAATATTTCTCTTGTCCAAATTTTTCATAAGCTACTTTCATAACCATATCTTTTTGAAATCTAATTTCTCCATCAACCATTTTTTTAATTATTTCTTCCATTTCTACTGTGTCCTTGCAAATAAAACCTGTTACCCCCCTATCAATAATCTCTCCAAAAGCTCCACTATCAAAGCCCAAGAAAGGTTTTCCGAAACTTATTGATTCAAGAGCGATGAGCCCAAAAGTCTCAGGCAATCTGGAAAAAGACACCGAAAACTGAGCATTTTTAATGTATCGCCCCAACTGATCTCTTCCTAAGTAGCCCAGATAGCTGATATTTTTGTCTGAAGTTATTTGCAAATCATCTTCAACTTCTCCGGCCAGTATTAGTTTTATTTTTTCAATTTTTCTAAAAGTTTCAATCATTTCCAAGGCACCTTTTTCCTTGGAAATTCTACCAAAATAAAAGGCATAGCTATCACCTAATTCGCTCTTCTCCTGCGAATAATCGGTTGCGTCTTTAGAAATAAAATGCGACATAACAACAATTTTTTCTTTTTTTATTCCACCACTAATCAATCTTTCTGCCACAAATTGACTTGGGGCAATAAAAAATGCAACGTTATCTTTCCAGCCAATAAACTCTTCGAAATAGCTCCGTAAAACCAATATGGTTCTCTTGATCAAGGAATATTTTTTACTGATAACTATAAATTTCCAATATTTAGTTCCCACCGCCTCTAGATATTCTTCACGATCGGGTGAAATTAGCTCATAGTCATGCACGGTCATAACAATAGGAATTCCTCTTTTTTTTATGAGCGCTATAATTGAATAAGAAATTTGATGATAGATATTATGTATGTGCACAAGATCCGGCTCAAAATCCAAGAGCATCTTTCGCATTTTAGTTTTCGCCTCAAAAGAATAAAACATCCGAAAAGTACCTTTGATTTTTTGAGTTAGCGTTGAATCATTCTTGTTATAACCCACATAGCTAACAAAATATTTTTGCCAAGGAGAAAAAAGATTGCGCGAATTTTCCATCGAGAAAGTGGCCACCTCGTGACCGCTTGATTTAAGGAGTCGTGTCACATCCAAAAAATGCCGATCCGCTCCGCCTCGCACATAATTAAATTTATTTACTTCCAAAATTTTCATATTTTTTCTTCTTCACAAATATACCGAATAAGTCCCAGATTGATCCAAAAAAACATCGCTAAAAGATTGGTCTCGAGATATGGCTGAAACATAAACGCCACTAAACAGATCGTCAGTATACTAAAAAAGGCTAACTTGTGGAAATTCTGCCTAAAATCAGCTTCTCTAAAAAGCATCTTGACATGCACGAGAACAAAAGCCAGAAACAAGCCAATGCCTAAAATTCCAAATTGCACCAGAATGGTCAAAAAAGAATTGTGCATATTGCGAATTTCAATAAAGTCGTGATATTTTCCATTTTCCACCGACACAGTCTGTCCCGTGCCAATGCCTAGGATTAAATTATTGCGATATTTTTCCCAAGCGCTTCTCCACACAATTGTGCGCCAAATGAAACTCTCATCATCCCCGGCGTTGGCAATAGAAATGCTCCGCTGGGAAAGTGCTTTTGAAACACCAGAAAAACTGTCGTTCAATTTTGACTGTGGAAGTAGAAGCGCCAGATAGAAAAACAAGATGCTTGCGCCAATGAGCGGAAAAATTGTTTTTAGGAAAATATTTCGCGCATTAATTTTCTGTTCTCTTTTGAGAAAAATGTAAATCAGTGCAATCGCCAATGCTAGTGCCACCCAAAGATGACGCATCATTGTGCCGACAATGCCCACGGCAAAAGCGAGGCTAAAAATAATCAGCCAATTTTTTTTGCGAAAAATAGCGAAAAGTAACACGGGAATAAAAACTAAACTAAGATATAGTCCGTGCGGGAAAGCCAAAATGCGCACACCTTCAGTGGAAAGCGGGGTAAACTGCGTCCACAGTCCCTCGCCATTCAAAATGCCAAATAGCACAAAACCCAAAATCAAAACTGCGCCGGAAAAATAGAATTTCAAAAGCCGATCCAGTTGTTCGCGACTATTTATTGTTAGATAAGTTATGAAATATAAAAGTCCATAAAAAACATAATTTTTGAGCGAGCTGAAAGACAGATAAGCATCAGAACCAAAAAGATAGACACTGAGAAAATAATAGATAATATTAAGAATCATAAAACCCAAAAGCAATCCATCGGCCAGCTGAAATTTTTTTGTCGTGTTTTTGTGTTTTCCTAAGCGCGCAAAAAGTAGACCCAAAAGAATTCCAAGCATGATGATATCCGGCAAAAATAGTTTATACTCAACTTTCCCCAAAACTAGGGGCGAAAGAGTGAAAAAGCGTTCAAAAATAAGTGTCAAAAATATAAGCGTCAAAAGTCCACTGCGTGGATGCATGACAGCCAGCGCAAAGGCAATCGCCACTGCCAGCAAATAGAGAGGCAAAACAAAGCCAACGAAGAAGTTGGCTAAAATAAATAAGCTTAAAAAAACGATACTAAAAATCGCACTAATCGTTTCGGGTTGAATTTGGTTTTTTTGCTTTATATCAAACATAACCTATTTATTCATAATCAAATTTCATAACCTATTATCATAGCACGTTTCATAAAAAAAAGCAAGCCTCGAAACTGTTAAGTCGCGAGGCTTGGTTGGGCGCTATGCGCCGGGTTTGTTATTTTGGAACAGGACCGGTATATACGAACCGACTTCCATCTCTACCGGGGAAAATCTTAACGTTTTTACCTACCTGCACATTCTGCAGGGGAATCCATAACCAGGCGCCATCGGTATGATGGAGGTTAAAAGCAATTTGCCCCTTTTCCATCCCCCGCTTGTTGAGCTGATACCCATTGCCTTTGGGAACCTCAATATTGTTCGGACATCCAAACTTGGCATTGATCTCCTCTGTGCAAAACTGAGTCAAGCGATCCAGCTCTCCAGCGGATGAACCAACAACCGAAACCAACCCATTATCATCAGCGCTCACCGTGATTTCTCCGGTGATTGCCTTCGGCTCGGCGGAAGCACTTCCCACCGTAAAAGCCACGACTGCCAATACTGCCAATACTGCGATACTGATTTTCTTCATGGTGATACTCCTTTCCTTGTGTTAGATTTTATATGTACTGCCCTTAATCTGATTATACACTATAGCATTTCTCCCTCCAGAAGTCAAGCAATAAAAAATCACTCCTCTCAAAGACCTCAAAATCCAATTCTTTCTTTTCATTTCCGCAATTCACACAAAGCCTATGACAAGTCATAAACTCTGAGAACGCTTAGCCCCCGTCTCGGCAGCGAAATAATCAGTTTGAAACTAGATCGAAATCTTTTTGAAAATGATTTTCCCGCTTTCCTTTGGGTGACGAATTATCTAGGATTGTGTTTAATAATCCAGAAGTTCCTTATCTGAGGGAGTGACCTCGCTCATATAGGTTTCTGTATAACTCTCCTTGACCTGTCTCCTGAGCTCGACTCTGGCAAATACGCCAGTTGCCCACCCACCAACTTCAGTCGGAATATCAGAGGAAATGGCATAGTCGAGGCTTGGCCCAAATATGAGCCAGTCACAATAACGGAGTTCTATGTTGACATTTCCGCCAATACGCGTTTCTTCGGGCTGAAAGCCCAGCTGCACACCCAGTCTCACTGCCCAATCGGAATTAATATCTTTGTGAAGCTTAGCTCCGATATTGAGTGACGTGATGTTAGACGCTTTGTCTCCACTCCACGTGGAGCTGAAACTACGAAAAACGTCAAACCATCCTTCGCTGTACAGGATGTACATATATTCCGGATGAAACCGTCTCAAATACTCAAGATAGGTTCCAACCAAAATGTGTTGCTCGGATTTGGAATATCCACTCAAGCTGTTTGCTCCGTGGGCATAGTCGTACAAAAACCGAAGCATTACTTTCACCTGATGCGGATATCCCGCAGAAGTGGTACCATTCCACATGGCCCCAGCTTGCGGTCCAATTCCCGCTTCATCCCATTTGTAACCAGAATCAACTTCGCCCACGTTACCGCGAGCAAAAATTCCGATGATGGGAGTTAGTACTCCATCGAACACATGGATAGTGTTTTTGCAACTGCGGATGTATCTTTCATAATCAATATACCCCCAGCCACCTTTGGAGTCGCCACTTTTCCAAATGCCAGCACCTATGTCCAGCTCATTTTCAGCTACGACACAAGTTTTTTCGATGGTTTTTGAAACAAAAATCGGGGGCAGTGCTTCTTCTTCAGGAGGAGCTGTTACATCTTCTTCGTATTTCTTTTCTTCCCCCTTTTTCGGCTCTTGTATTTCCGGCAGTGTTATTCCCATGTAGCTCATATTATTACAATAAACTACGCGGACGAAAATAATCGGCACAGCCGGGTCACTGTAAGCTTCGACCTTAAGCGGGCCGGTTTTCGAGAGGTTTGCTCTCCGGTTTTTGATGACCTGAGTTTTCCCTGACTTACTCGTATAAGTCATTTCATACACGATCGTTCCATCCGGAATATCCACCAAACGATAATCTTCGTAGACTATTTTTTGGAAAATGATCCGCTGTTGTTCAATCGTAAGCCTCTTAAACGATGGCAGTTCTTGAATGGCATAGTAGGGAGTCGCCTTTGTGGGCGCCGAACCAGGCAACCATTCAGATATTTTTTTTTCTCTGACTTTAATATCTTTTTCAGGCAAATAAATACTTTGCCCAATCAAAATGCGGTTAATGTTTTTGATTTGGGGGTTCGCTTCCTGCAGAGCAGTTCGCGTCACTCCATTTTTTTGAGCGATTTCATAGAACGTATCGCCCGCCTTGACTGTACATGTTCCTGCAAAAGCTTCGCTCGAAAAAAGCGTCGCCACCAGGAATGCTACTAATACTACAGTTTTTTTCATGTCTCTCCCTCCCGTCTTAGTTTTTCAATAGCTGTAAACTATATTCGTTATTCTTTTTTATTTGCTTCTCACCAAGCGATAGCAAATACTTAACGCGAAACGCTTCCTCCCTTCCTTTCAGAGCTTCTGAGGAAAAATCGCGCCCTTTGCTTGGTGCGTTAGCTGCACGAATCAGATCAATCGCCAGCCCTGCGGCTGTAACAATCGCGCTACCAATCGGATTTAAACCAATTTTAATAGCAAAATTGCCCGTTCCCACCAGCTTCTGATAATACGAATACTGTGGATTTTGGCCTCGAATAAGCGCTACCTCTTCAAAGCCGAATGGCGAAATTAAATATCCTTCCGGATACTTAATCTGATTCCAGCTCTTGATCACTGCTTGGAAGTTTTCCACTTTAGTCAAGGACGCGATGTTGAAATCTGTCCCATCCGCAGTTTTATTAACTTCCTGGATTTTTTCCTTACAATAGGCAGTATCGGTCAAATACTTCTCACGATCAATTGCCAGCTCTCGATCAAACGGACTGTAAATATAGTTTATGTCTGTTGATTGAATAACCATTTGTCCTTCGGTCACATTACCGTCGAGCACTGCAACCCCGTAGTAATAACCAGAAGGGTGCATGTCGACAAATAACACCTGTCCGAACGACTCAGAGCCATCCCTATGAATGACCCAGGCATTCCAACGAAGCGTGCCTAAAAAATATTCCCCTCCCAAGAGCATCTTTGGAAAGACAACTAGGAAGGCAGAAATATCTCCTTTGCAAATTGACGGCGTTGGTTCAAGGCCAAGCGTTTGATGCGGCAAAATGAACATTTCTGTTTGCCTTGGCGAGACCGGAACCTCAACCTTAACATCTTTTTTCTCAGCATTAATCATTTCAATTACTGGACTATTTGGACGCTGCATCACGTAACTAGGCGTACAACCTGTCACAACAGCAACCACAACCATAACCAACAAAACTTGAACAAAATTTTTATGTTTCTTCATGATCAATTCCTCCCTACACTGTTTGTTTTGGATCAGAATTGATCCTATTTTTCTATCCTCATTCAATTGTCAAGAAGCCATCCATAACTATCTCATGTTAACCCCGACGTAACGTCGGGGCTAAACAAAAGATCATTATCCTAAACTATTTTCCGAGAAATTATGCACAAACGAATTTTTGCCAAAAGTCTTGAAAGTCGTTCTCGTAGCAGCATATTGGGATTGATAATAAGCTAGCATAAAAGCCAGAATCATGCCAACCGCAAAGCCCGCGAGACTCACCAGAAAAATTTGCATAGCAGTGGGATTCTTTTCCACAATCGGACCACTAAGCACACGAATTTCCACGTTTTGTCCTTGACCCAAAAAGAGGGAATATTTATCCGTAAGCACAGAAATAATTGCGCTAGAGATATCCGCTGATTGTTTTTGCGAATTGGCAAAAGTTTCCACGGTGATGATTCCCACGCTAGCATTTTTTTTGAGCTTCACCACTCTTTGCCATTCTTTCAGACGCTCAGCTTTGTCAACTGGTAGAAAACTAGTTGAAACAAGATTAGCGTTTTTGATTTCTTCCAAAAATTTTTCACTATAGACCGATTCCATGAGGATTCCGCTCAAATAGTCAGAAGATTTGGAAAGCGCATAATAGTCTGAGAAGCCTTGCTGGTTTTGCACTACCAAAAGATCAGCTTTAGCGCTAAAGTTCTTTTGTGTGACCACTAGCGCTAAAAAAGACAGCGCGCCCAAAAGCATTCCCGCGAAAATGAGGTTTTTTAGGCTATTTTTGGCTAATTCAAGCATTTTTTCCATTGTCATAAATTTCCATTAAATCTAGTTATAATCCAACAGATAATAGTAGCACTAAATGGGATTTTTGTCAACCAGATTTTTCGGCCACAAAAAAAGGCAACCAAATCATTAAGACTTTGGTTGCCCACACTACAACAAATGTCGCGGAAAAACTATTTCACAACAACTCTCTCCCCGACAAGAGAGGCACCGGTTAAGGCCCAGCTGTCTTTATTCATATAAACAACCGTACCGTTTTTTAAGACGGCGGAAAATAACCCTGAGCCAGTTACGCCGGAAAAAAACTGAACATAATAGTTACCGGAGCTGTCCGTTTGAAGCGCGCCCCACACAGGAGATTTGCTCCAATCAGTACCGTCCATGCTCCACCTGACGTATGCGATATCCGCTGGATTAACATGACTGACGAAACCGTCCGTCAAGTTACAAGCGAAGTCAATATACGCCTGCCCGCTGGCAAAGTAAATCGTTTGTGTTCTGTAACTACCATATTGAATCAGGCCATCCGTTGTTCTTACGACTGGCTTACCTGCAAATACGACCTGATCGAGATTTAACCAAGCAATTTTGCCACTTTTCAATTTCAAAACCCATTGGGCCTTGTCATTGTTTGCGGTATTCGGAATCCAAGTAACGCCGCCTGGATCAAATGCTGTGGTTGCAATAGAATTATCAGTCCAACCAACACGATCGGAAACCTCCATCACACTTTCAATCGATAATGCAGATAATGCAATTGGTTGAGCGACTCCGTCTACCACAAACCCATTGACAGCTCCGGTCGATAGGTCAAAACCGATCGTTTGAAATGTGTCAGAGATCGTAATCACAATTTGCTTATCCGCTGGAATGACATTGATCGACAACGAGTCATAGACAAAACTCTCGCCGGTGATTTGTCCATCCATTTTGTTGTCAATCCCCCAATAAAACGTGTATGTTCCGGGTTGGCTAAAATCCAGCCCAGCTATGGGAATGTCAATTTTTCCGAAGGAATATAGAGCTCCCTGACAAGCAGGGTAACCTCCGTCAAACCAATAGCCATACCCTGAGTGGTAATATTTCCAGCCCGATGGCGTGAGACACAACAACCAATAATCGGCCGATACCCCTACTTCGTCAGTTTGGATTTCAATTTCCACGCTTGGCGCCGCACATTCCGGCCGCCAAACCTGATTATAATCCTTTCCGTTCACTAAAATGGAAGTTGTTGTTGTCGCAAAAGCGGCGACGGCGATAGCCAAAAAAACGAAAGCTGACACAATACTAACAATACTTTTTTTCATGATACTTCTCCTCTTTTCTTTTTGGTTTGATAAATTTCCCCGAAGCAACTGCCTCGGAATTTGATTAGCACGAAAAAAGCCCGTTAATTTCAAACTATTGAATTTTTAACGAGCTATGACTAACAACACATTGAAGCACATTGATTCGAAATTGTCAAATAAAAAAAGCGCCCGCCTGGAAGTTGTTTCCAAGCGGGGCCTATTGCAAAGTTGCTAATTTCTAGCAAACTTCTTTATGCGGGCTTCACAGAAGAATGATGGTGAATGATTTTCCACTTTCCATCAGTCTCTTTTCGCCAAGCAAAAGAAAACCTGGCTTCGACCACTGAACGATCTCCATTTTTTCCCACTTCGAAATTATACATACCAGAATGCAGGTATGCGCCCTGACCAAGTGGCTGCACCTCATCTTGAATGACCATCCCTTCGGGATCTTTTTCAAGAAAGTGCTTGAAATAATCCTGCGCCTCAAGCTCACCATGCTTGAAATCTGGAGACATCGTTGGCAGAAAGGTAGCATCATTTGAATATAGTTCCGCTACTTTCTTGGGATCCTTTGTCAGTAAAGTGTCCGCCCAAAGAACAAAATTTTCCTTGGCAATTTTTTCCAATGCCATTTCCCCTCCTTCTTGTTGGTTGTTATTTTCCATTGTGAATTCCATAAAATCAAAAAATAAAAAAATTAAATTATTTAACTAGGAGAATTATTGCCCGATACTAATCCCCTTTTTCGTATAATGTTTTCTCGCCACCCGAATTCTGGCCGACTCTTTTTGAATGGCTGCTGCCACACGCGCATATTCTTCGTCGTCCATTGAGATTGCTTTGTCTTTCAATTCTTCGGCACGCGCTCTGGCCTCTTCGGCGCGTTTGAGATCAATTTCCTCCGCTCGTTCCGCCGTGTCAGCCAGCACAATCAACGTGTTATCATGAAATTCAATAAACCCGCCAGAAATAGAAAGGAAAACTTCTTCGCCTTTCTTTTTAATCATCGCTTCGCCTGATTTGAGACTAGTGATGTAGGACCGGTGATTAGGGAGAATCGTGATTTGCCCATCAGTCGTTTCAAAAGTCGCCTGATCAACATCGTCTTCAAAGACGGTTTTTTCAGAGGTGACTATTTTAAATTTGATCTTTGCTTCAGACATATTTTTTTATTTAGCTGGTCGAACTTCAGCAATATTCCCTTTCATATAGAAATCTTGCTCGGCCACATCGTCCAATTCGCCGTCAATAATCATCTTAAAGCCTTTAATTGTGTCTTCTAGCTTCACATATTTTCCTGGAGTTCCTGTGAACTGTTCAGCCACGAAAAATGGTTGCGAGAGAAATTTCTGAATTTTTCTAGCGCGTGAAACTGTCACTTTGTCCTCATCGGACAACTCTTCCATGCCAAGAATTGCAATAATATCTTGCAGATCTTTATATCTCTGCAAAACCATCTGCACTTTTCTTGCCACGTTGTAGTGTTCATCGCCAACAATCTTTGGGTCAAGAATCGTGGAAGATGAATCCAATGGATCAACAGCCGGATAGATTCCCAGTTCGGTCAGCGCTCGTGAGAGCACCACGGTTGAGTCGAGATGACCAAAAGTTGTGGCTGGCGCCGGGTCAGTCAGGTCATCCGCTGGCACATAAACAGCTTGCACGGAAGTGATCGAACCTTTCTTGGTCGAAGTAATTCTCTCTTGCAGTTTTCCCATTTCTTCTGCCAAAGTTGGTTGATAACCCACAGCCGATGGAATGCGCCCAAGCAGTGCCGACACTTCTGATCCGGCTTGTGTGAAACGGAAAATATTATCAATAAACAAAAGTACGTCCTTGCCTTCATCATCACGGAAATATTCCGCCATTGCCAAAGCCGAAAGTGCCACACGTTGACGCGCTCCTGGTGGTTCGTTCATTTGACCAAAGACCAGCGCGGTTTGCTTCAAAACTCCCGAGTCTTTCATTTCGTTGTAAAGATCATTACCTTCACGCGTTCTTTCTCCTACACCAGCAAAAACAGAATAGCCACCGTGTTCACGCGCAATGTTTCTGATCAGTTCTTGAATGAGCACAGTCTTTCCCACACCAGCGCCACCGAAGAGGCCAATTTTTCCACCTTTCACAAAAGGACAAATTAGATCAACCACCTTAATGCCAGTTTCAAAAATTTCCGCCTTAGTTGATTGCTCAGAAAATTTCGGCGCATCGCGATGAATCGGATATTTTTTCTCAGTCACTACTTTTTCATCGACTCCGTCAATTGTTTCTCCCAAAAGATTAAACATTCGTCCCAAAACTTCTTTCCCAACGGGAACAGAAATTGGCGCGCCCGTGTCAGACACGACCATCCCCCGACTAATGCCATCAGTCGAACCCATGGCAACGGTTCGCACACGATTGGCTCCAATGTGCTGATTGGTCTCGAGGATTAACTTTCCTCCATCAGTCAACGCAACTTCCAGCGCATGATAAATCTCCGGCAAATTGCCTTCAAATTCAACGTCGACTACCGGCCCGATAACTTGGATGATTTTTCCTGTGTTTTTCATACTATTAGTTTAAAATTGTTTAATTTATACAAAATATTATCCTTCCAACGTTGCCTTTCCTGCTGAAATCTCTGCAATCTCCTGTGTAATTTTTGCTTGTCTGAGCTGATTGTAGGCCAATGTCAATCCGTCCGCCATCTCCCCCGCCGCGTCTGTTGCGTTTCTCATGGCAAGCATTCTTGAAGATTCCTTGGAAGCGTTCGATTCCAAAATAGCGTGATAGATCTGCATTTCAATTAGACGTGGGAAAATATAGTCCAAGAGTTCTTTCGGACTTGGTTCAATTTTATATTCAATATCTGACTCCTTTAGTCCAACTTCTTTTGCCAAAATGTCCATCTCAGCAATTTGCTTTTCCAAATCAATCTTTGAAACTGGTAAGATTTGTCTGATCTTTGTCTGTTGATTGATGGCCGAAACAAAGTCTGTATAGATCACCGCTACTTTGTCATATTTTTTAGCTAAGTAATCGGCAATCACAATTTTCGCCACTGCTCGCACATCTTCGATTTTGGGCAGATAAGTCAGTTCTGGAAAAGTGGCCACAACTTCTTTGTTCAGTCGGCGCACCATTGCTTCGCCTTTTTTTCCAATGGTAATAAAATCAATCTTAAGATCAGCGTTAGGCACAGTTGACTCTAGCTTTTTATCGCCAATACGATTAATTTTTAGTTTTTCTGGATTTAGAATTTCATCTTTAATTTTCTTGGCCACTTGCGCGTTGAATGATCCGCACAGTCCCCGGTTGGATGCAATCACGATCACGAGCACACTTTTCACCTCGCGCACTTCCAACAGTCCCGTCTGATGATCTTTGAAGGCTCTGGCTAAATTCGTGAGCACGCTCCAAGCGGAGTGAGCATAGGGTCGAATTCCCACCACACTAGCAACAGATCGGCGCATTTTGGCAGCCGAAACCATCTCCATCGCGCGAGTGATTTTCTTAGTGTTATTGATCGATTTTATTCGACGTTTAATGTCTCTGGCACTATTCATAGCTATTTGCTAATTTATATTACACTCCATTTTGATAGATTTCCTTAAACTCTTTAATCGCTCCTTGCAATTTAGCTACCACTTCATCGGTCAGATCTTTCTGCTGGGAAATCATATCTAATACCGGCTTGGCTGATGAATCTAAAAATTTATGGAAATCGCGCTCCCATTTAGCGACTTGCTCCACCGCCACGTCATCCAAAAATCCATTAATCACGGCATAGATAATGGCCACTTGATGTTCCACGAGCATTGGTTCATATTGACCTTGTTTCAAAATTTCCACTGTTCGACGCCCTCTCTCAATTCGTTGTCTGGTGTTCTCGTCGAGATCAGATCCAAATTGAGCAAACGCTTCGAGCTCACGAAATTGAGCAATATCAAGACGCAATTTTCCCGCCACTTTTTTCATCGCTTTTGTTTGCGCAGAAGATCCCACACGCGAAACGGAAATTCCCACATTGAGCGCCGGGCGAATTCCTTTGTAGAATAAATCAGCTTCGAGATAAATCTGTCCGTCAGTAATGGAAATCACGTTAGTCGGAATGTAGGCACTCACGTCACCCGATTGCGTTTCAATGATTGGAAGCGCAGTAATGGAACCGCCACCAAAATTTTCATTCAGTTTTGCACTACGTTCGAGAAGTCGGGAGTGGATATAGAACACATCGCCAGGATAGGCTTCGCGTCCTGGTGGGCGACGAAGAATCAAAGAAATTTGACGATAGGCCCAAGCGTGACGAGACAAATCATCATAGATAATGAGCACGTCCTCACCTTTGTCCATAAAAAATTCTCCGAGAGTGCAACCGGCATATGGTGCGATATAGGATAGTGGCGCTGGATCAGACGCTCCGGCCACAACCACGGTCGTATATTCCATTGCTCCGCGTGCTTCGAGCTCCGCCACAATTCTCGCCACTTTCGATTCCTTCTGTCCAATCGCCACATAAATACATTTCACATTTTGACCTTTTTGATTGATGATAGTGTCAACCGCAATAGCAGTTTTTCCTGTTTGACGGTCACCAATGATCAGCTCACGTTGTCCGCGACCAATTGGAATCATCGCGTCAATCGCTTTGATCCCAGTTTGCAAAGGTTGATGCACAGATTTTCGAGTGATCACACCCGGAGCAATTTTTTCAATCGGCATAAATTTGTCCGATACGATCGCGCCCTTGCCATCAATCGGAACTCCTAGTGGATTGATCACGCGTCCAATGAAATTTTCCGAAACAGGCACAGAAAGCACGCGTCCGGTCGAACGCACCGTGTCGCCTTCTTTGATTCCCTCATAAGCTCCCAAAATCATCGCCCCAATCCGATCCTCTTCAAGATTCAAAACCATGCCATAGATTGGCTCCTTTACTTCTCCGTCGGCAGGTTTACCTGCCGAAGCTTCAGCGTAGGCAGGCAAAAACTCTAGCATTTCACTAGAAAGCGCATTTTCCAAGCCAATAATCCGCGCCACGCCGTCACCAATTTCCACGACAGTTCCCACTTTTTCAGTTGTGGCAACACTTTCAAATTCGCCAATTTGTTTTTTCAGTTGTTCGATGATGTAGTCTTTGTTCATAATTTTTTAATTTCTATCTGGTTAAATTGTTTTAAATACTAATCCCCTAATACTAGCCTATTTAGGCGAATATTGGAAGATCAATATTCATATCTTGACTTTTTGGTTGATTTGGAGTATAATAGTAGGTTGACAATGATTTCAACACTACTTTTAAAACCTAAGCTATTGGGGGGGGTCAAAATGAAGAAAGTCTGCTTGTCTTTAATGTTTATGGCCTTGATTTGCTCTTGTGGTGTGGCGCCCGATGCGAATCGAGAAAAAAACACTGGAAAAAATTATAACATCATTGTGATTGAGGGATGCGAATATATTGAATTCGATAATGGAATCCTTGATCTGCGCGTTTATTCGTTAACTCACAAAGGGAATTGCAAAAATCCAATACACAGATGCAAAGAATAATTCCCTTGTCGGTTCAGAACTCCGTCCTGAATCACCCAGATCTTAACCCTCTTTCGTAAATCGCCGACTCCAATTGGATAGGCGATTTTTTATTTTCAAAAGAACTTTTCATTCTTGTCTGAACCACTGATTAGCACATGAGACCACATGATTTCACTGATTGTAGAAAAATCCAATCATGTGTAATCAGGAAAATCACGTGCGAATCAGTGGTTCAGAATTTGTTGCATTTTCTTCAACTGCCCCTTCACACTAGCATCAAAAACCTCATCCCCCACTTTCACAATCACCCCGCCACCAATCTTTTCGTCAATCTTATTTTCAATCACCACTTTCTCCGCCTGATATTTTTCCTTAATAAACTTCGTCAGATTTTCAATCATTCCTTCGCTCAACTTTTCCCGAGATGAAACTTCCGCCACGACAATCCCGTTTTTCATGTTTGATACCGTTTCAAACTTTCGCAAAATTTCATTCTTCAGTCGCATCTGTCCATTTTTGGCAAGCACTTTCACAAAATTGGAAACCAAAACATCAACCTCGCCGTGAGATTTTTCCGCAGTCGCTTCGTATAATGATTTCGCGTATTGTATTGATGTTATTCGCATAAAACTATCTAATTGATTTTTCAATTAACTCTTTGTCTTTTTCTTTGTCCAATTTCTCCCCAATAATTTTCTCTGTCGCCAAGACTACCAAATTGGCAATCTCGCCTTTCACTTCTGCGAGCATCTTGTTTTTTTCCTGTTCAATCTGGCTCTTGGCGCTGACTAGCAGTTTTTCACTTTGATTTCTGGCTTCCAGTACAATACTCATTGAATTAGCCTTGGCTTGTTCTTCAGCGGCTTTCACAATTTCTTGCGCTTCTTTCTTGGCATTAACCATCACTTCTTTTTCCTTCTGCACGATTTCTTCCAGTTTTTTGCCAGCCGCATCGGCATCAGCCAGACCTTTTTCAATTTTGTTTGTTCGACTGTTCAATGTTTTCAAAACCGGCTTGTAGGCAAAGCGATAGAGCACGAAAAGCACGATGGCAAAATTGACCATCTGAGCAACCAAAAGGTTGACTTCAATATGAAATGTTTTGATGAGTTCGTCCATAATGGGTGAATTTTGTAATTTTTAATTTTATAATTTTTAAATAATTTTTGAATGTCTAAATGTTTTAAACATTAAAAATTAAGATTTATTTATAAAATTAAAAATTTAAAAAATTTAAAAATTCTATAACGATTTTATTCTGACTTTGTTTAAACTACACAAAGCCAGAGAAAACCGCTAAGCATTATTTAATAGAGAAAGCAATAACCAAAGCATAAATCGCCACCGCTTCAGCAAAAGCAGCTGCCAAAAGCATTGGCACCAAAATCTTTTCTGTGCACTCAGGATTTCGCCCAATTGATTCCATCGCTTTTGCGCCAATTTTGCCAATAGCAAGCGCTGGTGCGATTGATCCCAATCCGATGGCCAAGGCCTTAGCGAGCATCACTGTATCCATAATATTATGTTTCTATTCTGACGGTCGACTATTTTTGTTATCTTTAGAGTCGCCGTGAGAATAAATTTAAAAAAATTAATTAACTTTAATGTTCATGTTGTTCCACTGCTATTGTCATATATACTAATGCCAGTATCGCAAAAATGAGCGCTTGAATTATTCCCACAATCATTTCTAGAAACATAAAGGGTAACGGCAAAACATAGGCGAAAAGTGCCATCATCGAAGCCAAAAGCACCTCTCCCGCAAAAATATTACCAAAAAGCCGAAAGGTAAGCGAAGCCACTTTGGCAAATTCGCTTATCACTTCAACGAGACCCACAAAAACTTTAATCGGATTAACCAAAACGACTGTATAATCTTTGCGAATTTTTCCCGGAATTTCCAAGAGCAACTTAATGTTAACGAATTTATTAAAATAATTCCAAGCGCCCACAACGAGCACTCCCATAACATGTGAAGCAATCACCGCAACGAGAGCCAGGGCTAACGTTGTATTGATGTCCGCCGTTCCTCCGCGCAAAAGCGGGATGAACAGTTTGTGCCCTTCTTCCACTTCATTAAAACCAATTGTACCCATTCCGGGAATCAGTCCCAGCCAATTGTTGGCAAAAATGAATAAAAAAAGCGCCAAAGAAATGGGCAAAAACTTTTCCGATTTCCTGCGCGATCCAGTGACACTATCTGCCATCTCCAAGGCCTTTTCTAAAAGAATTTCAAAAATATTTTGAATACCCCGAGGAATTTTATTAACTTTTTTTCCGACTGACACAAGAAAGACGACTAGAATGAACACGGTTATCCAACTGGCCAACAGCGAATTGGTGACAGTGAGACTCCCAATGTGTCCCAACGGTTCCGCAAAAAGGGTCGCTTCATGACTCACCTCCTGATTGGACGTCTGTATAGCAACTTCAGATTCAGTTGTCACGGTTGCATGTTCTGCCATAATTATTTAACTCTGTTTATCTCCCCTTCTCCCTTCGGGAGAAGGTGGTCGAAGACCGGATGAGGGAGCGTTACTAATATACAAAAATGTTAATTTTTATTTGGATTGATCTTTATCAGCAGTTGCTCCCTCACCTGTCCTTCGGACATCCTCTCCCGGAGGGAGAAGAGGCTTTGTTGTATTATTTTTCAATCCCTTGGCTTTCTGGGCGTCATCGGTAATTTTCTTCATTGCTTCCATCGAGTCTTTTACGATTCCGAAAGTAGAAACAAAAAAAGCCACTCCCACACACAGCAAAAATAGTTTTGGCTCAGTGGAATATTTCTTGTCCAACCATTTTCCCAAAAATATGGCAAAAATGATCGGTCCGCCAATCCAGCCACTCAGTCGTCCGAACAAAACCAAACTGGGCTGCCACCACAGCATCTTTGTGTCCTCTTTTTTGCTATTCATATTGCATAATACACTACTCAACTATTCTCCCGCAAAATGGGAAAAAAGTCAATATTGACAAAAAAGTACTCTTTTTTGTCATCCTGAGCGAAGTCCGTACTCGGACGCAGTCGAAGGATCTGCATTAAATCCCAAAAAACCTCTCCGCCGTACTAGTCGTAATTCTCGCCAATTCTTCAACATCGACATTTTTCACATCAGCAATTTTTTGCGCGACATATTTCACAAAGAGCGGTTCATTTCTTTTTCCGCGCATCGGAACCGGTGAGAGATAGGGACAATCGGTTTCGAGCATAATGCGCTCAAGCGGTATTTTTTTAATCACCTCAAAAATCTCTGCACCAGGTTTGTTATAGGTAACATTACCAGCAAAAGAAATTAGCATATTTTCTTTTGCAAGCACTTTTTCTACAAATTCTAATCGTCCACCAAAACTATGCCAGACAAAATTCAGTTCAAGAAACTCCGAAACAATTTCGAAAACGTCTTCGTAAGCATCATCGGCTTCGCGATACGCACTCGGCGCAACTGGTCGCGACCCGCGACAATGCAGAATAACCGGCAATTTCAATTCTTTCGCGAATTCAAGCTGTTCTTTGAAGCCTTTTTTTTGCAATTCTTTTTGCGCGTCAGAAATTATACTGCCATCAGGAATAAAATAGTCCAAACCAATCTCACCAATTGCCACGATTTTTTTGCTCAGTGATAGCGCCTTGAACTCATCAATTTTATCAAAACTTTTCTCGTCATATTCCATAAAATAATGCGGATGCAGCCCGATAGAGCAAAAGATATTTTCGTATTTTTCTGCGAGCGCAACGCTACGCTGGCTACTCCCCAGTCCCGCGCCAATATTGATGATTTTTTCCACGCCACCGGAAAAGGTGCGCAAAACTACCTCGTCGCGATCTGCGTCGAATTGTTTATCGTCCAAATGTGAATGCGTTTCAATTAGCATAGAAATAAATTAAATAATGACAACAACCAGTAATATAATTGTCATTCCCGCGAAGGCGGGAATCCAGGTTCCACTAGTTTTGAACTCTGGAAAATCGAATTATAAATCCTCCGGTTTGATATTACAGAAAGCTAGTTTTTTAATAATTCGCCTCCTCTTAATATAAAGCCTAGGGTGCCTGGATCCCCGCCTTCGCGGGGATGACACAAAAAAGAATTATTTAATCCTCGCAAACAAAACCTCATCCAGTTTTTTAGTTTCTAAAGCTTTTTTAATTTTTTCGGAAGTTTCGGGCATAAACGGATCTAACATTTTAGCTACCATGGATAACTTTATAAATAAATATTCCATGGTCTTATCGAATTTTAATTTATCACCCTTGACTGACTCCCAAGGCTTATCATCATCAATTCGCTTGTTTAGATTTCTAACTTCATTCCAAATAGAGTTTAACGCCAAATCCAATTCCATTTTTTCAAAATTTTCCACTGGAATGAGACTGCCTAACGGATTTATTGCACTATTCCCACAACTCTCACACTTCTCGCTTAATTTAATCACTCGAGAAATTAGATTCCCCAACCCATTCGCCAAATCGGCATTATACTTTTCAATCAACTTCTCCCAAGTAATATCAAAATCCTCACCAAAACTTGCCCCAGCTAAAAGCAGATAGCGCGTTGCGTCTGTGCCGAATTTTTCCACCATTTCATAGGGAGAAATAACATTGCCCAGAGATTTGCTCATTTTCTGACCATCGACTGTAATAAAGCCATTCACAAAAATTTGTTTGGAATTGGGGAGATTTGCAGACATAAGCATCGCCTGCCACATCGCTGATTGTTGACGTAAATTGTCCTTGCCACACACTTGCACGCCCGGCCAGAATTTTTCAAAATTATCCAAACTAATTGGCCAGCCTAGGGTAGAAATATAATTCACCAAAGCATCGAACCAAACATACATCACGTGCTCATCATCGCCTGGAACCGGCACACCCCAAGCCATTTTGTTTTTGAGTCGAGAAATACTAAAGTCCTCAAGCCCCCGCTCCACAAAACTGCGTACCTCGTTCATTCTTTTTTGCGGCACGACAAAATTGGGATTATTTTTATACAGTTCCAAAAGTTTTTCTTGATAAGCCGAAAAGCGAAAAAAATAATTTTCTTCTTCAATGGTTTCAATTTCCATATTCGGATGATCAGGACATTTTCCATCTAGAAGTTCTGAATCAGTTTTTTCCAACTCACATCCAACGCAATATTTTACTTTGTAATTTTTTTTGTAAATATCACCGTTTTTTTCACATATCTGCCAAAATGTCTGCACGGCTTTAATATGCTCCGGATTAGTTGTGCGAATAAAATTATCATAGCTCAAATTGAGCGATTGCTTTAGCTTATCAAAGTCCGGCACCATACTATCGCAATAAGCCTGCGCATCCTTTCCCAACTCAACAGCCTTTTGATAAATCTTTTGTCCGTGCTCATCTGTTCCAGTATTGAAAAAAACTTCAGAGCCTTGCTCGCGATGAAAGCGCGCCAAAACATCCGCCTCAACGATTTCCTTGGCAAAGCCAATATGCGGCTTAGCATTAACATAGGGCAGTGTGGTTGTGATGTAGAATTTATTTTTCATAATTTTCCAATAATTTTTTAAGTTTAAAGCTATTTTTTATCATCCGTTCCATGTTATTCCAAGCAAATTCATATTGACCAACCTCATCTTCCTTAATCCACTTCATCGCACTATGCTCATAACTCAAAACAGGCTCATCCTCATCATTCTTAATAAGATTAATCACATCACATTTTGCAATCCTATCTTCTCCGCGCTGATAATAATAGAAGTCGTAATCAGCAACACCAAGATAATCAAAAGTATCAATGCCTAATTCCTCCTTCAATTCTCTTTTTAAGGCAGCTTTTCCTGTTTCACTTTTATCAATCCTACCTCCTGGCAAGCCCCACTTGCCACTATCCGAAAATTGCAAAATAAGACACCTGTCCTCTCTAATCAGAACGGCTGCTTGACTGATCATGAATCTTTCAAAATTATCTTGCATACTTTTTTGCATATTTTTCAATTTCGTCGTGAAGTGACGCGATTGATTCTAAATTTTTAAATTCTTCCGGCTTAATCCATTTATACTCACTGTGCTCATCACTTAATTCTACCTCTCCGGAAACGTAATCACAAACAAAAGTAATGCCAATCTTAAACTCCCCATTGTCTTTTGTAAAAGTGAAAACATTAAACGGCTCACCCACTTCAACTTCAAGATTGGTTTCTTCTTTGATTTCTCTTTTGAGCGCTTCCTGGGGTGAGTTCTGCGCGTCCATTCCACCACCAACCGTTTCCCAAGCACCAGGTTTATGGTCATCTCCAGAGCTTCTTTTTAGAACTAAAATCTCATCCCCTTTACGAATTATTCCTTTGACGGCCAGATTGAATTGCATACTGCTTAATACTAGAATTAAATAAATTAGGAAACCCTATGAGAATCCTCTTCTCCCTCCGGGAGAAGGTGGCCGAAGGCCGGATGAGGGTGCGCTACAACAATTCTTCTAATTTCAAAAATACTCCCTCTAAATTAGTATTGATTTCTCCGTTCCAAATTCTAACTACTC
>JBAQNU010000018.1:0-52215 GCA_049304095.1 Candidatus Moraniibacteriota bacterium | reverse complement strand
GTGCGGAGAAAAAAGTCAGCAAATCTGGAAAAAAATCTCCAGCCAAAAACTCCCCTATTTCGGTAATAGCGGTCAATATGATCGAACCTATTTGTTCAACAAAAACAACAATATTCTGGATGATTTCGCTTAAAAAATCCATTTTTGTTTTTTTACTTTTTTACATTATTTCTGACATTGAAATTATAGCACATATGGAATATTTGCCTAGTACCATTAGAGTGGAACTGGGGGATAAGTTTTTTTAGTTGATTTTGGGCTTTAGATAAAAGAAAAAAATGCCCTCGCTTTTTGGGCGAGGGTGAGAGGTTGGAAGTTGAGTTTTTTGGGGAAAGTTTTTTTGTGATTTTTTTAATATTTGCAAAGGAAATTATGGCGAAATTTTTCTAACTTCTTGCATCTAATTTTCCAAAATAATACTCCACGTCATCAATCCATTTTTGCACGGCTGCCGGATTATCCCAAGAACAATCATAGCCACATTTCCACGGCTTAACCATCTTTTCCGGCGTATCGATTTTTTCATCATACACCAAAGAGCTAATTCTCCTTGCCGCACTTGAGACAGCATCAGGCACATCATCAAAGCAGGTGTGCCCTCCTGTTCCCATTCGCTCTCTTTTTTTGCGAAAACCCCAATAATTCAAGCAGTCCTCACCATCAAGCACCGGCGCGTGCACGCCCCAAGAGCTTTCTTTTTTAGCAATCGCCACCAAAAACACCGCCACCGTGCGATCTTGTTTGGCAATTTCCGACACCATTTTTTCAATCGGATAGCCCTTCACCATCTCGCGAAGTGTTTTTTCAAACTCAGAATTTTTTTTGTTAGCCACTTCGGCTAAAAGTTTGGCGGTATAGGCGTCTCGCTCCCGCTGTTCATCATCACTATCCGCCGTTTGCGCCCCCAAGACTGTTTCATTTCTATTCTCCAATGTTTGCTCTGCAACTGTTGCACTGGCAGATTCCGAAGCCCTGGCACCTTGACCCAAATAGCGATAGATCATTGTCATGAGAAACATTCCGAAAATGAGCGAACCAACCAGCGATACATTCCACATTCGCACCATGCCAACCCCATGCGTATAGCCACTAGCGACGTCCTTCAGATATTGCGCCAAAGTGGAATAGCGCTCTTTGATTTCAAAATAGATTTGAGTTTCTTGTTTTCGAACATAGCTATATTTTCTCGCTTTGTTTTCTTCGAAATAGGAAACCCGTGGCATCGCACAATCAAACCTACCTGTGGCATCTGCCAATTTTTTCCCAGCGCGAATGCCGCCAAGTACGGATTGATTGAAATAGAGCTTGGAATCAGACGTCGTAAAATTTTGCATTCTGCCAAATTTGGAAGAAAACAAAACAGAAGAATTTTTATTCTTCAAAATAAACTGCGCTAAGTTATAGTCAAAGTCTTTCTGCTTTTTTTCTTGCCGAGAAATGCCGTCAAAAGAAAATTGTTTTTGTATTTTTTGCATTACTTCTTTTTTCTTTCCGCCGACTGGCGAACTAGTTTTTAGCTTTTTTATTGTAGCATACTTTTTTCTTTTTCCAAAATAATATTACCACACCAAGAGAAAGCATCCCTACAGAGAAAAGTTGCCCCAAAGTTAACCAGCCGAAAAGAAAGCCGATCTGCGCATCTGGCTCACGAAAAAATTCGCTAGAGAAACGCATCAATGAATAACCGACTAAATAGAGCGCCAAAAAGTTTCCTTGCCAACTTTTCTTATTTCTAAAAAACCAAAAGATTAAAAATAGCACTACGCCCTCCAAAAAAGCTTCGTAGAGTTGCGAAGGTTGACGCAAAATTCCCCAATCATCAGATGGAAAATACATTCCCCATCGGCTGTTTGTCGCCCGCCCATATAGCTCGCCATTCAGAAAATTTCCAATACGCCCAAAAAAATAGCCAGCCGGAATGGCCGGAATAACAAAATCCGAAAGCAGCCAAAAATTTAAGTTGTTTTTTCGGACAAAAATCCATGCGCCGATAAGCGCGCCAATGAGACCTCCATGATAGCTCATGCCGTAGATCCCAATAAGTTCACCCGTAACAGGGTCAAAAGGAGAAACGATTGCCAATGGATGCGCGAGATAAAAGGGAAAATTATAAAAAAGAACATAGCCGAAGCGTCCGCCAATAACCGCACCCAAAAAACAAACAAGCAAAAATTCAAATAACTGATCAACTGACATCTTCCCCTCGCCCAATTTCAATCTTTTTTTTAAAAGTCCGAAAATAACAAAAAAAGCTACTAGATACATGGTTGCATACCAACCAAAAGAAAAAGATCCGATGTGGAAAATTTCTGGATTGATATGTTCGGGAATGTGCTGATAAAACTCTAAAAAATTATTCATCAAAAAATTGATTGGATTTTGAAATTATTTATTTCCCTTCTTCTCTTCTTTTTTTTCCAATCTTGCCAAATAGAAACTGACCACCGCCACAACAACTGTAATGATCAGAGCATAAACCAACTTAGCTTTCAGACCGTTTTGATCTTGTGGAAAAAAATATTCAATCCCCGCTTTGATTGCGTCATTCCAAGCCAAGCCGGCGACAAGCCCAAAAGCGGCCAAGACATAGCCTATCGTGCGGTTGCGCACTTCGTTTCTCACTCCCCTAAGATCTTCTTTTATTTTTGCCATAATTTTTTTCCTTATTATTTAGCTCGCTCCATTTCTATCTAGCGCGCCTAGAATTAATTGATCCAAAAATACAGAAAATTCCATCCCCGCGTGCCGGGCCGCTTCTGGAGCGAGACTAGTAGGCGTCATGCCGGGAACGGTATTGATATCGATAAAATAAGCTTCGCTAGTTTTTTCATCATACATAAAATCTACTCGTGCAAGATCCGCACAACCGATTGCTTGGAAAGTTCTAAGCGCATATTTTTCCAATTTTTCTCGGAAATCAGCTGGAATTTCCGCTGGACAAATATGCTTACTTCCACCAGTTTCATATTTCGCCTTATAATCATAGAACTCGGAAATGAGCGGGATTATTTCTGTAATTGCAAGCACCTTTGGCGTTTCATTTCCCATTACCGTTACAGTTAATTCTCGCCCCTTGATATATTGCTCCAGGATTACTTCTTTTCCATAATGAAAAGCATCCGCGATTCCTCTTTCCAACTCCGCTTTATTTTTCGCGATAGACACTCCAACCGATGAACCCAATTCTGCTGGCTTGATAACAATCGGCAAGCTAAGTTTTTCCAAAATGTCTTCGCAGTTATATTGACCATTTTTTAATACCAAATCTTTTGCCACGCTGACTCCAAAACTTTTTGCCATTATCTTGGCTTTTGGCTTGTTCATCCCCAAGGCGTGCGCCAAGACTCCGGAAAAAACATAGGGCAATCCAAGCATATCAAGCATTCCTTGCAAACGTCCGTCTTCACCAAATGGCCCGTGAATCAAAGGAAAAACTAAATCAATTTTTTCGCTGGGAATCATTCCTTCGGCATAATTTAAGAAACTGCGATCTTCTTTTTTTATCTTCACAAGACTTTGCGATTCCTCCAAACTAATGGCGCCCTCTTTGCCAATTTTTTCTTGATGCACTTTCAAATACTCCCAACCATTTTCTCCAACCAGCCAGCTCCCCGCTTTTGTAATTGCAATTGGAATAATTTGATATTTTTCCTGATCAAGATTCCCCATCACAGCTTGCGCCGAAGAAAGTGATACTTCATGTTCACCGGACTGTCCGCCGAAAATAACCGCAATGTTGATTTTTCTCATAATAATAATTTAAAAAAAATTATCCCTCTTACGCCATATACTCTCCCCTCCATTCTACCACCCAACCAAATTAAAATCCACCCTGCCGTGGCAGGGTGGATTTCTTAAAATTTTCGTTGATTTACGAAAAATCTATTGCACCGGAACTGGAGTCGTTGCAGTTGCTCCGTCAACTGGAAACGCTTTCTTGAGGGCAACTCTCGCCTGCTCCATCGTCGCTTTGAAATCAGCCAGGGCTTTTTCCATCGCAGCTTTTCTGGTCGCAATGAGCGCCTCTACTTGCGTGTTTATTTTGGTCACACTCTGCTTATCTGTTTGCGCTTTGTCACGATTCGCCTGCATTCCAGCGCGAAAAGCATCCATTACGGTTTTCGCGTCCTTTCCGGCCGCACAATCCGCCTTAGCTGTATCAAGTAGCGCTTGCCTGGCTGCTTTAGCACTGGAAAGCAGTTGATCGACTTGGCCATTTCTTGTCGCGATCGCTGCCTGCACTCCCGCTTGAAAAGTTTTAATGGCACTGTCCGCTGTGGCACGCCTCGTTGTGATTGCTGCTCGCGTAGTTACTTCGAAATCTGCCACCGCTTTTTTCTGCTCCTCTGTTTGCGCTCGTTCTTCCAACGCCTCAAACTGCGCGTCACGATTAGCGTCCCAAGTCGTCCGATTGGCACTCAGTTCGGTTTCTTTTTCAGTTTTTTTTGTCGTCCAATTAGCTAGTCTTTCTTGGTTTCTGGTTTGAAATGTATTTTCCTGCTCAGTCATCTTTTGAGTGAAAGCATCTGCCCGCTCGGAAATTTTTTCACAAATATTATCATTCTTCTGCGCAATCCTATCATCTTTTTTTTGTTGAATATCCGCCTGCCTATCCGCTCTATTCTCCTGGGCAGTGCCAGTGCCACCAACCGCCCAAACGTTAGTTCCGCAGAGTGCGCCAAGAGCAACTAGCACGGCAAATGTTTTTTTATAATTCTTGTTCATAGGTTTTGCTTAAATTATTAGTGCTCGTGCTATCATCAACCGCCGCTTTGGCATCTGCTTCGTCGCTGGTCGCTTGCGTTTTTTCGCTATCAGCGCCACCAATAATTGCGTCCACTGTCGCGTCCACTTTCCCAGTTGGCGCAGGAGTCCACACAACTTCATTTCTCGCCTCTTGACTTTGAGTCGTTTTTTGCATTGGCGCGCTCGCTGGAGTATTTTTTGTTCCACACCCCGTCAAAAAAATCACGCCCATTGCCAAAAAGCCTAAAGATAAAAATTTTTTTAGTTCTTTTCGCATAAGTTTTTTCAATTAACTAATTAAGTTAAATTATTTGAGAGAAATCGACCATTCCCCTTTCTATTTTATTCAATACAACAATCAATCGCACGGCGCACTAATTCCCGAAGTTTGCCGGTAAAGCCGGACGGATTTTTATCATTTTTATTAAGCGCCTGATCTGGAATTTTTTTAATGCCCAAGCTTTGCCCCTTTTCAATTCCAGCTACTTCTTTGACATCATTTGTTCCAATCAGTTTCATATTAAGCGCCCAAAACATTCCGTAGAGATCATAGGATTTATGGAATAATTCTTGCGCTTCCTCCTTATTACCCATTCCTTGTTGTTTCGTTCCCACTTCCATGAGCCTCATTGAAGCCGCGAGTAAGTGCTTGGAAATACACCAAACTTCGCCTTCATATTCTTTGATAATTTTTCGCAGAAGTTCCCCGCGCATTTTCCTCACTTCTTGCAAAAGATCAAAATATTCCGCCTTGCCGGTTTTCTCAGCAGTGAAAAAAAAGTGCTCTTCAATACTGATGAGATTCATAATTGCAATGCTTAAGTCTTGATCGGATGACAAATCCATTTTGTCTTGCTTTTTCATCTGATCAATTTTCTCCACAAACTCATTGAGACTTCTGATTTTGTTTTCTTCCATAATTATATTTTATATATTAGATATTAGAGCTTGCTATTTTCCGTTCAAGAAAATTCTTGACGTTCAACTTTTTTAGCATCCCAGTTCTTGGTAGACCGGCAGAAAAATAACCAAAATGAGGAATCCGAGCTATAAGAATTTGCTTAAATGGGAAATGGCAAATTGCATTTTCTTAACTTCGAGTTAAAAAATAAAACACAAAACTCAGCAGCAGTAGTAGCCCAACAGGAATTACCACTTTTTGGAAAGGAAAATACACTTTGTCGTTATTTTTCTTTTTTAATTTGAAATGCCACATTCCGCCCAAAAAGAAAACCAGACTGCCAAAAATTATGCCCAGTAGCAACTTATCCACGCCCCAAAAAGTATGCCCATATTGACCCATGAGACCCGCAAAATAGAGCGGGATGATTGTGAGCAGATAATAGAGAGCATACACCGCCAGTGTCTCTCCCTTGAAAACTATTTTTTTCTTTTTGAGCCACTCCAGCGTCCAAGCCGAAAGCCCAATGAGTAGCGCTCCAATCCAAAGGCCGGTAATCACGTCATCAATGCCCAAATAATGCGACAGCTCCAACCCCGCTCCCACTGCCACCACGCAGACTGGACAAAACGCTTGCACCGAAAAAACTGGAAACAAAATAAGCCCACTCAAAAACAAAAATATTCTTTTTCTAGAAAAATTACTATCCACTGATTTTATCTTTGAAAAAATTGATTATTTCATCTTGACCTAAATAGCACTTATCAGTTGTGAAGAGGAATGGCACTGCGCCAATAGAATTTTTGTCTAATTTACAATCCTGCTGTTTTTTCACCATCATCTCGGCGTTAGCACGGTCATGATTCACTTCCCGCTCGGAAAAAGTCACCCTGGCCTTGACATTATTATCCGCGATATATTTTTCCACCACCTTGCAATGCGGACATTCTTCGCCATAAAACAAAATAATTGCTGAACTGTCTGTCGCAATTTCCGGTTGTTTTCCACAACCGCTAAGCATAGCCACTCCTAAAAACAAGAAAACACCCAAAATAACTTTTCGCATAAAAGCTAGTTTAATCTAATTAATTCCTACCTTCACAAATTATACCAGGAGCCGAAATATCCTGCAAACCTCAAAAAAATAAGCACAAAAAAACTCCGACATTACATCGGAGCTTTTTTTAAGTGTGATTCAAAAGATTAGTATCTCTTGTTTCCTCCACCAAAACCACCGTCATTGCCACCACGTCTTTGGAAACCACCAGTTCTTGGTCTTTCCTCCATTGGGCGAGCTTCGTTAACAGTCAAAGTTCTTCCTTCGAACTCTTTTCCGTCAAACATTTCGATAGCTTTTTGTGCTTCCTCATCAGAAGCCATTTCCACGAAACCAAAACCTTTTGAGCGTCCAGACATCTTATCATTGATGATAATAGCAGTCGCAACAGCTCCAGCTTGAGAGAAATAATCCTTCAAACCGTCTTGGGTTGTGCTGTAAGAGAGTCCTCCTACGTACAGTTTTTGTGCCATTTGTTTGCCTTATAACCTAATTACAATTGCAAGCCGACCTTCTCTTTTAGCTTACTTCTCTTAGAAACTAACGTTTCAAGATCTTTTTCCTTAGATTCACATATAAGGCAAAACTGCTCGAGAAAACTTACAATAGACCTATTATACACCCATTCGCCAAAAAAATCAAGTACTCGCACAAGCAGTCAATTTTCCTAAGCTAAAGTTTTTTTGCGCCTGATAAACCCAATTGTTGCCATGGCTAGCACTAAGCCAAAAATTCCAATCGCAATGGAAAGAAAAAGACTCCTTTGATAACTCGTTTCCACTGGAGATTGGGCAAGGTCAGTAGCAGAAGCCTGGGCAGGAGGAATGATGGTGATGGCTTCAGCGGTTTTCACAAAAGCAAGTGGCTCACTCTTTTCGGATATTTTTCCCGTGCTATCTGTCACTGCCACATAGACTTCGTGTTCGCCATCTCCAATATCTTTGTCAAGAATATAGGACCAATTACCGTCAGCATCAGTTTTCACTGTAAGCACGATTGGATCACTATGAATATAGATCGTTACAAAACTATTCGGCGTAGCTTTGCCACTGACTTTCAAATGTTTTTTTCCATCAGCCGAAGAAACCATTTCCACATTATCTACGTGATAGGTTTCTTTTTTGGTCGTTCCATTTTCTTTGGGATCTTCAAATTTAATTTCATCGCTCGCGTTGTCTTTGGTTGCTACGGTTGGGTCATGTCCCGTTTCGATTTCGGCGTTATCCGACAATCCATCTTGATCGCTATCAGCTTTGGTCGGATCTGTCCCCAAACGAAATTCTTCATTATTACTAATTCCATCTTTATCCGGATCAGCCGCTCCCCCACATTTCGCTTGTTCATAGCAATAGCCACTTCCAAAATAGGTGGTCTGCCAATTCGGCGTAGTCTCTCCATTATAATCGACTTTTTTGAGCGCTTCCGCATCCGTCGTTGTTAGCGCGGAAGTGTCATCGGAGGATTCGTCAGCAGAAAAGCTGGCTGTGAGGGAAAGTTTTTCTTTAATCTCTGTGTCGGTTCTTGTTTTTTCGGTTTTCCCATCGCTCCACTTGGCAAAATGATAATTTTTATCTGCCACTGCAGTTACTGTTTTTCCATCCTCCCCATATTTAACCGTTTGACTAGTGTCTCCATCAATACTGCCATGAGCATCGGCGCTATATTTCAATTCATAGGTTTCTTTTTCAAACCTAGCAGTAACTGTCAGGTCATCGCTAACATCTTCGTCTTTCCGAGAACCATCACCTTTTCCATCACTCCACTCCTTGAATTTATAACCAGTGTCAGGCTTGGCTTCAACTCGAGAGCCACTATCACCATAGTCCACTGTTTGGCTAGCATCGCCATCGATTTTTCCTGTGTCCTCGCTTTTGTACTTTAGGCTATATGTATCGATCGCAAAATTAGCTGTAACACTTTTATCTGTCGTAACATTCGTGTCAGTTCTTGTGACGGTGGAAACACCATCGCTCCAAGCCACAAAATGATAGTGAACATTGGCAACAGCAGTAACTTCTGTTCCTGAGGAATTATATGTGACAGATTGAGGAGTAGTACCGGTAATTGTTCCATTCGCTCCGGATAGATATGTCAAACTGCGGTGAGCACCGATAGTGAAATTGGCATAGGGATAGCTACTTGCTGTTGTGTTGCCATTTGTATCAGTCGCTCGGACATACATCGTGTGGGCACTATCCGAAAGAGAGCTAGGTGTGCAAGTGAATAGTTCTGATTGACCATTAAATGAGCCGTCATTGGCGGTGCAGGCTGTCCAGCTGCTGGTCACCGCTTCCATCTGGAATTCGACAGAGAGTATGGTGGCAATTGCTTCCGTGGCCGTTCCCGTCACTGGTTGCTCGCTGTTCACACTAGGCGAAGAGACGGTATCTAGAATTGGCGTGGGTGCAGTTGTGTCGAACGTCCAATTGGTATTGTTGCTGGAATTAATGCTTCGTCCTTGAGGTTCAATTGCTGTTGTGTTCACATTATTACTATCACGAACATCAACGAGAGAAATATTTCTGGCTCCTTGCGGATCAATGTTCCAGGCCGTTCCAGTGACATAGGAACGAAGAGAAAGCAATTGCGCGGAAGCTGACTGTGTGCCCTCAAGGGTCAAATCATTGAGAATCGTTTGGGTTGTGCCAGCTCCAAAAGTTAGCGTGCTAGCAGTAGAAGCAATCTTAGTCAGGTCATAGAAATTATTAGATCCATTAATCAATTGCCCTGCGCCATTGAGTGTAACTGTACCACTGCCAGGCAGAAAAGTTCCACCAGTATTGAGCCAATTACCGCTGAGAGTGATGTTGTAATTGTTAGTAGCAAAATTGCCACTGGCTAAAGTCAAGTTTCCATAAACTGTCAAATTACCATTTAAATAGGCCACTACGCCATTGGCGTTTTGAATGGTTAGGTCGTGATATTCATTACCTGTTTTGAGCCAAGTTGTTGTGGTGGCGGAATTAATTAAAACCGTTCCACTATTAGTATCGTTACTAAAGTTGGACAAAGTTTGAGTGTTAGCAAGGGCTAATATTCCATTATTAGAAAATGTTCCGCTATCATTTAGGGTCAGTCCAAAAGTTTTCAAATCCAGCTGAGCACTATCTTCAATTGCTAGTCCCGCCATCGCTTCGGGAGCAGCAAGCTCCGGTTGGTTAGAAGCAGTAGCAATGCTAATGAGCGCATAGGGATCAGGAACAGCGGTCGGCGTCCAATTATTAGGATTTTCATAATGCACATCCGCGCTACCATTCCAAGTCGCTATCGTGTGCTGACCACTGGCTAAACTCGTAACTTCCACCTGCGTGAGAGCCCGTTTATACAATCGCAAATCATCCATTTTTCCCAAATAATTTCCCGCTTGAAAAGTGGTGCCGGTGTAATCAACTACGCCCGCAAAAGCTGTTGTGTGAATTAATGTCCCGTTCCGATAAAGTTTGACATTTGTGCCATCCCAAGTGCCCGTGAGAAGAACCCAAGTAGCCACTGGAACAGTTGACGTCGGAAAAGAAGCCGTTGCCAAAACAGACCCGCTTCCCACGGAAAAAGAAAGGTCACTGGGACCAAGATTGAAAAAGAAGCCACGATTATTGTTATCCAAATAGTTACCAGCAATCAAAGATGAGCTGGCTGGATAGGCATTAAGATAGATCCAAAAAGAAAGAGACACTCCAATAGTCGGTTTTAGGCTGGTCTGATTGGCAAATGTTAGATAACTATCAGCTCCATTAAAATTTAAACTTCGAGAATTGGGAAAGGTCGTCGTTGGCCTTTCTGTGCTATAACTAGGGACTATCGTTCCGGCTAGACTGGCAGTGCTACCATCGCCACTCGAATCACTAAGATTAGTATTGGTATCAAACTTCCAATAACCCAAAAGAGCGTCACTAGCAACGGAAGCCTCTACCTTGGGGGAAAAAACAAAAAAAGCCAACCAGAAAAAAAACAAAAAAAGTTTCTTTCCTTTTTTTTGGCAACCCTTAAATAGCCCTGCGCTAATTCGCGACATTAAAATTACAAAACATTTTTATTTCAATTTAACTATAGCACAAAACCGAACAACAAAAAAGACTGGTTGACTGAGCCAGGTTTGTATGCTAGACTAAGTGCAGTGAAAATTAGTCGAGCTTCACACAATACGCATAATAATTACAAACGAAAAAAGTATGATCGGTACAATAAAGAAAAAAACTGAAAAAGGTTTCGGTTTTATCACTTCTCCAGAATTGGGCAAGGATTTATTCTTCCACAGCAATTCTTTGGTTGACGTTACATTTGACGAAATCCAAGAAGGAGACCAGGTTTCTTTTGATTCTGAGGAATCTCCAAAGGGCCTGAACGCTATCAATGTTAAGCGCGCTTAATATTCAGCGATTCTCAAAAAAACTCTCAAAGCTTCGTGCGATGGGAGTTTTTTGTTTACTATTTTTAATTGAGTAGTGACTTACTCATTTTCCCGAGTCAGCCGTATTGGCTAAAAAAATCCTGTTTGAGAATGCCTTTTTTCTTCAAAACTTTCCACTGGATGCCGTCGAATGAGGGAAAGTTTTGAAAAGAAAAAAGAGCGTTCGAGTTATTTTTTTAGTCAATATGGCTGTGAGGGGAAATGAGTAATTCTTATATTAATTTAGTATTTGCTCAGCATAATAATCCACGTCCACCGCCCATTTATCAGCCGCGGCGTTTCCGCCAGCAGAAGCACAATCTGTTCCACATTTCCAAACCAATAAATCCTTGGCCGACTCTGCGTCGTTCCTTTCGATGATTTCAGCAATCCTTCTTGAAACAACATTCACCGCTTCACGCGGACTATCAAAACAAGTATGTCCCCCGCTACCCATCCGTTCCCTCTCTAGACGAAAGCCCCAATAATTATAGCAATCCTTGCCAGCAAGGACTGGGCGTCTCTCGCCCCAGGCACTTTCTTTTTTGGCAATTCCAATGAGGTACGCTGCGGTCTTTCTGTCTTTTTGGGCAATATAGGGAATCATTCTTTCGATCGGATGACCCGCCACAAGACCACGCAAATCTTGTCCCAATTTTTCCTGTTTCAACTCTTGCGCGGTTTTCTCTGTTCGCTCATTTTTTTGCACTAAAAAGATCTTGGCATAGTTTTGTTGGAAAAGTAGCACATACCCAGTAAAAGCGATTAGGAAAATTAGCACTAGCATTTTCAATCGATGACCACCAAATGATTCGAGGTCAATGCTCTTTTTCAACTCTTCCCGACTAATTTCAAGTTTTTGCCCAATATAGCCAAAACAAGCCTTCTTTTGCGCTTTGGCTTTTTTAGCTAACTTATTCAGTTTTTGTCTTAATTTTGGCATATATTTGGCTAATATAAAACAAAAAACGGCATCACCCGTTTTTTAATCACTCTTCTATTACTTCTTCATTACTCTTCTATTATAGCGCACTTTGAGGAAAAATGCAAGCCGATCAGCACGAAGTCACATTGTCCTTAGCGCGATTCTATATTATACTCAAAGCATAATTATAATAAAAAATTATATGCAAATTATTATCCGTTGGATTCTTTCCGCCCTAGCTGTCATCGTTACCGCTTACCTCTTGCCTAAAGAAGCAATCTTTGTTGAGAGTTTTTTTGTGGCTCTTGTTGTGGCGGTTGTTTTGGGATTTCTCAATAGCATAATCAGACCAATTCTAGTTATTCTCACTTTACCTATTCAATTTTTAACCCTTGGACTTTTTACCCTTGTCATTAATGCCGGGCTCGTTATGCTCACAAGTAGTCTTGTGAGTGGATTTTATGTGAAAAGTTTTTGGTGGGCGCTCCTTTTCAGCCTTGTGCTTTCACTCGTCGGCGCCATCATCAATCGCTTTGAGCCGAAAAAAGAATCGGAACAAAAAAGCAATCTGTAACTCGGCTACTTTTTTTCTTGCTATTTTTACCATATTCTGCTACCTTCTTGCTAGAAATAAGAAAGGCGTTAGGCAATCTGCCTAACTTTTTGTTCATTAACACAACCAAGAAAGGAAACGTTTAATATGGTGCCGGCAATGTTTTCGGGACTGACTAAAGAGGCTATCTTGCAGCTTGATCCTCAAGACTGCAAAAGAACACTGGTCAAGGAGGAGCTGGAAATGATTTTTAGGGCTTGTGATGCCTTGTGGCACCACCCTGGAACAAAAAATCCAAAAGCTCCACATGCTATTTTGACAAGCGGAAAACACAGCAACATCTACATTAATTGTCCGCAGGTTTTGCAACGAAGTAATCTTTGTCAAATCATGGCGATGCAGCTGCACTATCTCATACAATCATTCTATTCCGGTCCGATAGACTGGGTCATCGGCTCGGATTCATCCGCCTTGGGAATTTCCAAGGACATGGCAAATTTGCTCAATGTAAAATGGCACCCAATGCAAAAAGGGCCCAACAAAACCCAACTCTGGGAAAAAGCCACGATGGCTTGTGGCGAATGGGTTTTGCATGTGGAGGAACTGCTGACCACAAGTCTCACGACTCAGGCGGTCCGAGATGGAATTAAAAAAGGCAATCCGAATCAGATCAATTTTGTGCCTTTCATTCCACTCCTCGTGCACCGGCCGGACAAAAATGCTCCAGAGAAAATTGATAACAGCAAATTGATTTGGCTTTTGCATTACGATACCTATGTGGTTGATCCGGAAAAAGAAGAATGCGAACTTTGCAAAAACGGATCGCCAGCTCTTCTCGCCAAGGAGAACTGGGATAAACTCCTGGCAACAATGTAAATATCTTCATAAAGGAGGACCAAAATGAATAGAAAACCCGTTATACTGCCTTATGATGGATTTGGAGACAAAGAGAATCTATTCAGGGAGATTGCCCGAGATCTGGATAATCCCGGAATCACCGAACTCTTGTCATTTCTGAAATTTAACGATGCTGTTTTTATTCCTGACGTCCACGGACCTGGATTGATGTGGTTTGTCTGGCAGGAGCTTAAAAAAAGGAACCTGCAAGATCAAATTGGAATTTTCCTGGATCTCAAGCTCGCCGATACCAGCGGAACCCTCAAAAACATCGCTAAGCACTTTGCTTCGTACCAACAGAGCATTCTGACCGTTCGGTCCAGTCTTTCCGGAAAAGGATATCTCGAGATCCGCAGAACCTTACCCGGTGTCAAAATCGCCCTGGTAAGTTTCCTGACTGACAATTCCGAACAAGATTGCCTGGAACAATATGGGCTTTTCCCTGAGGAGAAAATTCTTCATGATATGAGAATCGCCCAAAAAAAATATGCCAGGCTTCGTCAAAAAGAAGACCCCGAATTCGCTTTTGATATGGTGGTCTCCTCTCCCAATGAACTGGCATATCTGCAGCGCAACGAGATTCCCCTTTTCGGAAGAAGATTTGAAAAAATCACTCCGGGCATCCGCGACAAATGGATGGCAAAGGGCCAACAGGAAAGAATCAGCGGCGTCGCACAAGCTTTGCTTGATGGAGCTAATTTCGTTGTCATGGGTTCGCAAATGAAAAACGGCAACCCCGCAAATGGAATCTCTGCCCAGGAAAGTCAGGCGCTGACAAAAGCTGAAATCGAAAAAGCTTTCCAAGCAATCAACGACTAGTCAGACATCCGCGCAAAAGCGCAAAAAGCCGAAAGTTCGCAGTGCGAACCGTAGGCTTTTTTTATTTATTAAAAAAATAGAATATCAAATACACTAAAGTAGTCGAGGGTGGTCGAGGACCGTCCTCGACTAGACACAAAAAAACACCCGATTGGATGTTTTTTGTTTTTGCTCCGAAGCCCGGAAAAAGTTAGGACTTCTTTCATAAATTCGTAAGACCTGAGTTGGCTAATGTCAGAACTTTTGAAAATAAAATCTACACTTAAAAAGGAGGCGACGGAATTTCCGCCACCTCCTACACTTTAAAAACTTACTCGATCTTGCGCTACATGCTCGCTAAGACCAAATAGATCTGGGCGCAAATGGTTTCGATGTCTCTAATGCGCCCGTTGTCACTGCGAGGAGATACTCGGTGAGTTGTTCGATATTCATCGATATAGGTCGCCTTCAATACCTTGAGATTTTTGATAAGCTCGCAAAGTATTTCCTTCGCCTCACCAATTCTCTCTCTTGGCATTATTTCCGGAACCTTATCGATAAGCCCACACATACCCGGGGAAACATCACCCATACCGATAGAGCCAATTCCCTTGAGAAAGGCATCTTGGATAAGTGGCTCTTCCTTGAGCGCTTCAATTGCTCTAATCTCATAGAAATAGCATATTCTATTTCTAGTATACGAATCCTTAATTGAAATCAAGAAACGTTCAATCACCGCATCAATAACTTCCTTCTTAATCTCATCGCTGGTTGTTTTCTGGTAAATATCCGGCAAGACCGCGGGAGTAAATTCACTGCAAATATTTCCTCCCCGATACCTTGAAATCAACCTAACTGCTTTCACGCTTCCCTCTATAGCAAACTTTCTGAGGCCATTGATATAGGAAGCGCGGGCAAACAATCCAAGATCTCCGTCAGGCCGTTTTGATGCCAATGCCTTTTTAAGAATTGGAACTGCTTCGGCCACAGGAATTTTTACCAGAAAGTTCACTATCGGCGGATAAAGCGGTTCCATCGGATAGCCCCGCACATCACTAGCGATGATATCGAGCAACTCTTTCAGAAATCGCTCCTTATACTCTGACGCATATACCTTATTCAAAATAACGTCCACTTCATTACCAAACATTTTTCTTTGCACCTGGCAATTAAACAGCGCTTGCAATGCCTTTTGCACTTGCGCAGGAACAAGTCCTTCGCAAAGAAGCACATCTTCCAAAATTGCAATGGCTTCTCGACAAAATTCTGCGTGCCCACCAAACATCAATGGCTGAACCGCAATTTCCAGTCGCTTTCCCGTTGAACACTGTGCACTTTTTGCATAAGCAAAGAGTGCGCGTGCAACTGGAGCAAAACGAGATCGTAAAGGTTTGCCAGTATCTTCCTTTTCCGCAGATTCTTTTTTGTTACACATTCTGACAGCTCTTTGCGTGAGAGTTGCCAGCAGTCTAGGAGAATCCAGGCTCTTCTTTTTGGCAATCTCCAAAAAAGTTTCCGTGGCAACGGCCAAATCTGTAAGCATGAGCATTTTTCCGGCGAACCAAATAAATTCGTCGTCAGTCGACCCAAGCAAGGCTCTCTTGAGGTATTCAACCTTCTCACTGCCTTTCAGCTTTGAAACAAACTCTTGCACTTTGTCACGACGGGCGGAAAAATGATTTTCCCCGCTTGTTTCCATCGCGATAAAACCTTCGAAAATAATCTGCTTATTCTTCGGATCAATGATTGCTATCACTGAGAGAAGCTGTTTAATCCCAGTCTCTGCGCATTCATGTCGAAATGCTTTGTTGATAATTGGTCGCGCTTCAACCGCTAACAATAGACCGCTTTCAAAAACATACTGCAGGAAAGCATAGCAAGCCATACGCTGGCTTAGACTATCCCAAAGTGAATGTGCTTCATGACTTTGCAAAAAATCCACCGTCTTTTCGACGATTTCTTTTTCCAGTGGCATTTCTGCCAAAATGCTCAGTGCACCAAATTGGAGCTCTTTGTTCCTGAAAAGCTTGAAAGCTTGTTCGGCTCCGACTTTTGGATTTATCTTGGCAAGCACTGTCACCGCACCAACCGGCTTCGAAACATGTCCCAGAAGGCTCTTCGTGACAAGCTCCTTGCCCTGATCGGTCAAACCGACTTTGGTCAAAAGCTCTCTCGCCGCCGAAGCGACCGAATCAAAAGATGAGTGGAAAAAATAGGCAGCTACATTAATCGCAACTGCGTCGGCCTGCACGCATAAACGTGCGAGGATGCCATTGACAAATTGTTTTTGAATTTCCTCTTCTTTCATCTTGAAAGCGTTCACTATTTCAGAAAGATTTTCGAATGGCTGGCCAGAACGTAAATTCGTAAGGCAAGCCATAAAGATACAGCAAAATTTTCCGAGAATCGATCTGACTTTGTGCTGAAGCCAATTTGGATCTTTTCTGGTAGCTTTTAATTCTACCAACAGCATTTCCAACGCCTCAGTCTCCGCACTTCCACCGTTCTTGGTTTTCTCAAAAATCTCAACGATATTTTCGCTCAATTCTTTCATAGCATCCCCCTTTTCCTTAGGTTGTTTGGACAATAGATTATGTCAGTTGTTATTTTAGCTAATTTTTAAGCTACAGCCTGCTTTTTTAAGCAGTTCCCTATCATAGCAACTCTGCATATTTATGCAACTCCCTTGCAAAAAATGCCCTAAGCAAAAATAAGCACAAGTTATGCTGCTGCTGTTATTTTCCAACCAAAAAAGGCTTGAAAAAAGCCTTGCAAATGATGCTCCGAACCCTTGAGGAAGTTAGAACCGCATTTAAATCTTAAGGAATAACATATGTTAAACCCCCCTCAAAAGCCAACCCATCAACAACTTCAGAATTTTTAATTTCTTTTCCTTTTATAGTTATGTCTTCAATAGTTAATGGACCAAAAGATATATCCCTAGATGTTGGAATAAATTCATTTTTTAGAACGTCAAAAAGACCTTCACCTCTATTGAGCTCAGCCTCATATAAATAGCTCTTTTTAATAACTTCGTAATCTATCCTTATACCATCTGCAGCCGCCAATTTTACGCCGAGTTTGGGCGCTTTCACCATAAAAAATTGGTCCAATGTGTAGGAATAAATGCCAGTATTTTGTTTTAATTGACCAGTATTCCAAAGTTTTTTCAATAGTGATTTTATGGTTTCTGAGTCTTTGATAAAAACTTTTTCTGGATCATCATATATATCATGTTCTTTATCTCCAAATAAAAGAGCGTACTTATACTTGCTAATCCAACTAAAATGGGATAATGTTTTTACTTTTAATTTAGGTCGCAATCTTTTTTCTTTAGGATTTATTATATTAAATACTTCTAGATTTCGTGCTCTTGCCTTTTTGATTCCATTATCTGAAAGCTGACAATTTAGAAGCAGAGCTGCCTTATGCGCACCTACATCCTGCATAATATCTAAAGCATATCCCACCTCTCCTGGTCCTGCGCCATTTTTAAAATCCTTACATTCGAAAATTATATAATCAAAACTTCCAGGCTTATTTATCCCAATATCTACTTTCCTGAAACCATTATAGGTGGTTTTAATTTTCTTTTCACCATGAACAAGTGTATCTTTTGGAAAATAATCTGTTACAACAGCACGACTTTTATCCTCAAACCATTTTCCACTTTTAGACATATTTTTCATAAAACCAAAAATAATCCTAGTTAAAGCTTCGGAACTATGAAATCCGTAATAACCTTATCAAAAAGTTCGAGAAGCTTATTATAGATACTTTCACAATATTTATCTACCTCTTTACCATTTGGCATTTTGGGTTCAATCAAGCTTTCTGTATTTGAAGCATATATAAAACATGTAAATCCTTCAAGGGCTGATCTATGAGTTATTTCATTTCGCATAATGTTTAACTCCTGAATCCAATTTTTAATCTCACTACCCAAATAATCAGCAAGCGTGTTATCGCCCGCTTCTTTTATTTTCTTGCAAGTACTTTTTTTAGTTAGACTATCATGCATATCAAAAGATTCCCTATCTATAGTTCCCTTAAGACTTAGGGTTTTTTCATAGTTTGGCATATTCTTCAAAAGTTGGACCAATACATCTAAACTGCTTTTTACTTGAAATAAAAATGCTTCAGTTTCATATATGAGCACTTCATTTTTAAGCTCAGCCTCATCACAAATACCGTTTCTAACCATCTCTGAGTATTCCCTGACTTCTCGAGCACTTATTTTTTGAGCCATTTCATCTTGAATAAGAGCAAGAGCATATCGCACAGCAGTTATTTTATGTTCGCAATCTTTTTTCTTTTTTATAATGTTTTTGACCACCTCTCGTGGAAGATCAGAATTATAAACACAGTCTATTTTTTGAAAGAGATCTATTATTGGCTTTCTATACTGATCCAGTCTACGATCAGAAAAGAAAATCTTATTTCCAATTATTTGATAAAAACTGTCCATACTTTTCATTATCATCTTAAAAAATATTTAACCCTTTATTTAATAATATCACAGGTCCAAACTCCAACTCACGGCAACAAAAAACAAGGCTTAAATAAGCCTTGCAAATGATGCTCTCGCTAATGGATATGTTCAGAACTTCTTGTTCAGTAAAGATTATGCAGGAATTGGAATTGTTGCCTATTTTGGTAAAATAAAAGCCCGCCTCGTGTTGATGAGATGGGCTGGTGCGTCTGATCAGGCGCCTTCAAAGAAATCTTAATGGATGTTTTCCATCCTGCAAATCTCGATGAGTGCATCCCGCAGACACTTAAGATTTTCCCTTCCGCCGACGGGGACTGCTCCATAGCTTCTGTGCGTGCTACGAATCATAACCTCATCGCTTCCAACTAGATGCGAAACAGCTCCCGCACTGTGTTCATTTTCTCCATCATTTACATTCACAATAAAGAGATCATAAAGAGTCTCTTCACTCCCGCCGCGTTTTACGGTTTTTGTATGCATCTTCTTACTCCTCTTTTTTTAATAGGGATTCCAATGGTTTTTAGCTTTTGTTTATAGAATTATTTCCATTCCCTCTCGAAATCCTGCTTGCTTTAGTTTTGCAATGACATCTTTTTCTTCGAGATTATGCCTGACGCACACCTCAACGCTCATTATTCGCTTTCTGAAATCTCCCCCCAGAATAACAAACTCGGGTTCCGAAGAAATTTCATAGGAAAATGGAATTTTGCCGATGAGCACTTGAAACAACTCAAGGGCATAGTGGATGTTTTTGCAATAGTTGTTAGGATTAGTGGCAACCCTGACTTCTCCCGCTTGAGAAACACAATACCTATATTCGAGAGATTTTTTCCAGCATTCATCTTTCTCCACCAGCTCTGAGTCTGCTGATTTCATTGCACCAATGGAAATAGTGGCCTTACGCAAAGCCAAAAGATTTCTCTCGACAACCCTCATTTCCTGTGCATGATACCGAAGGGCTTCTTTTTTCGCAAGCTCGAAGCTAATTGCCTCCCAGTTTCTAGCTCCCTTTCCCTGACTGCCAGTCACAAAACTCCCCACCTTACCATCTTCTGTCTCATAGGAAGTATGAGTGTAGCCAACTTCAGTTATGAAAAGCTTTACCATTTTGCCCTTGCAGGCAGCGACGTGGGAATAAAGAGTTTTCCCAACAATCTCCTTTGTCAACAGTTCTCCAGCTTCATGCGGATCAGACACTTGAGCACCTCCAATAATATAAAGGTCAATTTGAAAAACCCTAAACAAAACACACAAACTAACAATAAAATAATCAACAAATTTAATTCCTTTATTGTTAGTTTGTGCGATATTAAATTGAAAAGAACTAACTGGAGAGCTTAGCACGAAATACAAAGTTTGTCAAATTCAACCAACCAAAAAAGGCTTTATTAAGCCTTTAAATATACCTTGCTCCGCGACCAGGACTCGAACCTGGAACCAATTGATTACACATAATCTCTTTGTTTCCAAAAAGGGTGGACTATATCATCTCCTCATTACTAAGGAGTGAGGCGCTTCCCGTCCCGATTAATCGGGACAGTACTCTCTTGCAAGATAGTCTCTGAACCTGCCTCGCCGTAGCGAGGATTGGCTGCTGATTACCATAATTCCCGCTGAGGAATATTAGGCTTCCAGCAATTCACCTCATTCTTCACTTCCAAGTTTCTTTGGAAGGCTGCGTATGTTATTGTGCAACTCTCTATGACAATTCGCGCATACAAGCACGCACTTTTCAATTTCACCTTTTACTCTTTCCCAACTACGAGTGAGACCCGCTTGAGAAACGCCAAATTCTTTTTCCAAAGAGTTGGCATGATGAAATTCCAATGCATCACTGCAACGATCATAACCACAAAGGGCACATTTACCGCCTCCGTATTCAATCGCCATTTCTCGAAGCTTTTTACGTCTTTTTGAAACAGCTTTTTTTATATACTCTCGGCGGTCAGCGTATTTTCGGGTTTCCTTCATGTATAAATTATACTATACCTGAAGGATGTGTACCACAGTCAACTGCTCTACCATTGAGCTATCGCGGAATATTTAGTTTTCAAATTTCGATTAATAAAAATTACTAACCGAATGTTAAAAACTAGTCAGGCTTTATTTTAATAAAGCCATCTTGAATAATTTTCTCTAAGTAATCTCTTCTTTTCAATTTTTTTAATTTTCTCTCAATACGTCTTGCATCATTCAGGAAAACATACTCTTGATTAAAAACCAACTCTATACCACCAAACCTTTTCGTTGATGGAGTTTTCCCATTTTTATGCTCACTAATTCTTCTTTCTAAATCATTAGTGCTTCCCACATAAAAACGACTGTCTTTTTTGCTTTGCAATATATACACGAAGGCCATAATAATAACCTTTACACGATTGAGCTCCGACGAGCTCCGCTGTCGGAGTCCGACCAGTGCGTCGGACTATCGCGGAATAATATTTGATTTGTAAATTACAAAACAAACTCAGTCTAGCAAAGAATAATGAATAAATCAATAGATTACATGAGACGCCCACTCTAGACGCAATAAATTGCGTCTCTACAAAATAATTGCAGGATTATTATTGACAATGCAATGCATACTATTTGCCTATTTCAAAGCAAAATTAGGCAATATACAAAAATCATACGAAAAATACTTGACAAGATTTCGCCCATAATCTATACTGGACTTAGTTAGTACCTTTACCAAAAAAATGAGCTCTTGAAAGGAAGCTCATTGAATTGGAAAGAAACGATTTTGGGTAGCGGAAATAAACACTGTTTATTTCCCTGCTGATAAATTTTAACTCTTTTATCAGTCGCCCTCCCTTCTTTTCTTTCTTCTTCACCACCCTCCCCTCTTTCTTTCCCTCGCTCCTCTTGTTTCTCCCCTCACTCTTTTCTCTCACACTCTCACACTCTCTAACTCTTTTCTCCCTCCTTCCTCGCCTCTCCCCTTCCTTTCACCCACTGGAATAAATCAACGCATTTATTCCTTTCTTCTTTTTTGTAACATTTTTTTTAAAATATATGGATATAACAATACTCAAAAAACTTGGTCTTGATGACAAGGAAGCTCAGATCTATCTAGCGCTTTTGGAATATGGCGCCATTTCTGTGCGCGGACTAGCAGAGGTTTCCGCGCTTAATCGCGGAACGGCTTATGATACACTAAAGCGTCTGCAAGAAATGGGGCTGGTCAGCTACTACTATCAAGAAAAAAAACAGCGTTTTGTGGCCGAAGAGCCAGAAAAACTATTGGAGATTTTAAAAAAAAGAGAGCAGGAAATCAAAGAAGTCAAAAATGGAATTTTGGATATCATTCCTGAGCTCAAATCAATTCAAGATAAAAAAGATCTCACTCCCGTTTCCAAGCTCTATCAAAATCGAGCTGGCATAAAAACTATTCTGGACGACCTACTTTCTTCCATGCAAATTTTGCCGGAAGAACAGCGTGAATACTATATCTATTCTTCCACCCAGGCGAGCGCGGACATCCATAAGGCCTATCCCACGTTCACTAAAGACAGAATCAAAAAAAATATCCGCGTGAAATCAATTTCCTTGGCCAAAGGCGGAAACCTGCACGGGCTAGATCATCGTCGTTGGTTGGGCACAGACAAAAACTCCGCCACATTTATCCTGATTTACAGCGGAAAATGCGCGTTCATCTCTCGCGACTCCCAAGGTTCGCCAGTGGGAATTTTGGTCGAAAACAAAATGATCTATGAAACACAAAAAATGATATTTCTCTCACTTTGGGATTTTCTAGAATAATCAATTCAAGATTATGCGCAAAAAAAATATTGTCACAATTGGAGGAGGTACTGGCAGTTTCGTATTACTAACTGGACTGAAAAAATATCCAGTTAATCTCTCAGCCATCGTTTCGATGGCTGATGACGGCGGATCAACTGGAATTTTGCGTGATGAGTTGGGAGTCTTGCCTCCCGGCGATGTGCGCCAATGCCTTGTCGCGCTCAGTGATTCTTCGCAAATCATGCGCGAACTAATGAACTATCGCTTTGATAATGGCACACTCAACGGACATAGTTTTGGCAATCTTTTTCTCTCTGCTCTGGAAAAAATCAAGGGTAATTTTCTATCTGGCATCGAAGAAGCTTCTAGGATATTGAATATAAAAGGAGAAGTTGTGCCGGTGATAAATCAAGCTGTGCGCATGCACATAGAACTTAAAAATGGGAAAATTATCATTGGCGAGAATAATCTTGATCACAACGAAGAAATCAGAAGGATTGGCCTCAGAAAAATATCTCTAAAACCCTCAGTTTCTGCTAATAAAAAAGCTGTCGAAAAAATCAAAGAGGCTGATTTGATCATAATCGGTCCGGGAGATTATTATGGCTCCATTGTCCCCAATTTGTTAGTTAGGGATATTGCCAAAGCCCTGAAAAATTCCCGTGCTAAAATTGTCTACATTTGCAATCTTACGAATAAAAAAGGACAAACTGATGGATATAATTTAGAGAGTTATGTTGATGGACTGAATGCGCTGATTGGTCTACCTAGGATTAATCTAGTTATTAAAAATAGCGGTAAAATAGACCCCGCCTTGATAGCAAAATATGAAAAAAGAGAAGGAAAGAACTCTATCGTCAAAGAAACGGGAGAAAAAAGCAGAAACTATGAAGTTATCAAAGCGACTGTTATAAAAAATACTAAAATTGCGACGACACAAAAGGGACAATCTTTTATCCGCCATGATAGTGAAAAATTGGCCAGCAGTATAATAAAAATATTAAATAAAATCTGATGAAAATTTTCATTGATTTTGACGACACACTTTTTTGCACCAAAGACTTTAAAAAAGACTTGATTGGGTTATTTTTTCGCCATGGTATCACCAAAAAAGCTTTTGACACCTCCTACCAAATCGTCATTGGAAAGACCGCCAGTTGCAAGGTATGCTATAACCCGAAAAAACAAATTGCACTTTTGCAAAAGAACTATTCTTTTGACGGAAAAAAGTTAGAAAAAGAATTGGCGCTGTTTTTGAAAGATCTTCGGCGCTACGTCTTTGCAGACTCTCTCACTTTTCTTGGAAATTTCAAAAAGGAAGAACTTTTTCTCGTGACTTATGGCAACATCGAAATGCAAACAGCTAAATTGCATGGCGCAGGATTGGAAAAATATTTTTCAAAACTCATCATCGCCGAAAAATCCAAAGCAACAGGAATTTCAAAATTTATCCGGCAAAAAAAAGCCTCTACAGAAAAAATGTACTTTCTAGATGATCGCACTGAATATATTTTTGAAGTGAAAAAAAAGTTTCCTGAGATAATTACTTTTTTGATGCAAAGAAGCGCCGGAAGATATGCTGACAAAGTGGACAAATATTGTGATTTTACGGCAAAAAATTTAGACCAGGTTTTGAAAATAATTCAAAAGTTAGAGAAAAATAATTTAATCAATTAATCATAAACCTATGTGTGGAATTATTGGTTACATTGGGTCGCAGAAAGCAGCGCCGATTCTTTTGGAAGGGTTGCGCCAATTGGAATATCGCGGATATGATAGCGCGGGCATCTCGCTAGTGGAAAAGGAGTGGATTTTAACAGTGAAGGCAGTGGGGAAAGTTTCTGCACTTTCTCAGAAAATGGAAAAAGTCAAAACGGAAAGCACGCTGGGCATCGCGCACACTCGCTGGGCCACGCATGGAAAACCAAGCGACCTCAATTCTCATCCGCATGGCGACTGCCACGGAGATATTTTTTTAGTGCATAATGGAATAATCGAAAACTATGGGGAACTAAAAAAAATACTAATCCAAAAAAAGCATAAATTCGTGTCCGAGACGGATTCGGAAATAATTGCGCATCTGATTGAAGAGTTTAATAAAAAATTAGACTTTAAAAAATCCGTTCTCTCAGCGCTAAAAATGCTCCGCGGTACCTATGGCTTGGCAATTATTAACAAGAAAGAGCCTGATAAGATTATTATTGCTCGCCTGGGTAGTCCTTTGGTTCTTGGTATCGGCCAGGACGAATTCATCATTGCTTCTGATGTCAGTGCGATTGTGCGCCATACTAAAAAAGTAATTTATCTTGATGATGGCGAGGTGGCCGAAATTAGTCAGGATGGTTTTACAATCACTAACATCGGTAACAAACCAGTGAGCAAAGAAATCACACCACTAAATTGGACAGTGGAAAAATCACAAAAGAATGGATTTGAACATTTTATGCTCAAGGAAATCTTTGAACAACCCAGCTCTGTTCGCAATGGACTACTGGGCCGAATTGATACATTTCTCCGCGAAGGCGCCACTCCCGTTCTTGGTGGATTACACTCAGTGGAAAAACGTTTGCGCAAAATTAATAAAGTTATTATCGTTGCCTGTGGCACTTCCTATTATTCTGGCCTCGTCGGCGAATATATGCTGGAAGAATATGCTGGCATTCCCACAGAAGTGGAATATGCTAGCGAATTTCGCTATCGCAAAATTTTGTTAGACAATCGCACGGCCGTTATTGCCATCTCTCAATCCGGAGAAACCGCGGACACTCTCGCCGCCATTCGTGAAGCAAAAAACAAAGGGGCGTTAGTTTTGGGCATCGTGAATGTGGTCGGTTCAACTATCGCGCGGGAAACTGATGCAGGCACCTATGCGCTTTCTGGCCCGGAAATTGGCGTCGCTTCCACTAAGGCTTTCACTTCCCAGCTAACTGCCCTGGCAATCTGGACTCTGATGCTTGGGCGACAACGTGATATGTCCTATGTGATGAGCAAAAGAATTGCCGGAGAACTCAAAAAAATTCCCGTACTCATGGAAAATGTTTTGAAAAAATCACGTGACATTAAAAAAATAGCTAAGAAATATTCCTCGGCTAAAGATTTCCTCTATTTAGGCAGAAAGTATAATTTTCCTATCGCCTTGGAAGGCGCACTAAAAATCAAAGAAATTTCCTACGTGCACGCCGAAGGCTATCCTTCTGGTGAAATGAAGCACGGCCCGCTTGCCCTTATTGATGAAAAATTTCCCACTGTTTTTGTCGTACCGCGCGATAGTGTCTATGAAAAAAATATCAGCGGTATGATGGAAATCAAAGCGCGCGGCGGACGCATTATTGCCGTCGCAACAGAGGGTGACAAAGAAATTGGAAAAATTGCTGATGACGTGATCTATATTCCCAAAACGCTAGAAATGCTCACGCCATTTCTCACTGTGCTTCCCTTGCAACTTTTTGCCTATTATTTCGGTGTAGCCAAGGGACTGGATGTCGACAAGCCACGCAATCTTGCTAAAAGTGTAACGGTGGAATAAAATTTATATTACTTATACGCTTTTCCGAAACAGCCGTATTGGCTAAAAAAATCTTGTTTGACCTGCCTGCCGGCAGGCAGGGAATGCCTTTTTTCTTCAAAACTTTCCACTGGATGCCGCCGATTGAGGGAAAGTTTTGAAAAGAAAAAAGAGCGTTCGAGTTATTTTTTTAGTCAATGCGGCTGTGAGGGGAAATGTGTAACTCCTAGTTTAGTTCAAATATTTTTCCCGCAGAATTGACACCTCGCCATGCTCCACAAACTCGTCAGCGATGCCGATGAGTTTTATTTTTGTTTTGATATTCAGTCTTGCCAACTCCTCAAGAATGGCGCTGCCAAATCCACCAGCCTTAACATTTTCTTCAAGAATAGTTGCTTCATCGGCATTTTTAATTGCGCGAATTAATTCTGGATCAAGCGGTTTTATAAATCTAGCGTTATAGACTGCGCAATCTGAATTTTTTTTAGCCAGAGTAAGCGCTTTTTCGATTTGATTGCCCAGAGAGATGATCACTTTTTTTCTACCTTTCCTAATTAACTCAGCTTTTCCCAAAAAAATTGGCATGCGTTTCAAATTTACAAATTTTTCTTCTAACTTACTTTCTGCACTCCCCCTGGGATAGCGAATGACCACCGGTTTTTTTAATTTTAGAGCAAACCTAAGCATAGAAGATAACTCTTCTCCATCGCGTGGTGCCATGAGCACCAAATTAGGAATGAAACGCAAAAAACTGAGATCGAAAACTCCGTGATGCGTCGGACCATCTTCACCCACCAACCCCGCACGGTCCAGCGCAAAAATGACTGGCAAATTTTGCAACGCCACATCGTGGATAACTTGATCCAAGGCTCTTTGCATAAAAGTCGAATAGACTACCACGATCGGTGAAAAACCATTTTTGGCCATCCCTGCGGCAAATGCGACGGCGTGTTCTTCACAAATTCCCACATCAAAAAACTGCTCGGGCAAAATATTGGCCAGATTATTGAGTCCCGTCCCGCTGGGCATGGCCGCGGTGATACCAATGATTTTGGGATTTTTTTTCGCTTCCGCGAGAATTGTTTCGCCAAAAATATCGGTAAATGATTTGCTCTCCGATTTTTTTTGACTATTGCCATTCTCCAAATCAAAGGGAGAAACACCATGAAATTTTTCTGCACCGTTTTCCGCTAACTGATAGCCAGAGCCTTTGGTTGTTCTGACGTGGATGAGCACTGGTCCAGGATAGTTATCGGCTTTTTTGAGTGCCAATTGCACATCTTCAATCGAATGTCCATCAATTGGGCCGATATAGTGCACGCCCAATTTTTCAAATAGCAGTCCCGGCGTGCCCACTTGTTTGAAAGATTTTTTTAATTTTTTAATATCTCCAAGACAACTCGCACTATCCGACGCCGCGCAACGTGAAAGCAAGCGTTCAATATTTTTTTTCACTTCCAAATAAGTTTGAGTTTTTTCAATTCTTTTGGTGTAGAGCGAAAGCGCACCCACATTTTCGGCAATCGACATGCGATTGTCATTCATAATTATCGTCATCTTTGTCTGCAAATAGCCAATTTGATTGATGGCGCAAAGTGCCAAACCTCCCGTGAAAGATCCATCGCCAATCACCGCCACCACGCGCGCTTTTTTACCCAGTCGTCGATTTGTTTCCGCAATACCCATCGCAGTTGAGATGGAAGTGCTGGCATGTCCGGTTTTAAAAAGATCAAATTTGCTTTCCGCCGGATCGGGAAAGCCACTGAGACCTCCTTTTTTACGCAAAGTAACAAACAGCTTTTTTCGACCAGTGAGAATTTTGTGCACATAACTTTGATGCCCCACGTCCCAAACCAAAGCGTCCATCGGGCAATCTAGGAATTTGTGCAAGGCAATGGTAAGTTCCACCACACCAAGATTTGAAGCCAGATGCCCGCCACTTTTGGAAACTTTTTCCAAAAGAAATTGACGAATATCCCCAGCAAGTATTGCGAGCTCTTCGGGAGTCAGCTTCTTTAGATCTTTGGGGAAATTAACTTTTTCTAACATAATCATATCTTACACATTTTCCCGAGTCAGCCGTATTGGCTAAAAAAATCTTGTTTGAGAATGCCTTTTTTCTTCAAAACTTTCCATTGGATGCCGTCGAATGAGGGAAAGTTTTGAAAAGAAAAAAGAGCGTTCGAGTTATTTTTTTAGTCAATATGGCTGTGAGGGGAAATGTGTAACTCTTAATAATTTCAAACTACTTTAATCTCAGGCCATTATAGCACAAATTGGCTAATTTTTGGCAAAAGCCTTTTTCCGTGCTATGCTCGAAATAAGTTAATCAACTAATTTGAAAAAATAATGAACACTGTAAATTGGGAAAGTGAATTTTATGGATACAAAAAAAAGACTCTCGCTGGAGCCGCCATTCTCATCCTTGTTGCCGCTGTAATGTTCTATGCTGGAGCAAAATATGAGAAAAACAAACTGCTTTCCCTGGGCTTTGCTAAATGTGAAAAAGCACCAAAAAAAGCTAAGACGCCCAAGGCAACGACTGATACCAGCGCCACTGCGCCAACCGCCGATGGAGCCACAACTACTCCCGTTGAAGCTACCACAAATACTCCCGCTGATGGAACAGCTGGAAACTTACCGAAATAGGAAATATTATACCTGCATTCTATCGTAGGGTCGGTTCAGCAACCGCCCCTATTTTTTGCCGTTTATTTGACAATCTCTGCCTGGGGGGGGTAAGATAATCTAAAGTTAGCTCAAATCGGAGCAAACCAAATTCGTTTTTTAACAATTCAATTGAGACAGAAAGGAGGCGATGCACTGCGATTATGAGAAAAGTTGAAACGACAAAAAGCTGATTTATTCAAAAACTCAAAAACCAAAAAGGAGATTCGCGTTATGAAAAAATGTTTAGTAATTTTGACGATAATTTTCATTAATCTCTTATTGTCCACCCCATCTTTTTCCGGCTGTTCAATGCCTACTGATTTTTCTGTTCCGCACACAGAAAGGGGCGTTACCTATTCGGATGTTTTGCATCTTTATGATGCTTGCGCCGGACACGAAATGACTCTTTTTTATAATCCTGATAATTCTCAGGGTTATCCCGCTTTCCGCGTCTACGGTGGCTGGCAATGGTGGATACAAGTTACCGAGGCCATTTGGTATTACGATGGCAATTTATATGGTTGTGATGAGAATAATATCCAGCTGTATGTTCCACAAATAACAAATCAAAGTATTGGCCAAATGGGTATAGATAGTGGTTGTCGCACTAACTATGTGAGTACCCAAAATGCTTATAACTACTACTCTCCTTATGCTTTATTTTTAAGTGCTAACTCATTTCAGTTGACTGTCAGCCCTGATCCAGTTGCCGGTGGTGGCGTGGCCTCAACTGACCAGGAAATTGAGTGTGGCTACAATTCCAACAATTACTGCCAATATAATTATACGCTGAATTCCGAAGTCGAGCTGACAGCCTATCCTAATACGGGATATGCGTTTGCCTATTGGGAATGGAATGGCGGAGCAAGTAGCTCCACCAACAATCCGGAAACGTTTACAATGAATGAAGCGTTGGAAGTGACGGCGAAGTTTTTCCAAACTTTCCGAAATGCTGTGGGGAATTTTAAGCAAAGTTCTGGTAACGGCGGAGAATGTGTTCCATACGTTCGTTATGAAACGGAAATTTCATACGATGCCTGTAATGGTCCTGCATATCAATGCTTTTCACAGGCACAAGCTCAAAACTATTCCACTGGCAGCACTCCAAGAGAAGGCGCAATTATCGTATTCGACATAGACACATCAAAGAATATGGACGTGGGACATGTTGGTGTCGTGAAATCCATAAATGGCGACGGCACTATCACCATTCACGATTCCAATTGGTGCCTCAATGATTGTCAATTGGTAAGTGAACATGATGAATATCCAGCTGATTTCGAGATTCTTGGTTATATCTATTTCACGCCATAAAAGTTTTCGGCTAACATGCCGAAAAAATTAAAGGGCAGGACCCAATAAGTCCTGCCCTATTTTAATAAATAGATTTAGAGCGTTAAAGATTTTTCTTTTCTGTTTTACTTACATCGTCATAGCACGTACCTATTATTTCGTGTGGAAATTTGTAGGGACAAATAGCACTGCAATTAGGAATATCTTGGCCATTATGCACAACGATCCATTCGCTATTCTTTTTTACTGCTAAAAAATATGGCGTACTAATGTTTTGGCTCCCACTGATCAACATTGCTCCATAAATATAATTACCGACTTTTTTGTCAACTTTAACATATAAATCTTTTTGCAAATAGCTATCTGGCTCCCATTTTCCAGATTTTTTTTGCTCCTTTATGAAAGAAATAAATGCTTGAATCAATTCCTTCTTATCTGTCTTCGTAAAACCATCAGGATAAAACCTCTTTGGATTGGAAGTCTCGATCAGAATATTTTTATCTGTATCCCAACAATCAGGAGTCATATCTAATGGAAAATTATATTTTTTAAAATTCTGACATGATCCCCAATATCCAGCGCCGCTAACCCCTGTCAGCGTCCAACTTTCATCAGATTTTGCGGCAAACCAAATTTCTTCTCCTGTATTGTGATGGCTTCCGTCTCGAGTAACATTGTAACCATCATAAACAAATCTTCCAATGGCATAATTTTCTTTACTTGTTTCAACGGTTACCACTATATCATAATTTCTATTTTTCCAATCCGGAGACTTTTTGTATATAGCCTGCTTGATTATGTCTTCTAATCTCATGCCTGGTTGCGTTGAAATTGTTGGAAATTCTACTCCCTGGGAAGTATTTTGGTTAGCAACTTGATTTTGCTGATTTTCTTGTGTCGCCGCCGGTTTTTTTATATTAACTGCAACTTGTGATTGTTCAATTACCTCTTGATTTTTCTCCCACCCCCACACCACCCCAAAAACCGTAAGGGCGATAATTATGAGCACAATTGCGCCTGTGCTGGTTGGAATTTTTTTGTTGTTCATTTTTTTATTTTTATTGGTTACTTATATTTGTATTATGTCAGGTTACATTAAAGTTGTAAATATGCCTACTTTTCTTTTTCAAAAATATATGCTACCATAAATTCTCAGTGTATGAGATTATATTTTTATCTTTTTCTAAATTATGTCGGGAAACGAACTCGCTATTAGATTTAATAATGTCTCTTTCAAATATTCTCGCGAGAAAGTGATTCTCGATGAGGTCTCTTTTGCTTTGCGTCAAGGCTCAAAAATCACGCTCATGGGTCAAAATGGCGCTGGAAAAACCACCATTCTCAGTCTCATCACCAAAGCCCTAAAACCGGATGCTGGCACAATCCATCTCTCAGAAAGACTTACTATTGCTTATGCCAAACAAGTCATCCCGCGCGAAGAGCTCACACTCACCGTGCGTGAGTTTTTCCAAAAACGTTTCACGGAAAAAATGTACAATCTTGATCCAAAGATTGATGCAGTCCTCAAAATTGTCAATCTCGAAGCGCCAAAAGAGCGAATCGTCAAATCTTTTTCTGGCGGACAACAAGCGCGGCTTCTGCTGGCTTCTGCCCTCATTACCAATCCCGATTTACTCATTCTTGACGAACCGACCAATAATCTTGACCCTGCCGGCATCGAACATCTCACCGCATTTCTCATAAACTATCCCCATACTTGCATTGTCATCTCCCATGACGCCGATTTTCTCAATGCCTTTACTGAAGGCGTGATCTATCTTGATATTTTTACCCACAAGGTCCAGCAATATACTGGCGACTACTACACCGTAGTGGAAGAAATCGCTGCGCAAATTGAAAAAGAGAAGCGCAAAAATGCCCAATATGAAAAAGAGATTATTGCCAACAAGGAAAAAGCCAATTTTTTTGCCAACAAAGGTGGAAAGATGCGACTTGTGGCACGGCGCATGCGCGATAAAGCGGCAGAAATGGAGGAAGCTAAGGTAGATGTGCGAAAAGAAGATCGGGCTATTCGCGCATTTTCGATCCCCTGCCAGGAAGAGTTGCCTGTAGAAATAATCAACATCTCTTCGGTAACTACCGTGCGGAACTATGAACCGATTGAAAAATCCGTCAGCATATCTCTCCATAAAAATCAGCATCTCTTACTTTCTGGACCAAACGGCATCGGCAAAAGCACGCTTTTGGAATCGCTCGCCGATGGTTCCGCTACCAGCGCCAAAATTGCGCCTGAAGTGCGCGTTGGCTATTATCGCCAAGATTTTTCTACTTTGAATTTTGAGGATACGGTCTATGATGCCCTAATTTCTGTGATGCGCGAAAAGGATGAAGAGCGCCTGCGCTCAGTCGCTTCTGGTTTTCTCATCACGAAAGATTTGATTAATTCCAAAATCGGTAGCCTCTCTGAGGGACAAAAAGGTCTTGTCGCTTTTGCACAACTAGTCCTAATAGAGCCGGGATTGCTTATTCTCGACGAACCCACCAATCACATCAACTTTCGTCATTTGCCAGTTATTGCCAAAGCCCTGGATGAATTCAAGGGAGCCATGATTCTCGTTAGTCACGTGCCGGATTTTGTCTATCAAGTCAGAATTGACGAAGTCTTGGATTTGGAAAGATAAATAAACGTTCTTTAAACACAAGGAGGTTGTAATGGAAAAAATGGCCATTATTTTTGAAACGGACGACAAAAAAAGCATTGTCGGACCGATGACAACGGTTGAAATCGTGAAGTTTTTAGCAGAACATGGTTTCAGAATGACTCACCAAGGAAATCGTTGGAAGCGTCAAAAAGAAGCTGAATTCGGCGAAACAGTTGCCGAAATTCTTCCCCTACTGGCTATTGAGGAAGCCTCTATTCCTCAATCAGATTTCACTCCCCAAGAGATATTGGACCTTTTGGGTGATTTGGGCGAAAAATAGAGAACGCCCACCACGAAGCCGCAAAACCTGCGGCTTCAATTTATTTAACCCTTTCTTTGACAAAGCTTTAAATTGAGGGTAGAATAAAGTTTATGTTTAATACACTTAATTAAATACCAATCTCTCGTATATTCGCTTGCCTCCTGGTAGGCAGGTACGGGATTCGCCTGCCTGTTGGTAGGCAGGTAATTCGTAGTTATGGAAATTAGAAATATCGCGATCATCGCCCATGTGGACCATGGAAAAACCACCCTCACTGACGCCATTATGCGCCAAACTGGAACAGTCGCCGAAGGGGCAACAATGGATAGTAACACCCTGGAGCAAGAGCGAGGCATCACAATTTATTCCAAAAATGCCGCTATCGTCTATAAAGATACCAAAATCAATATTGTGGACACCCCAGGCCACGCTGATTTTGGCTCGGAAGTGGAACGCGTTCTTCGTTCAATCGATAGCGTGGTTCTCGTGGTTGACGCCCAAGAAGGCCCAATGCCCCAAACTAGATTTGTCTTGAAAAAATCCCTCGAACTTGGCCTCAAACCAATCGTAGTGATTAACAAAATCGACAAGCCAGCGGCTGATCCAGATATGGTGCAAGAACAAGTCTTTGAGCTTTTCTTGGATTTAGGCGCGTCGGATGAACAGTTGGAATTCACAACGGTCTATGCCATTGCTCGCGAAGGCATCGCCAAGTTGCACTTAGAAGACACCTCTACTGATCTTTGTCCGCTACTCGATACCATCATCGCCCGCGTTTCTGCCACGCCACTGAGTAACAAAGACAAGCCACTACGCATGCAATTTTTCAATCTAGGTTATGATAACTTTCTCGGGCGCCTCGGAATTGGTCGCATCTATGAAGGCGTGATTCATTTTGGCGACACAGTCACAGTGAAAAAAAGTGACGGCACCAATGAGGTGGGGAAAATTACCAAACTCTTTTCTTTCATGGGAACCCAAAGAAAAGAAGTCAGCGAAGCAACAGCGGGAGATATTGTGATGATTGCTGGCATTCCCAAAATTGACATCGGTGAAACAGTCTGCGCCACTCCCGATCAAGAGGCCTTGCCTTACATTAGTATTGATGAGCCAACAATTTCACTAAATTTTCTGGTGAATGACTCCCCCTTTGCTGGACGTGAAGGCAAGCTCGTAACCAACAAACAAATCAAAGAACGTCTGATGAAAGAGTTGGAAATTAATGTGGGACTGAAAATTGATTTTTCTACCACTGAATACTACACCGTCTTTGGCCGTGGCGAATTGCACGTGGCCATTCTTCTCGAAAATATGCGCCGTGAAGGTTTTGAAGTGCAAGTGTCAAAACCACGGGTCATTGTCAAAGAAATTGACGGCGTGAAATCAGAACCCTTTGAAGAACTGACGGTTGACGTGCCAGAAAAAACTTCCGGCGTGGTGATTGAAAAAATTGGCAAAAGAAAAGGCATCATGATGAACATGAAGCAAACTGGCACCCAGATGCGCCTAATTTTTGAAGTGCCTACACGGGGAATTTTGGGATATCGCGGAGAATTTATGATCGACACGCGTGGAGAAGGCATTCTTTGTAGTCGGGTGATTGGTTTTCGACCATATGCAGGCGAAATTAAAAAAGCCGACACTGGATCAATGGTTTCCATGGCCACCGGAAAAGCACTTGGCTTTTCTCTAGCTAATCTCCAAACACGTGGCACGTTGTTTATTGAACCGGGAACGGAAGTCTATGAAGGTATGGTGATTGGCACAACTTCCAAGGGACAAGATATGGCGGTCAATCCAACTAAAGGCAAAGCGATGAGCAATATGCGTTCTTCCGGAGCAGATGAAGCCATTCAACTCACTCCGCCAACTAGAGTTACGCTTGAACGAGGACTAGAAATCATCGCTGATGATGAATATTTGGAAGTTACTCCCCTGTCAGTGAGGCTACGAAAACAATATTTAAGCGAAACTGAAAGAATCAGACAATCGAGAAAAGCTTAGGTTTTATAGAAAAATACTTGAAATAAAAAACTTTCCCTCTTGTGGAAAGTTTTTTTATTTAATTTTTTTAATATATCTAAAGTTATCTGATTTTGTAATTAGGGACAAATGCGAAATGGTTCTCGCATTTGTCCCCTGGATAATCTTGGTGGTAATTTTACCACCCGCCCTTTCCAGTTGCATACTGTTTTTTAATCAATGTTGCAGAGAAGATCCCTCCCTGCTCATGGGATCCAAATAACACATCTTCATAACCTTCGCCCTTGAGGATAGCCATTCCAGAAAGAAAATTTTCTGAGCCACTCGCCCAAAGGTAAGCGAAACCTTCCTTTTCCTGAATCAATAAAGTCCGATCCTCCAACTGCCTACTCCTAATATCTGCTCGTAATTTCTTTACCCGATCTTTGAAATTCGGCTGTTCTCCCACCGTAACCCTAGACATTGGCAATACTTTTGCAGTTTGCATTTTCATGTTTTTCTCCTTTTGCGTTTGATTAATTTTAACAGCTGAATAAAAGTTTTATCCGAAATAAAACTCTTACTCCAACCATCAAAATTCCAAAAAACAGTTTTAAAGAACAAAAAAACCGGTCTCGCGTGAGATCGGCTTAGGTTATTTTGAAATGAATTTTAGCGATTATGCATTATCCATTTTAAGCAAACCAAAACCGATCTGGCTAAACCAGAAGCTAAAGAAATAGAAACTATATAATTTTTGATTGGTTTTTCTATTCATTGTTTTTTACTAAGTTAGTTTAGCATCAATACTAATTATGGTCAATATATATGAAAATTTGACTTGATTTTAAGGTTGGGGGAAGCAAATCAGGTTCATCTGCTTCTCCCCTTTAGCTCATTAGAGCTCAATTTCAGGCGTCCATCCACGGCGACAATCGCCAACAAAAACACTGGAGCAGTCATCGAATGGATCAATAGTTGTTTTTCGAGGAGTGTCATTAAGAAGCCACCCCACAAAATTTCTGCTGCTTTGTTGCATGATTTTGAATGACCTTCTCGCAGTTTTTCTCCGGTCAGGTTTAACCGGTATAACTTTTTCCCGTCGATCACCACCCGCTCTTCGATCTTCTTTTTTCATTTGCATCTCCTTTTTTTCTTGCTTTTTTTTGGAAAATGGAAGGAAAAAGCAATGGTTTTTGCTTCTCCCTTCCATCTTTTTCGGCATTAGTCCGGTGAGAACTCTTTGACTTTTTGCCTGGTTAGCGCAAAGACTTGGCCGATTTAAAAATCAATTTTTCCTGCTTGCCTAAGTACATACAGCCCCACAAGCTCGATGCAAATACCATCGAATCCATCCAGATAGAACAAATTCTTTTCTACGCCACGGCTACCATCCCTAAGACAGATTTGCGTGACAGGATATGTTCCAGGTGGAACATACTCACCATCACTGGTTTTCAACGTATCCAGTAAGACTACCTCTCTGATCGAACTATTCATCTTTCCACCTCCCTGGTTTTAATTTTCGTTAAATTCTACTAGCAATCAAGGCACCGGCTTTATTTTTCATAAAACCACCGCCTCAACTGCTAGTCTTTTCAAAGAACTAAAAAACCGGCTCTTTCGAGACCGGCTTTGGTTTGGTGAAAATGTTTTTTTGCTCATCCCCTACACATTTTCCTGAAACCAAAACCGGTCTTGATAATAATCAAGACGCTGATAATAAACAAAGTATAGCTCTTCTGGATTGTTTTGGTTGAGTTAAACATAGTAGCAATTTAGCAAATGGTTGGAAATTTGTCAAATCCTTGCACTCGCCCTGTTGTATATGCTAACTATAGTATGTAGAATAAAATTTAGCAAGTCCGTATACTATAGTTAGCTTAAAATTATACACTTATGCGCAAGGCGATCCTAAAAAAATTTGGTGAAAAAGTGCGAACAGAACGCTTACGACAAGGCCTCTCCAAGGAGAAACTTGCCTCAAAAGCAGGAGTCCACCGCACCTATATTGGAATGATTGAAAGGGCAGAAAAAAATATCACCCTTGAAAATATCGAAAAAATCGCAAAAGCATTAAAGGTGGACATTAGCAATTTATTAACTGACTAAAATTATGCGATACAAACTCACAAGAAAAGATTTTGATACCGCCTTTAGCTTCGCCTTACAGTATCATCTTGCTCCAAAAAAGTCACAATCCTCTCGTACTTCCGGTGCATCAAGAGGCTTGGGTGGAGTTTTGGATAGTTTTATTATTGGAAAGCTAGTGGAGCTCGGCGTTTCCAATGTATTGAGGTCGCTCAATCCAAAGAAGGATTATGTTCTCGATTTTGATATAAAACAAAACAATGAAGTCCTGAATGAACCAGATATTGTAACAGTAATAGAAAATAGAAAAGAAAGAAAACCAAGGTGTTTTCTTGAAATAAAAAATATCTCCAAAGATGACAGATGGATAGGTTTAACACTCGAACAATTTGAAACAATCAAAAAATCATCGAAACCAGAAAATATTTATATTGTCGGAGCTTATATAGAAAACAACAATCCTGGAAACGCTAAGCAAAAAGATCTTCTTGGAATATATTTGAAAGATAAATTTAACTCTCCAATTTTTAAAGATTTTACAACCATAGACAATATTGAAATTGTTATTGAGTATGCAATCTCTGGAAAAGAGTTAGCTAGGCATGGGCTAGAATTTAAAAAAGGATTTTTCATGTATGAAACAGAAATATTTGAAGTTGCTGGAAAACAAACAACTAACAATATCGCTAAAAATAAGCTAAATAAAATTGGTACTTTTTCCGATGGAATTCTTGATAGATACGTCATGGATAGTAATTTTCCCGATCCTGAGTTTATTGGAGAAATTAATTTTAAAGGAAAAATAAAATTATACGAAAAACTGAATCAAAAAAGCTCGAGACGTTTTATCCACTGCCTTACGGACGTGGCCATATCGAACAAAACTCTCGGCGTATTTAATTTAGAAAAGGGCAAAACATATCTTTTCAATCTTCACACAGTGGGAAGAAATCCAGCTTTGAACAGAAATAATATTTGGATTGCTAAAAGAAGTATTCCGTTTTTGCAAAGCAAAAAATTAATCACTGAAACGGAAAAGAATTTATCCAATATTGCAAAAAAAATATAAAACTACCCCATTGCTAGCATCATTTGTTTTGCCACTAACTCAACAACCGGAACACTAACGGAATTTCCAATTTGCTTATACAACGCCGAGTCGGCCATTTCTGGCAATTTATAGCTGTCTGGAAAACCCTGAATGCGTGCACACTCTAACGGTGTTAGTTTCCGGATACCTTTTTTATCTTTAATTATAGGCACATTGTGCCCTCCTGTTCCCATGTTCGCTGTTAAAGTCGGGCACACCCCGCTCTTATTTTCTCGAACATATTGCCTACGCCATTGATAAACTTTCCCCTCTTCTCGCACAAAATCTTTCAATTTTCCAAATAATGGTTTTTGATTATAATAATATTTATCGGGTACATTTTTTTCCAATAGATCAGTAATTTTTTTAGTAAGCTTTACGGGATTAGGAAATTCAAATTTTTCAAAATAATCTCTATCCTTAAAGCCAACAATATAAATGCGTTCTCTATTCTGTGGGATGTTTCCATAATCCATGCTATTGAGAATTTTGTGTTTCACATAATAACCAAGATTTTTTAATGTTTCCTCTATTATTTTAAAGGTTTTTCCTTCATCATGACTTTTTAAATTTTTTACATTTTCAAGCAGAAAACCAGCTGGTTTTCTAGAATCAATCATCCTTGCAATATCAAAAAATAGATTTCCTCGACCTTTTTCATCATCAAAACCCTGTCTATATCCAGCGATAGAAAAAGCCTGGCAAGGAAACCCGCCCAACAAAAAATCAAATTCCGGCAAATCATCTATGCCGATTTTTCTTATATCTTCAACAGTTAGCTTAGAATCTTTAAAATTCAGATCATAAGTATTTTTGCACTGTGGTTCAAAATCATTCGCAAATACAGTTTTAAAGCCAGCATTTTCAAACCCAAGTCTTATGCCCCCGATGCCAGCAAATAAATCAACCGTTCGAAATCCATGCTTTTGCTTTTTCGAGTAATCATTTGTTTTTTGATTATTCATATTACTAATAATCTGCACGACTACTCCGCGAATTTCTACTTCTTTTCTGAAAAATGGTAGCATAGCTTGATTTCTTGGTTCCAGTCTAAATCTCGATTTTTCTCTATAAATTTTTTTGAGCGTTGCTTGATTATCGTCAATTATCGCTACAACCGTTTGTCCATTTTCTGCCACGGATTGTTTTTTGATTATAACAATATCCCCGTCAAAAATTCCTTCTTCAATCATACTGTCACCAACAACCCGCAACGCATAATGCTCTTTAGTATTTTTAATATTATCATCCACAAGAGAAATGGTTGATTGGCGTTCTTCTATTGCTTCTATGGGTTGTCCAGCTGAGATAGTCCCGACTATTGGAACTTCCACAATCACCCTAATCTTTCTTTTTGAAGTTATATTTCTTGCTGATTTTCTATTTTTCGAAAGATAACCCTTTTTCGTAAGTGTTTTTATATGCTCGTGAATAGTGGAAATTGCTTTAAGCTTTAATTTTTTTCTAATTTCTTCAATCGTAGGAGAAATTCCATTTTCAGAAATATATTCATTTATATAATCTAGTACTTGTTTTTGTTTTTTTGTTAGCGTTATCATAATGTTTTCTAAAAAAATTATTTTGCTACATTTCTATTATACCCGAACAAATACCGAATGGCAAGGCACTTTTTATTTTTAGCAGGAAAGTCAACCAAAAAACGCCTATCTCTGGGCGTTTTTGCTATCATAGCTTTACTCAATTCTAATAATCCCTCAGTTTCTTTATCGTCTTATGATCACGAATTTTCTCCAAGGCTTTCGCTTCAATTTGGCGAATCCGTTCACGCGTCACACCAAATTCCTGACCCACCTCTTCCAGGGTGTGCGTCACCCCGTCTTCCAGGCCAAAACGAATTTTCAAGATTTTCTGTTCGCGCGGCGTGAGATCTTTCAAAATCTCTTCCACATGTTCTTTGAGCATTTTTCTCGATGCCAATTGATTAGGCATCACTGTTTCCGTGTCTTCCACGAAATCTCCCAGCACGCTGTCGTCGTCACTATCCCCGACTGTTGTTTCCAGGGAAACTGTTTCTTGGGAAATTTTTTGGATATGGCGAATTTTTTCCACTTCCACGCCCATTTCCACGGCAATTTCTTCGGGAAGGGGTTCGCGTCCTAAATCTTGCACAAGCCGTCTTGTGATTTGCGTATATTTATTGATTGTTTCCACCATATGCACTGGGATCCTGATTGTGCGAGATTGATCAGCCAATGCGCGCGTTACAGCTTGGCGAATCCACCAAGTGGCATAGGTGGAAAACTTATAACCCTTGCGGTAATCAAACTTTTCCACCGCGCGAAAAAGCCCAATGTTTCCCTCTTGAATCAAATCGAGAAGTGAGAGATTGTGAGAACGTCCAACATATTTTTTGGCAATACTGACCACTAAGCGCAGATTGGCTTCAGTCAACTTTTGTTTGGCCACTAAATCTTCTTTTTCAATTCTTTTGGCCAGCGCCACCTCTTCTTCAGTGGACAAAAGTCCCACGCGTCCAATCTCGCGAAGGTACATTTGCACCAAGTCCGACGACACGTCATCAGAAATTCCATTGGCATAACTATCATTCTTCGCGCGCGAACTTTTTTTGGTGGCTTTTTCTTTTTCAAAATTTTCCGAAATCTTATCCGTTTCAAACTTAATCATCTCTTCCGAGCTGATTACTTTGATACTGCTTTTTTCCAACTGGTCATAAAGCTCCTCCAACTTTTCAATATCCCGCTCCACATCGGGGAAGGTGTGCAAAATCTCGTCTTCGGTAATGAACCCACGTTGTTTGGAGCGATAGACCAAGTCATCGATAATATTTCTTTTTTGCTCGATTTGCTCAGCAGATTGGGCTTTTTTGTCAATTTTTTTCTTGCTGCCAGACTTAGTTTTACCCTTTTGGACTTCTGTTTCTATAATTTTTTTAGGTTTAATTTTAATCGTAAAACGCCCCGCTGTCCGCTTGGACGTCGGTTTTTTTTCATCAACTTTTTTGATGCTTTTTTTCGGTTTATTTATTTTTTTGACCACTTTTTTTACAATTTTTTTCACAATTTTTTTTGGCGCACTGCGCTTATTTTTTAATGCCGTCTTTTTAGTTCGCTCATTTTTTTTCGCTTTTTGGGAAATTTTATGCGCCACCGGCCTAGCTTTTTTTCGCGCCAGCACTCGCAATTTATTTTTTTTCTTGATTATTTTTTTCACCACCTTCTTCTTGGCCATAAAAATTGTTTTTAAAAAAATTATAAAGCTAAAATTTTTCTAAATTCTTCTTGCAAAAGCTTCACTGCCATCTTATCTCCTCGCTTTTCCGCCAATTTCAAATCTTTTTCCACTTTGGCTTGTTTTTCTTTTTTAATCTCCGATCTTATCGCTTCGGCAACATCAATCGCTTCTTTTTGTAACTCTTCTACTGAAATTTCCTCTGAACTATTATTCAATCCTAGACGAAATTTTTTACGGGAAAAAAGATTTATTGCCAAAAGCTGAGATTCTCGATCAATCGCACCGGAAAATTTGCCAAAGTCAAAACCAACTTCCGCTCCCCGCTCTAGCATCAATTTGAGAAGATTATTGCGAAAAAAATAATCGTAATATTCTTTTTTGAGCGCTAAATCCTTCCAGTAGTCTGGCAGGATAAGCATAAGGCCGGCTAGCTCTTCAAGTAAAATATCAATTTTTTGACGATCTGCTAAACTGCCCAGTTCGTCAACTTGAGTTTGAGCTCTTGCCGGAATTCTTTCTCCTAGTCTAGCTTTTTTGAGCTCTCCTGTCAACACACTTTCGCTCACTTCCAACTCCCCGGCGATTTTTTTAAGCCAATGACTTTTTTCGATTTCACTAGAAAATTCATTTAGCATTTCCAAAAGATTTACACTGATTTTTTTCTTGTCTTCCACCTTGCTTCTATCATAAGTCGAAAAAGCTTTGTCAAAGAGATATTGCATCGCACTTTTCGACGCCGCGACCGCCGCGCGCAATTTTTCCGGATGATTTCTTGCCACATCCGCCGCGTCTTTGCCCGATAACAGCTCCACAATTTGCGCATTTATCTCTTTGGCAAAGCAAAGTTTCAAACTCTTTCTGGTCGCCGCTTCTCCGGCAGAGTCCATGTCAAAGAGCATCTTGATGTTTTTTGTGTAACGCTTCAGAATGTCCAACTGCGTTGGTGTAAGCGCTGTGCCTGAAACGGCCACCACATTTTTGATTCCCGCTTGATATGCTGCAATCACATCCATATTGCCTTCAACCAAAAGCACAAAATCCTGCTGTTTAATATCGTTTCTGGCTTTATCCAGACCATAGAGCACATTGCTTTTATGATAAACTTCTGTTTCTGGGGAGTTGACATATTTAGCTTGCGACTCGTCTCCACCAGGAGAAACACGAGCGCTATAGCCCAAAATCTTGCCCGAATAATCACCAATCGGAAAAATAATGCGATCGCGAAAACGATCATAATAGTCTACCGCGCTATTTTCACGCGTCTTTTCTACCAATAGTCCTGTTTTTGCAATCTCCAGTGCTCCATATCCACGCTTAGTTAAAAATTCCAACATATTTCTCCACCCATTTGGCGCATAACCCAAGCGAAAGAGCTTGGTTGTTTCCTCGGTTAGTCCCCGCTCTTTCAAATAACTCACGATTTTTTCCTTGCCGGCGCCTTTCCACAGTTGCACTTCATAGAATTTCGTAGCCAGCTCCAAAATTTCCAGTGTACGATTTTTTTTCTCCTGCGTCCCCGGAGCATTTTTTTTAAGCTCCACTCCCGCTCTTTCAGCAAGAAGTTTCAAAGCGTCATAGAATTCCAAGCCTTCCATTTCCATTACAAAAGAAAAAATATCCCCCCCTTTTTGACAACCAAAGCAGTGCCAAATCTGTTTTTCCTCACTGACCATAAAAGACGGGCTTTTTTCATTATGAAAAGGACAGAGCGCCCGGTAGTTGGTACCTGCCTTAGTCAGTCTTAGATACTGCCCTAAAATATCGACGATATTTAGGCGATTTTTGATTTCTTCGAGATCCGTACTCATAGCCCCATCCTACTATAAAGCGTTAAAATAAGCAAAAAATCAACTTAAACGCTTTTTGGCAATTGTTTTTAGCTCCAAACTAAACTGCGCGATGGCTTTGTCAATTGCCGGATCAAAATGCCTGTAGAGCCCTTTGTTTTTCACAACAACACTGGCCTCTAAAAGAGAATCATAGGTTCCTGCATCGAGCCAGGCGCCACGGATTTTTTCTACCTTCAGTTCCCCCAATTTCATATAACGCTTATTAATATCGGTAATTTCAATTTCTCCTCGCGCCGATGGCTTTAATTTTTTGGCGATCTCTACCACCCGATTATCATAAACATATAGTCCTGTCAGGGCATAGGCGCTTTTGGGTTTTTTTGGTTTTTCCTCAATGGAGATGGCCCGATCTCGCGCGTCAAACTCCACCACACCAAACCGCTCCGGATCAGTTACTTTTTTAGCAAACACCAGGCCACCTTTTTCAAATTTTTTAATTTTAGCACTTAGGTCATCTTCGAAAATATTATCACCGAGCGCCATCGCCACACAATCATCCCCAATGAAAGTCTCACCCAAAATGAACGCATCAGCCAGGCCTCGGGGAATTTTTTGCACACGAAACTCCAAGTGAATTCCCGCGCCTTCGAAAATTGATCCTAAAAGATTAATAAATTGCCCTGAGTGTTCCGGTGCAACAATAATCAAAATTTCTCTTATTCCCGCCTTAATCAGCACATTTAAGGGATAGAAAATCATCTGCCGATCATAGACAGGAAGAAGTTGCTTTGAAGTTGTCGCGGTAAGCGGGAAAAGACGCGTCGCTGTTCCCCCCGCCAAAATTATACCTTTCATAAAAAAAATTATTTAAACACTAGCAACAATCTAGCATTATTTTTCCCAAAAAGCAACGCGCTATGCAAAATTTTTCTACTTTTATGCTATAATCAAAACAGAATAATTTGTTCTAATAAAAAACAAAATGAAACATATGAAAAACGCCAAAAAACATCTCAGTTTTAACTTACTCCTTTTTTCCTGCGCGATGCTTGTTTTGACAATTTATGCCACAAGGATTCTCGCTAGCGATGTGAGCTCACTAAACACAGGAACAGTCCCGACAGCCACGACAGTTGCGACGGACGTAATCCAAAAACAAACAACAGACCCGACAACAACTGTGAAGGAAAGCCTAACTGCCACCACAGCTACCGCCCCCATCACCAAAACTACACAGACACTAACCCAAGATACGACAAAGACAGCAACCCAGCCATCCACGACAAAGCCTGTCGCAACTACAAGTCAGAAAACGACGCCAAATAGCAACACCGTAACCAATATTACACCAACTTTTGTTTTTACCAGCCCGCAAAATGGTAAAGCTATTAATACAAAAATTGATATAACAGGAACGGTGGCCGCGGCAAAAAATGTAGAATTCTATTTGATCCCAGAAAACTCCAATACTAAAAAATATCTTGGTACGGCTAAATCACATGCTAAAAATAGCTGGGGAATATTAAATTTTGAACTGAGAAATATTCCTAACGGTGCATTTTTTCTCATTGCCAGAATTGAAAATGACTATGGAACCTATGAAAGCGGGAAAATAAAAATCACTGTTAGTGTTCCAACCGAAATGGCTATAAAAAACTCCTCTCTCAGTAGCACTCAAAACTCTACAGCCACATCAGGCGCAACGCCTGAAAATGAAACTACGACCAATAGCAAAAGGCCCGTAGCAGAGACCTCCCCCGCGAATCCAAATCAACCGCTCAGCCCGAACGCCGAAACAGTCAGTCACAACGGCCAAACAACTGCCCAGTGGCAAAAAAACTATTTCGGCACTGAAGCTTGCCAAAGAGAAATTTATTGCGGAGGAAGCGCTGACCCGGATAATGATGGATTAAGCAATACTGATGAATATCGTTATGGAACCAGCCCGCTCAACCCAGATGCAGATGGAGACAGTTATCTGGATGGCATTGAAATCAAAAACGGCTTTGATCCGCTAAGAGCTTCCCAGGAAAACAAAACCGACAAAATTGTCTTTGAGAGTCCCAAAGAGAGTGGCGTCATCAGAAAAGAAACTTATGCCGTAACTGATGTCGAGCTCATTAAAGTGGACGATGAAAAAAGACTAAAACTAACTGGCAAGGGCTTGCCAGACAGTTTTGTGACAGTCTATATCTATAGCTCTCTACCAATCATCCTCACTGTCAAAACCGATGCCAATGGCGATTGGTCCTACACGATGGATAAACAATTGGACGACGGTGAACATGAAGTCTATGTCGCTGTGACAGATAATATTGGAAAGATTACTGAAAAAAGCGAACCATTGCCTTTTGTGAAAACAGCTGAGGCCGCCACAGTAATCGGAAGAGCTCAGGCTGATACGCGCACCAAAGCCAGTCTTGCGCCCACTCAAGCACGAACTAGTTCAGATTTATTGCTAATCTTTGCTATCATATTGCTTTCCCTAGGTTTGGTTTTTTCAGTCGTAAGTCTAACCGTGGTCTATCGCGCTCAAAAAGAAAAAATATGAAAGAAAGTGCCAAAAAAATAATTGATTTTATCAAGAATAATCCCAGCATTCTCTATTCTTTGATTTTAATCATTTTCATTCCCCTAGCCATCTTTTTCAACACTTTCATCATCTCCGATAATTTTCAAAAAAACATCGACACCATCACCCAAAGAAAAGCTATTTTGGTTGAAAATATCATAAATACTGCTCTTGAAAACAAGCTTGGCGATTCGGCCAAATTGCAAACACTAGTGGAAAAAATCCAAGCGGAAAACAGCGAGCTGGTTAATTTGACCATCACAAAGCCCGACCAAGAGAAAGAAAACTTTACTGTTGTTGCCACAACAAAATCGGAGCTCATTGGCTCCACTTTGACCGACGTGGAAAAAACCCAAGCCCTCCTTGCTTGGAACAATCCGGAAGGAATTGCTTTTTTAGACGCCAATCAATCAGGACGCTTTTGGAATATCACCAAATATCTCAATGATGAAAACGAAAAGAAAACCGCTCTAATTTCGCTCAGTTTTTCTCTCGCCGATTCAGATAATCTCATTAATCGCACCATCAACAATTCCTATCTAATTCTTGTGCTCACAATTTTGGTTGTCATCCTCCTGGTTGCCAATCACACTCGCCTTTTCGGTTATGCCGTTAGTCTCGAAAAACTAAAAGAAGTTGATCAGATGAAAGACACCTTCATTTCCATGGCCAGCCATGAACTGCGTTCACCGCTCACCGCCATTCAGGGCTATTTGGAACTATTTAGAGATGGCAACAAAAAAACGCTGGACACAGAAAATCAGCGCTATTTGGACAATATTTCCCATTCAATCAAAAGACTGGGTTCACTTATCAATGATATGCTGGAAGTTTCTCGCTTGGAAGGCAATCGCATTCCCATTACTCTCGCTCCAATTGACACACAAAAGTTGATTGGCGAATCAGTGGAAGAACTTGCTTCGTCCGCCCAAGAAAAAAAATTGAAACTCATCTATACACCACTACCCGATCTACCTTTTGCTCTTGCCGATCCGGAAAGAACCAAGCAAATCATCATTAATCTTTTGAGCAATGCCATCAAATATACTCCCAGAGGCAAGGTTGAGTTGACCACAAAACTATCCAAAAAAGAACTCCTCATTACTGTCGCCGACACTGGAATGGGAATTTCCCCCGAAGAACAAGCTAAGCTTTTTCAAAAGTTCTATCGCATCCAAACTGATGAGACCAAAAATATCGTCGGCACGGGACTTGGGCTTTGGATTACCCGTGAGCTTGCCCGAAAAATGGACGGCGACATCACACTAGAAAGCATGTCCGGCGTCGGCTCACGCTTTACTTTGCATTTGCCGGTGGCGAAATAACTTGCGGACTGACTACGCCAAGGCTTCGTCAGTTAAAATTCTCTTTTTTATTATAGCCCTGCCCGAACCTGTTTTTAAATACCTCTCCAACTCTCTTGCTTTCTTTTCCGTTTTTACTGCAATATAGCTTTCTAATATAAACTTTCTGTTTTTCAGACTTTTTGTCTCACCTTTCCTGTGTTGCATAATTCTCAATTTTAAATTATTAGTTGAGCCAATATACAAATCGTCATTGCAACATTTTAATATATACACATAAAACATATTTTTTATTTTGATAAGTTTGCGGATCTATCTACGCTAAATTGCGGATTCATCCGCCGAAGCTTTAGCGTATCGCGGATTCATCCGCCGAAGCTTTAGCGTAGGCGGAGAGAGAGGGATTTGAACCCTCGATGCCCGTTAAGGCATGCCGCATTTCGAGTGCGGTACTTTCAACCACTCAGCCATCTCTCCAAAAAAACCCATTGTCAATCTAGCACGCCCAACTGGTTTTGTTAAGCCCGACTATTTCCCCTCCAATTTCGCCACTTCAATATATTTGCGCCAAACTCTCTGCAAATTCAAAACTTTTTGACGGATATAGAAATATTTTTTGGTTTGTTCTTCGAATTGAGAAAGTTCCACACCAGTCTCGCAGATATCGCGCGCTTGTTCCAAATAGACGACCATTTTGTTGCAACCAAGCATCACTTTGTCCAAAATCAAAAGACACTGATCACTGGAACCGAAACGACAAGAATGCGATTCGGCGATTTGATGCGGGATAGACAATGCCAGCGCGGTCATGTTTTTCAAAATATATGATTTTGTTTCATCGGTGGTATTTTTGCATAAATTTTTAGACACAAATACGCTAGCTTCCAGGGCTTTTTGATAGACCTCTAAATCTGTGAAATGCTTCACCGTCTTTTTTGGGTTATAGGGTTTTTGGGTGTAGTTGGTGAAATTTTTTTGGTACATACGTTCTTTAATTTAAAAATCCAAATTTCCAATTTCAAATCAAATCTAAAATCCAAATGACAAAAAAAATAGTTTGGATTTTGAGCTTTGAGCTTGATTTGAAATTTGACATTTGAGCTTTGAAATTTTAGAATGCTACTTCGCTCTCACGCTCTCTATTTTTTTGGGGTTATCATTCAACTTGTAATTCCCTTCAATCGTGGTGATTTTTCTTTTTCTTCGGCGTTTGTCTGGTTTGTGGACTACGTGGAGGGGGAAAAATTCAAAATAGTCTTTTTCGTCAAACCAGGCGCATTTGAAATTAAAAACTTTTAATCCCGTCAAGCGTGATAATGCCAGGGCGTAAATTGTCAGTTGTTCAATGGGACGCTCTTTGGCCGCATTGGGCTTGTAGTCGAGAATGTGAATTTGACCGTTACGCACTTGGATGAAATCGATGTGACCAGTGATTAGTTTGGGCAAATCTTCAGCCGGATATTTTTCAATGTCTTTGTTGGCTTTTTTTTCTTCTGTTGTTTGTTTTTTGTATAATTCAAAACCAAGTTGCGTCTGCATATGTGCCAGGTCTTCGCGCCTAAGATAGATTGGCACTTCGGTGGCAATGGTCACGCTATCGTTGGCCAGCATAAATCTCTGCAATGCGTCATGGCGAGCTTTCGGCTCTTCCACCGATTCCAAAACGAATTTGGCCATTTTGTTGGCAAAGTTGTGTTTTCCGCGCACAATCATTTCCGTTTTGGAAAACATAAGTGGGGTTTCAGAGGCGCGAGCGCCTTCCTGAAAATACTGATGCGGGCATTCAATGGGCACGAGATCAAGAAATTCTTTCAAGGGCCAAAATTTGCTGTGTTTCCAGTCTTCTTGGATGATAAGAATTGTTTTTGAGCGGTGATGGCGGAAACGGTAGAGTTGACGGTGTGCGAGAGTGGCACTGGAAATCGTTTGTTCGGGTGGAAATAGTTTTAGGGCGTGGGGGCGCATGCGAGCGAAGGCGCAGAGGGGTTCGTATTCATTGATCCATTCAAGCACCGTTCCTGTGCCAAGCATTTTTGTATCAATATCCGTCTTATTGGCATTGATAATCTTTTTGGTCCGCTCAGCTACTTTTTCGATACTATAGCCAATATAATACAAACTAATTGCATCTAAAATTACACTGATTGGATAATGTTTACCTTTAGTGCTCCCTGGGGTGAAGGTTTTTTGACAATCGCGACAGAGATAGAGCTGAACGATTTCATTCTTTTTTTGGCGTGTTCCGCGTTTGAAAAAATTGGCACCATAACAATAGGGACAAGCGATTTCCAAGAAATTCTTTTTGGGAGCGTCTTTTTTTTCAATGCTCATGGGGATTTTTTCTTCAGCGTCTGGTGTTGAATTTTCTGCTACATTTTGATTTGACATACAATTAGCCTTACGCTAAAATTAGAATATGCTTAAGAAAAATAAAGTTACAACTGAATATGTGACCACTAAACATTTTGACAAGCAGATGAAATCTATTGATGCGCGATTTGAGCAAGTCGACAAGCGTTTCGTTGCTGTTGACAAGCGTTTTGATGCTATTGACAAGCGTTTTGATGAACAGACTGGCATTATTCTTGACGCACTGGATACACGCTTTAGCAAAATGGAAAGTCAGATTGATGATATGAGATACAACATAAACTTTATGCAAACAACACTGGAAAGTCATATTAAGGGACACGCAGACTCTGATCAGGAGTTTGTTATTATGAAAGAAGAAATGAACCAAGTGAAGCATGTGATACACAAAAAGCTGGGGGTAGAGATTCGGGCGGTTTAGTTTGACTATTTTGTTTTTTCTCTCAAATCGACAATTTGTCGATTTTTTTGTTGTGCTTTTTCCACTTCCAGAGTGGGGCCACCTCACGATTTCAGAATGCCCATACCTCACGATTTCAGAATGAATTGGCGTTTTTCGAGCTAATCGTGAGGTGGAATTAAAAAATTTTTAAAAAATTATTTCACGATCAACCAATTAAATTCCACGTCTTTGTCCAGCGCCGGCGCGTCAATTTTCACCTTAAAACCGACACCTGAATCAATATCGCTTTCATCATAAAACAGTGTCTTTCCTTGGGTTGAGCCTTTGGGGGTAATGTAAAGTTTGATGCCCGCCTGGGCTTCTGTGGTCAAAATTTTGGCCGATTCCAACTCCCCTGCCTTGATTGCACTTGTGCCAGATGTTTGCGTACCTAGCTTCAATTTTTGACCTTCCAGACTATTGGTGGCCTTGATATCTGTGGCAGTAATAGTGTGCAACGCCTCAATATCCAAAGCGGTAATTTTGCCTTCCAAAAGATTGATATTGCCCAGGTTATCTTTGATGATTACCTTACCTAAATTGAAAGCGATCTGAAAATCAATCACTGCTTTAGTCTCGTCTTGCAGTAGTTTTATTTGATCTTTCAGGTCGGAAATATCCTTTGTTTGCAAGGTTATTTGCTCTTTCAATGTTTCGATCTGCTCAGTGGTCAACGCATCAAGACTAGCTCCAATCAATTGCAACTTATTATCCACGCTGAGACTTTGATCAGCCAATTGGCCTGTCAATTGATTGACGATTTTGTTTTGATTTTCCGTTATTCCCGAAATTTGCGTCTGTTGCTGCTGAACCCCTCTCAGCATCGCCCAGAAGATTGGGGTGGTGTTGAGGGTCAGATAACCACGATCCTCCATTACGGCTTCAGGGAATATCTTTTGCACATCCTGAGCGATTAGACCGATATGGGTTTGATTGGGAATAAGTCCAAAGGGATTGTCTGCTTTATAGTTAAATTTTACTTCATTCAATTTCATCAAATCATCAATGCCTCTATCGGCAACTCCAACAATATTTTTCAGTCTTGAGTCAGATGGAGTTTGCCAAGCAATGTCTCCACCGGTTCTGTATGGTGTGCCGGTGATGCGTAGATCTCCTGCTACATCTAATTTGTAGGAGGGGCTTGTCGTCCCGATGCCGACGTTGCCATTTGCTTTGAAAGTAACCGACGGAGTCCATGTCGCACTATCATTTCTATATTCAAACATTAAAGGAGTATTTCCATCTCGTAAATCGGGATTTGCAATCCTCCAACCATATCCAGAACCAGAATAAGCATTTCTAAATTCAAGACCCAGCGTTGTATTAGTATCATCCCTGGCGGCAGCCCCTGCGACTTGAACAAATCCTTTATATGTCGCCTCACCAGAACCAGATCCAAAATCACCGACAGTTAGCTTTGCCTCCGGCGCCGTCGTCCCGATGCCGACGTTGCCGCCGTATGGATTAAGTGCCAAATCTGTCGCCGTACTAGCGTTCGAAGCTCCTTGTATTCCTAATGTTGCGGAACTTTTCACTGTAGTAATAAACAATGAATGAGTTTGGTCTATTCGAGGCTGAACCCTAAGAGCTGTTGAAGCGAAGGCTTCTGCAAGATTCGCTGAAGTATAGTTAGTCCCAACAACATTTAATCTTGCGCTTGGACTCGTCGTCCCGATGCCGACGTTGCCGCTTATTATCATATTACCAGCACCTGGGTCAGTCGAAACATAACTATTACCCAAAGACAAGCCGAGACCCAATCTCATTCTCTCTGTACCAGTTACGGTGGTTTGGTTAGCTGCCGTAAAAAATCTTAATGATGTCGCCGCATTCTCTTGAGAAAATCCACCTCCAATACTGATTATATTATCCGTGCTATTACTAGTTGCTCCGATAACACCAACAGGTTCTTCGGCGGTAGTATAATGAGTCGTACCGAACATTCCATATTTAGTAGTGGCGTCAGTCGCTACATCGCTAATTACAAATTGAGGATAAGTATTCTTAATTACATTCAAAGCCACTCCCGGACTCGTCGTCCCGATGCCGACGTTGCCTGTGCTTTGTATTACCATATTTGCACCCGCAAGAGTTGAAGCTGTAATAGAACCTCCTAGTCCAACATTTCCAGTAGTATCTAATACAAAACGACTTGTTCCAAACCCAGCTTCTGTGGTAGCTCCCGTTCTTACGACAAATTTTCCCAAATAATTTTCAATATTTATATTAGTTAAAGTAGAATTACCATAATCTGTAAGGAATAGTGGTGTGGAATTTCCATTTGTAGTGTTAGTGTTGCGAATAATTACACCGGCATTTAATGTCCCTGTTTGAACTTGCAACGGAGCGTTTGGCCCCGTCGTCCCGATGCCGACGTTGCCTCCTGATTGAAATGTCACTTTGTCCGAGCCATTAGTTTCATCATAAAATCGTAAATCATTTCCATTCACCCTATAAGACCATTTTTTAGTCCCTGCTACTTTCATTA
>JBAQNU010000017.1:0-7736 GCA_049304095.1 Candidatus Moraniibacteriota bacterium | reverse complement strand
TTGTCATAAAACCTTTTTCCACTCCAAAATTGTCATCCAAAATTTTAATCATCGGAGCCAAGCAATTGGTCGTGCAAGAACCGTTGGAAATGATCGCTTCTTTTGGGTCATATTCATTTTCATTCACGCCAAGCAAATAGACCGGGATATCATCTTTGGGCGGAGCGCTCAGAATCACTTTTTTCGCTCCCGCCGTAATGTGCTTTCCGGCTTTTTCCCGATTTTGAAACACGCCAGTGCACTCAAGCACAATGTCAACCTCTAATTCGGTCCAGGGCAGTTTTTCTGGATCAGCTTCCATGAAATATTTAATCCGTGTTCCATCAACAATGAGCTCGGAAAGCTCTTCATCGCAAAGCACTTCGTGATCATAACGCCCATAACTGGAATCATATTTTAAAAGATGTGCGGCAGTTTTGAGATCAGTCAAATCATTGATCGCCACTACTTCCAGTCCCTCTTTTTCAAAAGCGATTTTAAAACTCGGCCGACCAATCCGGCCAAACCCGTTGATTGCAATTTTTGTCATAAGCGTAGCTTAATTTGTTATACTTCTATTATACCTCAATCTCCACAATCTTCCAATTATCCCCCGTCACCTTTCTAATCTCAAATTTCACCTTCTCTAGTGGTGTGTTTTTGGCAATACTCATGAGGCCAAACTGCAAATTTTCCACGCTGATGTCTTCCGTGTGCTCCGGGTGACCATCATGCGCAAGGCTAATCATTCCAATTTCAAGCTTAACTTTTTTGACGCTCTCCAGCTTCTTCTCTTTCATAATAGCACCAAGCTCATCAATTATTTCTTTGGCTAAGATAAAATCATGCATACTAATTTTTCCACAGCCCATGCACATTACAATATGCCCTGGCCGTGATATGCTGAGCTTCCAAGCAAAATTCCGCCATTGGCTCATCGCCGGGACTCAAGAATTTTCGATAGACGCGATGTTCCGTTACCACTTCAATCCATTCGATATAGTGTTCACTTTCCATAGGATGATTAACTTCACCCACGCGCACAATCACGCCAATACTAGTTTTTTCAATAACTGGTTTGTGTTTTTCCATACCCTCATCTTCTATTTTGGCATGCAAGTGCTCCATCGGCGCGCCACAACAAACCAACTCGCCTGCTCCGCCGTGCGTCATCTCGACAATGTTTCCACAAACATTGCATTTGTAGATTTGATTTAGCTCTGTCATAGTCATGTAGCATGAAACATGTAGCATATAACGATTAAATGCTTCATCCTTCACGCATATTAAATAATTTTTAATCTTACTTTTTTTGTTTCTTGCTTGCCCGCCGTAGCTTTAGTGAAGGAGGATTTTATGTTTCATGTTATATGCTACATGTTACATGGTTAGTGTACCGCGCAAGAAATACATGGATCATAGGCCCGAATAAACGCTCGCAGTTTTTTTTCTTTTTCTTTATCTTTGAGTTTTAAAATTTGGGGAATATAGTCCGCGATATCATCTTCTAGATTGCACAAAAATTGGGCTGTTGGCGTAATGATGTTCACATTTTTCACATAACCCTTAGAGTCCACATCGACATGGTAATAGAGTGTTCCGCGCGGCGCTTCCACGGCGGCCACTCCTGCGCCTTCTTTAATTGTATATTTTTTAGTCACGACTTGGGAAAGATCGCTATTCAAAAGTTCGAGCATAATGCGTTTTGACTCTTCGATTGAGTGAATGACTTCCACCATTTGCGCCAAAATATTATGAAATGGATTGTAATCCGGGAAAGTCCAACCCAAACTGCCAAGATAGCCAAAGGCTTTTTCGCGCAATTTCGCCCGGTTATTATTCACGCGCGCGATTGCTCCCACCATATAACTCTTGCCTTCGTGCTCGACACGCTTGATCACTTCGTTTTGCTTTTGCAGTTCCAAAAAATTGGCTTCGAATTTTTCCACCGGAATGTGGAGACCCTGGTTGGAAATTACATCTCCGTCATAAATAGCATATTCTCCTTTTTTGGAAAGACAAACAAATTCCGTCTCGCGCGAAAAATCAGGAATTTTGATTTTTCGAAAAAAATCCCCAAGTTCCAGTGCGAGCGATAAAATCTCACCAGAATCTTTCACTAGCTTTCTGAGCGCCGAAGGGTCTGGCGCTTTTTTGAACCCACCCACTTCATTGGTGAGTGGATGCACCACTCGGCCTCCAACCACTTTCACGATTTCCATTCCATGTTCGCGAATGCGAATGGCCTTTTTGGCTTCTTCGGGATATTTACTGATGAGCTCAATGTCACTATCCATATCCAAAAAATCTGCGAGCGACAAAAAGAACAGGTGCAATGCATGCGAATGGATGAGCTGGGCATATTCCAAAAGTGCGCGCAATTTTTTCGTCTCATGTGTCACAGAAACACCCATGGCATTTTCCAGAGCTTTAATCGCAGTTAAATTGTGCACCACTGGACAAATTCCACAAATCCGCTGAGCAATCAGTGGCATATCTTGATATTCCCGCCCAATGAGCACGCCTTCAATGAGACGTATCCCCTCTTGCACCTCAAGCTTGGCTGATTTAACATCGCCAGAAATCACACTGGCCATAAACCCGGTGTGCCCTTCCATCTTGGCAATGTGATTAATCTTTATATTCATAACTAAATTATACTTTATTTTTACTATTTAGACTACTAGAATTTACAAACCATTTTCAGCGCCACCATATCTTCCTCCGAAAAAGTCGGGTTTTGCATATTTTGGTCACCCATCAAATAATACATAATCGATTTTGAATTTTCGACGTGTCCCAATCCAATGGCATGTCCCAATTCATGCACCAAAGTCATCCGCAAATCGGCGAGCTCTTTGAATTGATAAATATTAATTTCCAAGCCATCATAGACTCCTTTTTCAAATTCACGCTCCCCGCCATATTTTTCCTTATACGTCGAGATGCTCGCATTATACTGCGAAACTACTTTTTTTTCTTGCGTTACCAGTTTATTGGTCTTACCAGCTAATGCGTTGACTTCTTTTTGTTCTTTTTGCAGTTTTTGATAGAACTCCGCCAAGTCTTTTTTAGCTTTTTGCAAAGCATCAAACTCGCCCTGCGATGTTTTGTCGCTTGCGTTCCAATCCTCCACGTCCTTATTATATGCTTTCAGTTGCTTCTCATATTTCGCCACATCAGAGTTATATTTTTCCAATGCCTTTTTATAACTAGCGCTCAATGAATCATATTGGGCACCAATCTTGTCTTGCGACAATTCCAGTTGTGACAAATCTTTGGCTAACCTATCTGCCTCATTTGACGCCAACTGCCTCTCGTCAAAAATCAAATTAAGCTTAAATTCTGCGTTGGGATTATATGAAAACAAATCATGACCCGATTGAGCTTCCCAAATCTTTTCCCCCGCTTGTGCTTCGGCCAAAAAATCCTCCGCACTCAAATTGAACCGTGGATCAACCGCACCAATCGCATATTCAAACGGCTCCGCACAAGGCAAACCAATTCCGGTCATTTCCGAAACACTTTCTTTTGCTCCCGTAACAGCTTTCTGCACAGGCTCTTTGTTTTGCCAAATCATTCCCCAGATTAAGAAAAGGACAATGATTAGCAGATATTGAAAAACTTTTTTCATCTCTTTTTTAATTTATCTTTTCGCTCTCTCTCCTCTAAATCATCTCGCAGGCCAAAAATTTCCGTCATATTTTGAAACTGCTCATCGCTCATCATGTTTTTTAGCATCGCGCGCATCGCCGTTACATTTCCCGTCGGTCGCAATCCTCGACAACCCTGGCATTGCGCACGCGAAGTTGGGCAAGTCGCGTTGCATCCGCCCAGAATCATTGGTCCAAAACAAGGTTTTTTGTCCAAAAGCAGGCAAAGATTACCCGCCTTTTTGCATTCCACGCAGACTGGCTGATCGGGAATGACTGGGATATTACCCTTGAGTAGTTCTGGAATATATTGCAAAAACTCCTCCCCATTAATCGGACAACCGGGAAAAACAAAATCCACTTTCACCAAATTATCAATTTCCCGAATGGCTGGATTATTAATGCCTTGGAGATATTTATAGACATGTTTGATTGTACTCACCCCTTCGTGATAATTTTTCATCTCCGGAATTCCCCCCATCGCAGTGCAATTTCCCAGCGCCACCAGCATTTTCGCTCTTTTCCGTGCCTCCAGAAGTGTTTTCTCATTTTCTTTCGTCACCGGATTACCCTCAATCAAAACCAAATCCAACATCCCGCCATCATCTTCCTGATCTTCAACTAAACGAAAATCCACCAGTTCCACCTTTTCCGTAAACTCCAAAAAACGCGTTCCCAAATCAAGAAGAACAAATTGACAGCCTTCGCAAGAAGTAAGACTAATAATCGCCACGCGTGGTTTTTTTGTTTTTTGCTTAATAGTCATATTTTTCAAAAATATATTTTTAGTTTTTATTGTTTCTATTTTAGCATAAATTAAGAAAAAGGCTAAATGAAAACAGGCCAACAAAGAATCTTTGTTAGCCTGTCAATTTCTGGTTTTGAGAATGTTGTCCCTATTCTCCTGGCCAAGGTGTCTTATCCATGTCAAGGAGATTCCTAGGGTCAAATGTCGGAAGCCCTTTGGGCACAAATCTTTTGCGCGGTCCGCAACAATGCTTATTTTCTTCATCCCAAAGCTGTTGCGCTAATAAGTTTCTCAAACCAGGAAAAGGAACTCTCGGGTTGTTTTCTTTTTCTATTTCTATCATTTCGCTCCTCCTTTTATAAGGTTTTTACTAAAGATCGTTGTCCTTGGCGATTAAAATATGTTTTTAAAGTAAGCTTTCATACCTAAAATCTAGCAAATAAACCCGCAGTCGTCAATTAAGAGCTTCGTGCTATACTATTTTATACAGGCTATATTTATATCCCCTTCTCCCCTCGGGAGAAGGTGGCCAGAGGCCGGATGAGGGTGCTTCCGAAAACACAAAGGCTTAATTCAATTGATAGCTTCCTCTCTGTATCAGCAAGAACCTTCACCTGTCCTACGGACATCCTCTCCCGAAGGGAGAAGAGACTATCTTTCGCAAGACAAATTATGAATATTTATCCCTTCCCTCAAAAAACCAAAAAATCCATCCTCGCCCTCGGCGCTGAATCGGACGGAAATTTCTGTTTTTTCAAAGCTGGGAAAATTTATTTCTCTGAAAGTTTCGGCGATCTTTTGGAGGAAACCAATTGGCAAAAATATCAAAAAGCGGTTTTGGAATTTTTGAGAAAAAATAAATTCAAACCGGACATAATCCTCACTGACCTTCATCCGCTCTATTTGACTTCAGCTTGGGGCAAAGCTCTAGGTGAAAAATATAAAGCCAAGCACGTCCAGGTTCAGCACCATCTCGCCCATATTTTTTCCGCCGTTGGAGATTTAATAGTTAGTGACGGAACTTGCCCCGTGAAACGCGACAACGTTTTTTACGGGGTTGCTATGGACGGCACAGGATATGGCGAAGATGGAAAAATCTGGGGTGGCGAAGTTTTCGAATTATCCAACAAAAAAATTGTCAGAATCGGCCACCTTGAAAATCAAATCCTAATTGGCGGAGATTTAGCAGTGCGAGAACCAGCGCGAATGCTGATTAGTATTTTAAATAAAGCTTTTTCCTCATTAATGTCCCCTCTCCTTACTAAGGAGAGGGTGAGGTTGAGAGGCGAAGCACAAAGAAAAAACACTATTTACTCGTTAGTCAAAAAATACTACACCAAAAACGAATTCGAACTAATCCACAATCAACTGAAACAAAATTTCAACTGCCTCGAAACTTCCAGCACCGGGCGAGTCCTCGATGCCGTTTCCCTACTTTTGGGTTTTTGTGGAAATGAAAGGAAATATAAACATGAGCCTATAGCTTTGCTGGAAGCTAATTCTACAAAACCATACACGGATATAAAACCAAAAATTATACTTTCACAAGGCAAGCGAGTTTTAAGCACTGCTTTCTTGTTTAAATATTTAGTTAAAAATTTAAACAAAGATAAGAAGCGACTCGCCGCTACTGCCCAGCGATATATCGCTCAGGGATTATATGAAATTATCAAAAAAAATATACCAAATACCAGATACCAAATACCAGATACTTTCCTCGCCGGCGGCATCGCCAACAATAAAATTATTTCTGAGTATCTAATTTCTCAAGGTGCCTATGCTAGCAAAAAAATTTACCCCGTTAAATTGCCTAATGGCACGACATTTAACGGGGTCCCCCGCGGCGACGCTGGACTTTCTTTCGGACAGATTGTTTATTATTTACTTTCCCAATAAAAAAACTCCATACGCATATGGAGCCGAAATTGTAACGCACAATTCGGAAAAGCGTTGCGACATCGTTGTCATGATTATCATGAGCTCATTAGAGAATTCTCCCATTAATGTAAACGGTGATCGGTGGAAAAACAATAACTTCCACATTTTTACCGATAGTCGAAAGACGCTGAGCAAGTGATTGCTCACTGAATACCTCTCCAGACATGGGATGAACCTCAATGAATTCACTGATTAAAACTCTTTGATCGATAGATATAGAGGGATTCTCGAGCGTTCGGTCGACCTGGTCATGAAAACTAATAACCAGTGACTTTATCTTGGCACCAAAATCCATTACACGAGCTTTAATTTTGGCTCGCATCTCATCTCTATCGATATCTTCTAAAAACCCGAAAACTCTAATTTCCATGGCTTACCTCCGCTATAGGTTTATATAGAAAATCTAAACGTGCTATCCGAAATGGAATATGTAATAGTACGCCCAAAAAGACTTTTTGTCAACAAATCCTCGGAATCAACTTCTCTCTCGGCACCTCAATTTTTTTCTCACTGCCAAGTTTAGTTTTGAGCCATACACCATTGCCTTTTGAAACTACTCCGATAATTTTAGCCTCACGATTATATTTTCGAAGAATTTTAATCACTTTTTCAGCGTCTTCTTGGGGAACGGTCGCCACAAACCGACCCTCGGACGGAAAAGAAAATTTATCAATTCCCAAAAGTCCTGAAAGAGCAATTGTTTCTTTGGCGAAAGGTAAACTATTTTCTTCAAGCACGAATCTCATTTTAGATTTTTCCGCCATCTCATTGAACACCGCCGCCGCTCCGCCACGCGTTGGATCTTTGCAAGATGTGAGATAAGGCAAAATACTTTGAATTTCTTTTGTGACCGGCTGGCAATCACTTTTTATTTTTGTTCGGTAATTGAACCGACTAGCCAGAAGCGCCACGGCGTGTTCGCCAAGATTGCCAGAAACAATGATCACGTCACCCACCTTTGCTCCACTATTTTCAATCACCTTAGAAGCTAGTCCCACGCCAGATGTTGTGATTTCAATTTTGTCGATCTTACCTTTTTCTGTGACCTTTGTATCCCCCGTCACAATCGGCACACCAGTTTCCTTGGAGACTTTTCCGATTGACTGTATTATTTTTTTCAAATCTTCCAGGAGAAAACCTTCCTCAATTACAACACTGAGCGATATTCCAATCGGCACAGCGCCCATCACCGAGAGATCATTAATTGTCCCGCAAATGGCGATTTTTCCAATGTCCCCGCCTGGGAAAAAAATCGGATCCACAATAAACGCATCAGTCGTGAAGACCAGTTTTTCTTTTCCCAAACTAAACACAGCTCCGTCATCTTTGGTATTTTTCCATTTTTTTGCCACAGGAAAAAATTTTCTGATTTTAGAAATTAATTCATTGGATTTGTTTCCACCTCCTCCATCTTCTAA
>JBAQNU010000016.1:0-18742 GCA_049304095.1 Candidatus Moraniibacteriota bacterium | reverse complement strand
GGACAAAAAATGACTGCGCATGCCAAAAATGCACTTTCCGGCGCTCTGCGCCTAGCGCAAAATGCTTGCGTCGAAGAAGTGACTGATTTGCATCTCTTTTTCGCCATTTTCTTGGAAACCGGCAGTTTGGGAGCGAATATGCTGCGCGATTTTGGCGTGGAAAATAAGCATTTCAAGAATTTGCCAGAACTCCTGCCAAAAACCACAAAAAACGATGCGCCAGTTAGCCCACCTAGATTGACTCCTCTATTGAAAACCATCCTGGTGCGCAGCTATGTCATCGCCAAAGACTTTGGTTATGCCTATGTCGGAACGGAACATATGGTCTATGCACTCATTGAAGATCCTGGCCGGGAAACCGGAAGCATTCTCGCCTCAGTTGGTTGGGAGAAAAACGACCGCCCGCAAATACCCAACAACCCAGTGCTTTCAGATCTAGCTCAAATGATTGATTTTCCCAATTTACTTTTTAAAAAAACCGAACCCGCACGCGTTGCAGACAATTTGCAAAAATATTGTATTGATCTTAATGCGGAAGTGGCTAAAAAAGCGGCAGCCATTGTTGGCAGAGAACGCGAGCTGAAAAGAGTTATTAATATTTTAGGTAGAAAGAATAAAAACAATCCCCTACTCATCGGTTCGCCTGGCGTTGGGAAAACCGCCATCGTATCTCTTTTGGCGCAAGCGATAAATAACGACGCTGTCCCGCCATTTCTTCTAGGTAAGCGCATTATGAATCTTGATCTCACTGCGCTCATTGCCGGCACTGGCTTTCGCGGAGAATTCGAGACACGCCTGAGGCATATTTTTCGCGAAGTGCAAGAAAGGAAAAACGTCATCCTCTTTATTGATGAAATTCACACAGTTATTGGCGCCGGCAATGTGCCTGGTGGCCTTGATTTGGCTAATATTTTGAAACCGGCCATCTCCAGCGGAGAAATTCAGATTATCGGTGCTACCACCAGCGCGGAATATAAAAAGCATTTCGAAAAAGACAGTGCGCTTGAAAGGCGCTTTCAATCGGTGCAAATCAATGAACCGAGCATTGCCGAAACCAAGGCGATTCTCTCTGGTATCAAAGTGCATTATGAAGCTTTTCATGATGTGACCATTTCCGAGCACGTCATTGATTTGATTGTAAACCTCGCTGATCGCTATCTGAAAGATCGTTTTTTTCCTGACAAAGCCCTCGACGTTCTAGATGAAGCTTCGGCCAATTTGCGCGCCAAGCGAGAGCCATCAGCCAGTGCCAAGAAAATTCGTACCCTAGAAAAAGAATTGAATCAAATTTTTTGGCAAAAAGAAACTCTGCTTTCCGAACAAGCATTTGAAAAAGCATTGAAACTGAAAGATCAAGAGGAGAACTTGAAACAACAAATTGCCGCGCTAAAAAACCACAAAGAAACACGCAAGAAACAGCCCTTAACCGAAGATGATATCACTGAGACACTCTCACATATTTCCCGCATTCCCCAAAGCAAATTGTCTCAAGAAAAAAATTCCAAAATTATAAATATCAAAAACATTCTCTCCCAAAAAATTATCGGCCAAACCGAGGCGCTGGAAAAAATCGCAAGCGTGCTCATTCGCTCTCAATTTGGCTTAGGTAGCTTTGAGCGACCCTTGGGTTCATTTCTTTTCCTGGGACCGAGCGGAACGGGCAAAACGCTCACCGCTCAAATTCTCGCCCAGGAGTTTTTTGGCCAAGTCCATAGCGCGCCAAAACCGCTCATCAGGATTGATATGAGCGAATTTATGGAACGCCATAGCGTCTCAGGTCTCATTGGTTCACCTGCCGGATATGTTGGTTTTGGCGAAGGCGGACGACTCACGGAAAAAGTGCGCCAAAGCCCTCATTCTGTCGTGCTCTTTGATGAAATCGAAAAGGCTCATCCGGATGTGTTCAACCTTCTTTTACAAATTCTGGAAGATGGAGTGCTCACCGATGCAGCTGGACTGGAAGTTAATTTTAAAAATACTATCGTCATTCTCACGACTAATCTTGATCTTTCTGACATTTTCGCTTCTCGCAAGCTGGGCTTTAGGGACTTTGCCCAGCCAGAGGCTACATCAGAGAAAGAAAGCAATGAAGCACTTCTCTTGGAAAAATTGAGTGAAAAAATTAAACCAGAACTTTTGAATCGCCTGGATCATTTGGTGATTTTCAATACACTCACAAAAAAAGATTTAGAAAAAATTACCGGATTGGAACTATCTACGCTAAAAAAACGTTTAGAAAAACAAAGTTTAAAAATAGTTTTTTCTCCGCAAGTTTCCAAATTTATTGCTGAAAAAAGTCTCGCTGAAAAATTCGGCGCGAGACCTATCAGACGCAACATCCAAAAACTATTAGAAGAAAAAATTGCTGAGCTGATTATGCAAGACACCCTCAAAAACAACACCCTAAATGTTTCGGTGAAAGATGATAAATTGGTTTTGAAATAAAAAACTGTAGAGACGCAAAATTTTGCGTCTCTACGGGTGTCGATAAAAATATAAACAGCCTCAAAGACGAGGCAGTGCCTCGTCTCTACAAACAAATCAATACCTTCATTCTTGATACGCTTTTCCCCGTTACTTGCCTTCTTTGCCACAAAGAATCTGTTTGGCTATGTCCGGAGTGCGTGCAAAAAATCACGCTACTTTCTTTTCAAGTTTGCCCCTATTGCGAAAAAGGAATTACCCCTGCTGGAGGCATTTGTGAAAAATGCAAAAGACAAGGTTTCGAAAAAAATTCCGCGCCAGCCTTGGACGCCCTTTTATCCGCGAGCGAATACCGAGAGATTTCCAAGTTAGTGCATTTGTTTAAATATGATTTTGTCTTTGAACTGGGCGTACCTTTGGGAAAATTGATCACGCGCAGTCTTTGGCAAAACAATCTCCCATTGCCAAACCTCATTATTCCCGTGCCCATCCACAGGCGCAAACTAAAATGGCGCGGATTCAACCAGGCAGAGCTTCTAGCGAAAGCCATTAGCCAAAATCTCACTCCCGGCATTGAAATTCCTGTTAATGCCAATCTACTTTATCGCAAAAAACACACCCAAGCGCAAATGAAAATCAAGTCCTACAAAGAAAGACTCGCCAATCTGTCTGATGCTTTTGCTTTATCGCTCGGCGCAAAAGAAATAATTTCAGGAAAAAGAATTCTGCTCATTGATGATATCGCCACCACTGGCGCTACGCTTTTGGAATGCGCCAAGGTCCTAAAATCCGCCGGAGCCAAGGAAGTACTTGGCGCAATTATTGCTAGGCAAAAGATTTAGCCTAAACTATGAACCTCGCGATAATGCACTACCTGGGTTTACAAATGCTCATTCAGCTGATAGTATTTAAAAGTCGAAATATCTGGAGAGGTGGCTGAGTGGGTCGGATGCGAGTAGCATTCGACGGGTTGCCAAAAAGCAACCCCGGCAGACATGAAGCCAACTGATTTTTGTTCGAGGCTCTGCCGAGTAAATCTGGAGAGGTGGCTGAGTGGCTGAAAGCACCACACTGCTAACGTGGCAAGGGGTAAAACCCTTCGAGGGTTCAAATCCCTCCCTCTCCGCCATATTTTTAAGAAATTCTAAGACCTGGAGAGATGGCCGAGTGGTTTAAGGCAACAGTCTTGAAAACTGTCGTACTGTAAAAGGTACCGTGAGTTCGAATCTCACTCTCTCCGCCAATCTCAATCTTTCATTCGGGGTGTAGTATAGCGGTAGTACGCAAGGCTGGGGGTCTTGTAGTCGGAGTCCGACTCTCCGCACCCCGACCAAAGTATGCTAAAATAAAACCAGTTAACAAACCAACCAATGTACATCGAAAAAAAACAAAATCAGGAAGAAGAAAAGCTACTAGAAAAAGACTGGGAAGATCCAGAACTCTTGGAAATGCCTGAGGAAGAATTGATTGAGGAATTTTCCAAGGACACAATTATGCACTGGAACGCGCCGGAATTTGAAATGCTCGAACAAAATAAGAAACGTTTGTCCTATGCCGCACTTGTTTTGCTTCTCATTATCGGCTATGCCTCTTTCACCAACAATCCCATTATGGCGATTGTTTTTGTGCTCATCGGCATTGTCGCCTACATGAACTTGCAAAAAGCTCCACGTGATTTGGATTTTCGCATCATTCCTGAAGGCGTTATTGCTGGAAAAGAAATCTATGAGTTTGAAAATATACATTCTTTTTGGATTTTTTATGATCCGCAGTATAAAAAAATAATCAGCCTACACACCAAAAGTTACCTTGCTCCTTTTGTGCATATCCCGATTGACGACCAAGATCCAGTTGAGATTCGTCAAGTACTCCTTAAATATATCCCGGAGATAGAGCAAGACCACAATGTAGCGGAAATGCTGGAGAGATTTTTGGGAATATAAGAAATATTGCTTTATTCTTTTTTGTGTGCTAAAAAGCATAGGTTATATTTGCGCTTATAGCTCAGTGGATAGAGCGTCTGGTTGCGGTCCAGAAGGTCGCAGGTTCGATTCCTGCTAAGCGCACAAAAGTGTACACAATAAAAACTTCACGGTAGCGCAGGTTCCCTGCCTGCCTATATAAAAGCGGTTTGGATTCCCTGCCTGCCGGCAGGCAGGCTGCTAAGCGCACAAATGAACACACTTCTCAAAAACATCCCCAAAATTACACCAAAATATGTCAAAATTTTGGATAAACTGGGACTATTCACTGTCCAAGACTTTTTGTTTTATCTTCCACGTCGTTATGACGACTTTTCGAAGACTGTCGCACTTTCTGAGGAATATCTGGGTTCTGTCATAACCATCTCAGCAATTGTCACTAAAGCAAAACTGAATCGCATTTTTCGTCGCAAGCTAACGATTGCAGAAGTAATTCTCGAAGATGAAAACCAAACTCCTCTGAAAGCCGTTTGGTTTAATCAACCTTTTATTCTCGAATCAATGCCGATCGGCACAGAAGTTCGTCTTTCAGGAAAATTAGAACTAAAAGGAAAATATTTCACCCTTTCCAATCCTGCCTGGGAAAGAGCCTCTCGCGAAAAAACCAACACCGGGCAACTCGTGCCCGTTTATTCCGAAACACCCGGCATCACATCCAAATGGATCCGCTGGCAGATGAAAACTTTTTTGGAAAGAAATCCCCAACTGGATGATTTTATCCCGGAAGAGTTGCGCAAAAAGTTGCATCTCTATTCCTTGATTTCAGCGCTTCGCCAAATTCATTTTCCCGAAAATCAGGAAAAATTACTCATTGCCCAAAAAACGTTTGCTTTTCGCGAAATGTTTTTGATGCAACTGAAAACAATGCAGATGAAAAGCACTTGGGAAGCACAAAGCGCAATTAGTCTCAAGTTTCAAGAAAAATTAATTAAAGAATTTATTGAAAATTTGCCTTTTAAGTTAACCAACGCTCAACACAAAGCCTCTCTCGAAATCCTCAAAGACCTAGAAAAAACCGCCCCCATGAATCGCTTGCTCAACGGCGATGTCGGTGCCGGCAAAACGATTGTCGCGGCCATTTCCGCGCTCGGCGCGCTTTCCCAAAATCAGCAAGTTGCCATTCTTGCGCCAACTGAAGTTTTGGCACTGCAACACTTCCAATCATTTTCAAAACTGTTTAAAAATTACGATTTCAAGATTGCACTACTTACTAGCTCGTATAAAGAAGTTGCTAATGCCAAATTTCCAAGCTCTAATTTCCAATCAAGATCAAATGATAAAATTTCAAATAAACTAACTAGGCCTAAGATGTTGGAAAATATCAAATCTGGTGAAGTAAATTTAGTCATCGGCACGCACGCGATCATTCAAAAAGATGTCGCTTTTAAAAATTTAGCCTTGGTCGTCATTGATGAACAACACCGTTTTGGCGTCGCGCAAAGGTCTGTCCTGCAACAGGAAACTCTTGACCTCAAAGATGGCGAGAAAAAGACTATTCCCCACTTGCTTACTATGACCGCCACACCAATCCCAAGAACGCTAGCAATCGCATTTTTTGGTAGTTTAGATTTATCCATACTGGATGAAATGCCCCGTAACCGAAAACCAATCAAAACCAAAATTGTTTTGCCCTCGCAAAGAGATCAGGTTTATGCTTTTATGCGCCGTGAAATCGACGCTGGCCGACAAGTGTTTGTCATTTTGCCCTTCGTTGAAGAGTCCAAAGTGCTCACGGAAGTCAAAGCTGCCACAGAAGAACACAAAAAATTATCTTTAGTTTTTCCTGAATATTCCTTGGGACTTTTACATGGACGCCTGAAATCCAAAGAAAAAGAAACTGTGATGCAAGATTTTAAGGATAAAAAAAGTCAGATTTTGGTTTCCACATCGGTGGTCGAAGTCGGCATCGACATTCCCAATGCGACGATTATGCTGATTGAGAATTCCGATCGCTTCGGCCTCTCCCAACTCCACCAATTCCGTGGCCGAGTCGGTCGCGGCCCCCAGCAATCCTATTGTTTCCTATTCACTGATTCAACCACACAGACGTCCCTCGAACGCCTGCGCGCTCTTGAGAAAAGCAATGACGGTTTTGCCCTTTCTGAAATTGATTTGAAACTCCGCGGTCCCGGACAACTCCTCGGCAAAGCTCAATCTGGCCTGTCTGATATCGCCATGGAAAATCTCAACAACCTAAAACTAATCAAAATCGCCCGCGCCGAAGCCCAAAATATTTTGAAAATTGATTCAAAACTAAAAAAGCACCCCTTGCTCGCGAAGGCTCTGAAAAAATTCGCGAAGGATGTGCATTTGGAATAAACTCTTGAACTATGATTTTTTTGATTATCCTGATTGGCTTGATTTTTTAATTCAAATCATATTCATCATTTAATCAGACGAATCATAGTTCAAGACATTTTTCATATACCCTCAAAAGCTTATCCGCTGAGACTTCACTCGTAAAATTCTCCCTGGCGATTTTCCCGGACGCTTCGCCGAAGCGCTTGCGCAAACTTGGATCATTGATTAATCTTAAAACGGCATTGGAAAATTCTTTTTCATCTTCGCGCACCAAAAAACCGTTGGCTTTGTTGAGCGCGAGGCTGCTGATGCCGGTGGAATCGACTGCCACAATTGGCAAACCCATATACATCGCTTCCAGTGGAATGATGCCTTGCGTTTCGGATTTTGAGCCATAGACAAAAATATCCGCGCTAGCGTAGTAGTTTTTCAATTCCCTGTGCGGAACTAGGCCGGCAAAAATCACCGAGGCGGAAATTTTTTCTTCCTCGCAATATTTTTTCAGTTTTGGCAAAAGATAACCATCCCCTGCCACTAGAAATTTAACTTTTCCTAGCGGACTGTCCGCTAGAATATTTTTTAGCGCGCGAAAAACAAATTCAATATTTTTTTCTTCCGTTAAGCGTGAAACTAGAAAAAGCACAATTTCATCATCAGCAATTTTATATTTTTTGCGGATAACTTCTCGATCAGCTCCAAAAAATTCTTCTGCTTTGATGCCGGTCGCAATCGGAATAATTTCTTTTTTCACGCCCCATTTTTTGAGAATCGGGATAATTGAAGCAGTGGGAGCGATAACCGCATCGGCACCATTGGCATAAGCAACCGCTTTTTTGGTGATATAATTCGCGGCCCATTTTTTGGGTACCAGTGGAACAAAATTCATATAGCGATCATAGAGTGTGTGCCAAGTGAACACCAGCGGGATTTTCTTTTTCTTCGCAAAACGCCTTGCAGCTGACCCCAAAAGATTGGGATGTTGGGCATGAATGATATCAATCTTGAGGTTTTTTAGAATTTTGCGTATGCGCCAAGAATAAGGCAACGGCAGTGGAAAGCGAAATTTGAATTCAATATCAATTGAAGGATAACGAAAAATGTTGAGATTTTTATCCTCGTAGCCCTTCCACTTGGGCGCGAAAATATAGACGGTATGCCCGCGTTTTTCCAATTCCTCTCGGAATGTTTCCACCGAAACCGTGACGCCATAGGGATTGGGAAGATAGTTGTTGGTGAAAATCGCGATATTCATCTCGGTTAGTTTTTATCCAAAAAATCTCCAATGTCCCTGAGAACATCTTCATTTTTGATATCGGAAATAAAAGTATGATAGGCCTCTGGAATGTATTTTTTTTGCTTCGCCTTTGAGCTGATTTTGTTATAGATATTTTCTAAACTTTTTTTTGCCACAATGTGATCGATTGAAGATTGCATAATGAAACATGGCTGGGTAATTTTGGAAATATTTTTTCTGGAAAATTTAATCAACCCATAAACCTCAAAAGCACTCTTTATCGGATAGGTCTGATAGGATATTTTTCTTGTTACCATGGACGATGATCCAAAAGAAGGTGGATAATATTTCTTGTTATATTTCTTAAATATTAGCACAATCCTCGCAAACAAAGATGAGAGCTTTTCCATTCTAACCGCATAGGGCATCGCCATAAGCACGAGACTGGAAATTTCCTGGTTATTTCCTGCCAGGACCGATACCAGACTCGCTCCAAGCGAAGTGCCGATAGCATGAATCTTTTTATGCTTCTCTTTTAATTTGGCATAGGCCTTTTCCACATCCTTATTCCACATTTGCCAGGAAACATTTTCCAGATCCGCAGGAATTGTGCCATGGCCAGTTAGTAGTGGGGCGCAAACCGTATAACCTTTTTTATTGAGATATTTTCCCAAGTGTCTCAGTTCAAATGGTGTCGTTGTCCAACCATGCACTAAAAGAACCGCGCGACCGTTGGTGCCAGGAAAATAGAAGGGTTTATCAATGAAAGCCAGCTCACTTCCATAGGCCTCCTCTAATGTTATTGCTGTTTTTGACTGCTCTATCATATGGTTAATAATAGAAGTTTATCGCTTTTTAGGCAAATCGAAAAAATGCCATCAATTGGCACATATTTTTTTGCGAATAGGCTCTTCCAAAAAAACTCCTTAAAAAATTTTCGCCTGATATTTTTTATAGAGCAGCATTATGCCGATGGAAAAAACGGTAACCAGAAAAATTACCCACCCGATCCATTCGATGTAGTTTTTAATCTCTCTCCAGAGATAGCCATAGAAATAGCCCATTGCAACCAAAAATCCACTCCAGACAATCCCTCCGTAGATGGAATTTTTTAGAAAATTTCTAAAATCCATCTTAGCAACTCCAGCTGCCGTGAAAGTGGCCCAAGAAAGTCCAGTCGTCGATTTTACAATGAAAATGGTTTTTCCTCCGTGCTTTTTGAAATATTCCTGCATGCGCAAAACCAGCTTTTCCGTGATGCCCACATACTTTCCCACTCGCCTAACAAATCCCATACTAAACCGATATCCCAGGCAGTAAAGCGCCACATCTCCAATCACATCGCCCAAAATAGAAAAAATGAGCACTAAAAAAACATTAAAGGCGCCCAGCGATGCCAGCATCGCCGCAATTACCGTAACAATCGGGCCCTCCAAAATCATCAGTGGCACCATCATCCAATAGCCATAGTGATGCAAAAACTGAAATATGTTTTGACCAAGTTGTTCCATAATTTTCTATTAATTATGCCCTAATGATAGCACTGCGCGATATAATTGCAAAACTATTGATTTATTTTCTTATCCATGCTACCATTTTTTCTAGAACTGTTTGGTTTGTTATTTTTTTATTGGCCTCATCGTCTATCGGTTAGGACATCAGGTTTTCATCCTGAAAAGAGGGGTCCGACTCCCCTTGAGGCTACATTAGGCATTATAAAAGCGCCTTGGTTTTTGAAAAAAACCAAGGCGCTTTACCTTTCTTGAAGTCACTATTCTTGATAGAGACTCCTCAGAAACAGCATTTTTTGCTCCCCCGCATCACCATCGGTATTTTTTTCGATAGCAATGAAGACAGCGTGAATCCAATAGCTTGTTGCCCAGAAGCTTTCTTCTTCTTTCGAATAAGGCTTCGCAAAAATATCACTAAGCCTTTTGTCATATTTTTTCGGACTAGGAAGAAAAAATCCATTATTATCATTTTTCTTAATCACCCGTCCGATCAGGTTCGCTTCTTCGAAAACAAGTTTTCGATAGCGCGACCCACCCCAGAAATCCATCAACTTATTCTGGAAAGACTGAGCATCTCTTTCAATGAAGCTTTGATATAAATCGCACCCTTCCTTGCAATTTATCCCGATAGCCGCATAGGCTAGATGACCTTCTTTGGCCAGTGCCATTGCTTTAGCCAAATAGCTGAATTTGATTCGGCTATTTATCGCAATAACTTTTAAGTCGGGGAAAAACTGAGCTGCCAAATCAGAACGATAGAACACGCTCCATTCTTCGCTGAGCTTGCAATCTTCCTCAAAAACTGGCACAAAAATTATAGCCAGCGAGCGTTTTTTTCCGCCTTCCAGCGCCCTAACGCCAAATTGATGCGGTGCACCGAGAACAGCGTTGTTATTCAAAAAGAGACTGATTTTATTTAGCTCATCGCTACCAATACTCGCCGCGACGCGACTAATCTCCTTTAGCCATTCCATTTCAATGGCTTTACGTTTTTCAAAACTCTCATCACAACTCGCTGTTTTTACGAAAAAGAGTGACCAAAAAAAACACAGACTTGCCAAAAAGAAACGCATAAAATTCTTCATATTCTCTCCCTTTCCATGAATGTTTTTGAGACCATGTTTATTGACTCAAGATTATTGACAACGAACTATTTGACTTCATAGTTTACCTGACCTTCCCCTAAAAGTCAACAAAAATTGCAATTATCCCATCTTTCCACTAAGATTAAAGGGTTAAATGCTAAAAAAATATTATGCTTATTTTGGGTCTCGAAACATCATGTGACGAAACGGCGGCGGCAGTCATTTCGGTGGAAAATGACCAAGTTACGCTTTTGTCCAATATCGTATCCTCCCAAATTGCCCTCCACGCTACTTGGGGTGGCGTAGTGCCCAATTTAGCGGCCAGGGAACACCTGAAAAATATTTTACCCGTCATTGGAACGGCATTGGAAGAAGCGGGCAAAAAGCCAGCAGATCTCGATTTAATGGCAGTTACTGCGGGTCCTGGCCTTATTCCGGCTCTCCTTGTCGGCACCACCACCGCCAAAACACTCTCCTATCTTTGGCGAAAGCCCTTGATTGGGATTCACCATATCGAAGGACATATATACGCCAATTTTATCAAAGATAAAATTGGCTCAATTTCAAAGAATCAAATTTCCAATGTCAAAATAAATTCGAATAAAATACAAGAGTTAAAATCAGCAATTATTAATTTTCCTATTTTAGCTCTTGTTGTTTCTGGTGGGCATACGCAGTTGGTTTTGATGCGAGAGCATTTGAATTATGAAATTATTGGGGAAACGGTTGATGACGCAGTTGGCGAAGCATATGATAAAGTAGCACGGATTTTGGGAATGGGTTATCCTGGCGGACCAGCGGTGGCAAAATTGGCTGACAGTTTCACGGGAGAAAAAAAATTCAAAATCACCCTTCCTCGCCCGATGCTGAAATCAACGAATTTCAATTTTTCTTTTTCAGGCCTCAAAACCGCCGTGCTTTATGCGAGCAAGAAAAATCCAGCCGAGCTGAAAAATCCGGACTATATTTGCGAGATGTGCCATGAATTTCAAACGGCCGTCACGGACGTGCTGGTTGCCAAAACCATTCGCGCCGCCAAAAAATATGCGCCAAAAACAATTCTTCTGGCTGGCGGAGTCAGCGCTAACAAAAATTTACGCGAAAAATTAGCATTAGCAGTGAGGGAAAACTTGAAAAATACCACCTGCCTTGTGCCGGAATTGGCTTATAGCCTCGACAACGCTGCTATGATTGCCATGGCTGGATACTATCGTCATAAGAACTTAAAGGCTAAAAAAGGTTTAGAAAAAAGTTGGATGGATTTAGAGACTAGCGCAAGTTTGAAATTGTGAGTGTCATTCCCGCGAAGGCGGGAATCCAGGCACCTCAGGTTATAAAAAAAGAAAAACGGGATTTGTTGGTCAAAAAGTAGAAGTTAGAAGATTTATAATTCGATTTTCCAGAGCTTAAAACTAGTGGAACCTGGATTCCCGCCTCCGCGGGAATGACAAGGTGAGCGAGATATTTTTTCGAAAGTTTTTCGTCAGGAATAAATTTAATAATATTTTTCAAAATAAAAAACCACCTATGTTTATTCAAGCATTTTTTGAAGGAATTATTACTGGGCTTGGCGCACTATTTTTGGAGCTGGCTGTGCTCACTATTTTTAATTTGCCTCCGGTTGAAAATGCGCTTTCTACTCTACTTATTTTTGTCGCAATAGAAGAAATTTTGAAATATGCCTTGATCTATAATCACTACCTGAAATCAGTTGCAAAACAAAAAATTGTCCCAAGCGCCCTTCTTATCGGACTAGGTTTTGCCCTGACTGAGCTATTCCTAAAGCAACTCGCCTATCAAAAAGAAGATCTCTTGCCAGTCCTAGGGCTAGTTTCCATTCACCTACTCACCGCCGCAATTGTTGGTTATTTCCTCAGGCAAAATTATGGTCGACATAAATTTTTTATTGGACTACTCCTCGCTTTGAATATTATCCTTCATTTTGGCTATAATTTGCTAATTCTGGACTATTTTTAGTCTGAAAACTTGCTAAATATGACAAGTCCGCTATAATCTAGAAAGAGACTAAATAACTAACTTTTTGAATTTTATGACCAAAATAAAAAAATCTTTCCTGGAAAGACTGACTGGAGCAAGAACCCTAGAAGAGGATGTCTATGAAACCAGTACCTCTGTTTCCCCTAATATTGATTTTTTTGACGACAAACTCAGAGAACGAGAGACAGAAATTGCCACTCACGCTACGTCGCATTTTTCCCGCGTGCAAGAACAAGATGATGATATTGATGATGAACACGCTTCTGGCCTAGAAGAAAATAACGAAGGCCAGCTCACCATTGATGTCTATCAAACAGATACTGAAATTGTGATCAAATCGACCATTGCTGGAGTAAAACCGGAAGATTTGGATGTAGCTATTAATAATGATATGCTCACTATTCGTGGCGAAAGAAAGAACGACGAACAGGTTTTGGAAGAAAACTACTATTATCAAGAATGCTACTGGGGTTCATTTTCTCGCTCAGTAATCTTGCCGGTTGATGTTTTGGCTGACAAAATTGAAGCTTCAATGAAAAACGGCATCCTCACTGTGCGTATGCCCAAAGCTATCAATAACCGCACCAAGAAAATTCAAGTTCGCGGATTCTAATTTTTCCAATGCTCCTTTTCAAAGCAGGAATGGGTCACGCGACTCATCCCTGTTTTTTAGTTGCCCTAAGACTTTTTTTAGTGTATTCTAAAAGTATGAAGGCTTTAATTTCTATTGCTATTTTTCTAGCAGGATTATTTTTTTTCGCTCCAGTAACACTGGCATCCGATTTTGATTTGGGATTTTTAGCCGGAAACGCATTTGAAGCTAAGCTAAATAAAAACTTACTAGTCAATATTGCCGGAACTACTCACACTGTGCCTCAGATAGAGGTAACTAGCTGGCTAACCCAAAAAAACTTAATCGCCTATGACCCAAGCTATCGATCTGAAATTGAAAACACCCATTTTTGCCTCGCGCAAAAATCCCTACTTTGCAATCTCACCTTTTCTGCTCGAAAAGGAGACCATTTGCGCCGTAAAACTTTCGTGAAAATCGACACACCCAAGTTGACAGCATCCCTGGCAAGTCTCGCGCAAAAAATTAACCGAGATCCGGTGGATGCACGACTCAAAATTGAAGATGGCAAGGTGGCAGTTTTTTCCTTGAGCGAAAAAGGTTTCGCCTTGGACGAAAAAAAGAGTGCAGAAAAAATCCGCACCTACCTGGAAAATCCCTCCGCACCCGACTCATTAGACTTGCCCTACATCGAGACTGAGCCAGATGTCCTCACTGCCACTGCGGACAATATGCATTTTGACACGCTACTAGGAGAGGGTCGTTCCAATTTTCGCGGATCAACGAAAAATCGTATCTGGAACATCAAGGTTGCCACGGAACGTTTCAATGGCCTGCTCATCAAACCCAATGAGGAATTTTCTTTTGTGCGCGTTTTGGGTGAGGTGGACGGCGAGCATGGTTATTTGCCAGAGCTAGTCATCAAAAAAGACAAGACTGAGCCGGAATTTGGGGGAGGAATTTGCCAAGTTTCCACGACAACTTTTCGCGCTGCTATCTATTCAGGACTACTCATTACCGCCCGTCAAAATCACGCCTACCCAGTCAGTTACTATAACCCCCAAGGAATGGACTCGACGGTCTATATCCCCCGTCCCGATTTGCGCTTTAAAAATGATACTCCTGGCTACATCCTCATCCAAACCAAAACTGAAGGAACAGAACTGATTTTTAAATTTTATGGCATTTCAGACGGACGCACAACCAAAGTACTAGGGCCAACAGTTCTTGAAAAAAATCCTGACGGATCAATGAAAACCACCTTTACTCAAGAAGTCTATGACAGAAACAATGCCTTGATTCGAGAGATGACTTTCAAGAGTAACTATGATTCCCCTAGCAAATACCCCCACCCAGCAACCTCCAGTGATCTACTCAGCGAAAAGCCCAAAGGTTGGTCTGATCACGAGTGGAGTGTCTACAAAAAAGCGCACAACTTGCCATAATGGTTTATTTTTGCTAGGATAAACAAGTTATTTTGCGCCCTTAGCTCAGCGGATTAGAGCATCTGGCTTCGGACCAGAGGGTCGGGGGTTCGAGTCCCTCAGGGCGCACGAAAAACAAAATAATTTCAAAGCTCAAATTTCCAATGTCAAACAAAATCCAAAATCTAAATGTCAAAAATTTTTTGGGCTTTAAACTTTGGATTTGATTGGAAATTTGACATTTGGATTTTGAAATTAAAAATATCGCCCTTATAGCTCAGTTGGTAGAGCAGCTCCCTCTTAAGGAGATGGTCCCAAGTTCGAATCTTGGTGAGGGCACGAGAATTAAAAAAAGAAAGTCTATAGAGGGGCGGTCATCGTCTAACGGCTAAGACATCGGTTTGTGGTACCGAGAATTTGGGTTCGATTCCCAGTGATCGCCCCCCTGTAGATTTCCCAAAAAACCAAAAGCACTCTGCGCCGGTAGCTCAGTGGATAGATCCGCCAGCTGGCGGACTTCTAAGCTTTTTCAGGATAGATTTGAAAATTGAAAACGACATTTTGCGCCGGTAGCTCAGTGGATAGAGCAGTAGCCTTCTAAGCTATTGGTCGCAGGTTCGATTCCTGCCCGGCGCACGAAAAACAAAATAATTTCAAAGCTCAAATTTCCAATGTCAAACAAAATCCAAAATCTAAATGTCAAAAATTTTTTGGGCTTTAAACTTTGGATTTGATTGGAAATTTGATATTTGGATTTTGAAATTAAATTTTTTATTTCAAACGAAAGATATCCGCGCTGGTATCAATTTTTTCTTGATACTGGCTTTCCCGCGCGTGTTTTTTAGCAACAATGGCCTTGAATTTTTCCGTGTCAAAAGTAACTTCTGTGTCATGCGCTTCTCTGTAGGCGCTTTTTTGATCCGAACTCCAGCTGGGATGATAGGCGAAAGCATACCACAAATAAAAGCAATAACCAGCGAGAATCAAAAACAACACAAAAACTATTCCCCTTAGACGCTTGGAAAATAACGTAGCTATTTTCAAAAGAAAATCGCGAGAAAGTTGTTTATTTTTAATTTGATCAAATTGCATATTTTTAGCCTTATTTTGTGTAAATCGCTACCACTAAATTGCTTTTGAGCACATTCTTTTTTACTTGCGGTGTTCCCTCCTCCGGGGCCGGCGCAACCTGAAAAATATCACCTACGCGAAGACTCTTTTTTTGCGCCAAAGTAGCCAAATCTTCCTCTCCTTTTTTGAGGGTAAGACTGAGAATGTTAATATATTTTGAACTGTTTTCCAGTTTGTGCACAAAATTCAAAAGCTTAGCATAATCACCAATCAAATTAATTTGCATATAAATATAGTTCTTGTAGGCCAGCTTATCCTCCAAGCTTTTTGGTGGTGCATTTTCTTTTATTACCTCAACCTCCTCCTCACTAAGGTTCGGCACTGTTTTGACCTTGACTTCTTTTTTCTTTTCCAGCATTTGAATGGTAATAACATTCCCCGTTTCATCAGCCAACCCTTCCAAATATTCAATCAGCTCAACGCTGGCATCGGCGTCGAAGATAGTTTCGGTTGCATCTTTGCTTTTCTCAAATTCGGCATCAGTTTTTTCCATTTGGGGAATTTTTTCCACTGCTTGCGCTGTCAGTTCATTGTCAATCATCTTTTCTTGGATTCTATCCGCTTTCGCCTTGATACCGCTCAGCAAAAAAACCCAAGCAAAATAGCAAGCGGGCAGAGCCAGGAGCATAAACACCCCAATACTCAATATATTTTTATATTTTCCACAAAAGTTTTTCATGCTATTTTCTTAGACATTTTTCATTAATAGTAAGCTTCATTTGAAAATCGACATTATCTTTTGATACTAACTCAGAAACTGGTAAATCAATATTGGAAAAGCAATCATTTCGGGAAAGTTCGTCTCTAAACGCCAAAAGATCATCTCGTGTATTGGCGTGTCCTGACAAACTCAAAATCAAATCCTTCGTCGTTATTTCAGTTATCTCCACCTCGTCAGGCACGGCGGAGTCCAGGGCCAGAAGCGCCGAAGACCAATACAGCTGGTCGCTGTCGATTTTGGAAAGTCTGTTAAGTTGCGTATTTATTTGAGAAAATTTGTTTTGATACTCTTCTATCTTGGCATATTTTGCCCCGTCGGCTTCATTATTCTTCATCCCAGAAATCAGCGCTAAATTAAAATCCAAAAGACTACTTAGCGCGAAAAGAAAGCCAAAGAAACAAAGTGCGATGAAAATGGTGACCGCCTCCCAACCAAAAATTGTTTTGAGTTTTTTCGCCTCCAGGATTGCCTCTTTTTTAGCTGGTGGCAGAAGGTTAATCCCGCCTCCAACACTTTTTTTCATCGCCAAGCCAATCGCTGTGGCAAACTGCAGTGAACGCTCTTTGCTGATTATCGGCAAAGAATGCTCAAAATTCAAATTAACCCAAGCGTCGCCAACACTAACTGTGCGATCCAATCTTTTAGTCAAATAGGCCAAAAGCCCTTTGAGGTTTGCGCCTCCCCCACAAATGATGATCTTTTTAATCTTCACTCCATCTTTTTCATTCAAATTTTGATAGAAATCGATTGATTTTTCAATTTCCACCGCCAAACTTTCCAGGTAGGCTTGGATGGAATTTAGAATGGCACTTTCTCCACTGATTTTTCCCAGGCCTTGGGAAAATTTAACTTTTTGCGCCTGCTCTTTGTTCACGCCCAAACTTTTGGCAATGGCGTCCGTCACGCCTTCTGAGGAAAACGGGATGCTAGATGTGAAAAAGGGTATGTCATTTTGCGTAACAATAAAATTGGTCATTTTTGCCCCCAAATCAACAATCAAAATGGCCTCACCTGCTTGGCTTTTTCTGTCGATTAGACTTCTGGCGAGCGCCATTGATTCAGATTCCAAGGCGCACACTTCTAAATTTGCCAATTCCAAAACCTCCAAAATCTCATCTGCCGCTTCTCGCGCCACCGCTACAGTCAAAATGCTTTGCTTTTCATCTTTTTCATCCAATAGTTGCCAGTCATAGTAGATTTGATCAATGGAAAGCGGGATACTGGCTTCAATTTCCCACTTAATCGCTTCGCCGATTTCTTTTTGCTCCATCTTCGGAATGCTAATGATGCGCAAAAAAATTTTCGATTCAGGAAGCGAGCAAATGACTTTTCTAGTCTTAATTTTTTCCGGACTTGCTTTTTTGAGCGCCTCTTTGATTAGTCGCGCGATTTGCTCTTTATCTTCAATGTGTCTGTCAGAAAAACAAGTCGCAGGAACGTCTAGACAAATATATGAGCGCACCTGATCTTTTCCGCCTTTTTTTTCCAATTGCAAGAATTTCAAAGACGGGTCGCTAAAATCAATGCCCAAATAATGTTCTTCCGAATTGTTTATTTTTTTATTGAGAAAACTCATGAGTTTATTATAGCACGTTTTTTATTTTTTGATATCTATTTCCCTTCCAATTTCGCCACTTCAATATATTTGCGCCAAACACGTTGCAAGTTCAAAACTTTTTGACGGATATAGAAATATTTTTTAGTTTGTTCTTCAAATTGAGAAAGTTCCACGCCGGTTTCACAAATGTCGCGGGCTTGTTCCAAATAGACGACCATTTTGTTGCAACCTAGCATTACTTTGTCCAAAATCAAAAGACACTGATCGCTAGAACCGAAACGACAGGAATGTGATTCGGCGATTTGGTGAGGAATGGATAGAGCGAGGGCGGTCATATTTTTTAGGATATATGATTTTGTTTCATCGGTGGTATTTTTACATAAATTCTTGGACACAAAAACACCAGCTTCCAGGGCTTTTTGATAAACCTCTAAATCGGTGAAATGCTTCACCGTCTTTTTTGGGTTATAGGGTTTTTGGGCGTAGTTGGTGAAATTTTTTTGGTACATACGTTCTTTAATTTCAAAGCTCAAATGTCAAATTTCAAATCAAGTTCAAAGTTCAAAATCCAAACTAATTTTTTTGTCATTTGGATTTTGGATTTGATTTGACATTGGAAATTTGGATTTTGGATTTTTAAAATGCTACTTCGCTCTTACGCTCTCTATTTTTTTTGGGTTATCATTCAACTTGTAATTCCCCTCAATGGTCGTGATTTTTCTTTTTCTTCTGCGTTTGTCTGGTTTGTGGACTACGTGGAGGGGGAAAAATTCAAAATAGTCTTTTTCGTCAAACCAGGCGC
>JBAQNU010000015.1:0-3779 GCA_049304095.1 Candidatus Moraniibacteriota bacterium | reverse complement strand
GCGCCGGAGCAAATGTAGACGAAATTAAGCTTTTTATGCTACAATGACAAAAGCGAGATAACTATTAAATTTGTTAAAATTATGGAAAGCAGGCCATATCTGTCGGTGGTTATTCCGGCTTATAACGAAAGCGGAAGGAAGGGTGAAGATCTCAAGAAAAATTTGCAAGAAATTGGTGAATATTTGGGCAAGAAAAATATTTCCTATGAAGTAATTGCAGTGAATGATGGTTCGAAAGATGATACGGCTGAATTTTTCAGAAAATCTGCCGGGTTGGTGAGTAAATTAGAAGTGATTGATCGCAAGGAGAATCGAGGGAAGTGGTTTTCTGTGCGAGAAGGTTTTTTACGCGCCACTGGAGAATATCGCTTGCTAACAGACGCCGATGGCGCAACGGCTATCAAAAATCTCAATGATTTTTGGGAGCAAATGAAATCAGGAAAGGATATTATTATTGGTTCTCGAGATCTTAATGAATCGAAAATAGAAAAACATCAACCAAGATGGAAAGAGCTTTTGGGTGATGCGGGAAATTATTTGATTCAATTTATGTTGGGACTGCGGGGGATAAAGGATACGCAATGTGGTTTTAAGGTGCTTTCTAGAAAAGCAACTGAGGAGATTATTCCACTGATGCAGGTTGATCGTTGGGGTGGAGATTTTGAGATGCTGATGCTCGCGAGAAAATTGAAATATGAAATTATTCAAATACCAGTAGTGTGGGAGGACGCGGGTTTGAGCTTGGTGGGTGTAACTGGACTGGGTGGATATTCCTCAACGCTTAAAGAACTTTTCGAAGTTAAATGGAAGATGTTAACCGGTAAGTATAAATATAAAAAATAAAGCTAGTCATAAAAAATTAGGAGCTACACATTTCCCCTCACAGCCATATTGACTAAAAAAATAACTCGAACGCTCTTTTTTCTTTTCAAAACTTTCCCTCCCTCGGCGGCATCCAGTGGAAAGTTTTGAAGAAAAAAGGCACTCTCAGACAAGATTTTTTTAGCCAATACGGCTGACTCGGGTAAATGTGTAATTCATGAAAATAAAAAAGTGAGTGAGAATAAAAATAAAAAATTAAGCGAGTTGCGCCAAGATTTGGTGACAGGGGATTGGGTAGTGGTTTCCAAGAATCGCGCCAAACGTCCGGATGAGTTTGCGAAAAAGGAAATCGAGGAGGAGCATCAAATCGTTGGGCCGGATTGTCTTTTTTGCGACCCGACCGCGTCTGGTCAAGAAAAGGACGTGCTTCTCTATGGCACTGGCGACGCGGATTGGAGTCTTCGCGTCTTTCCCAATAAATACCCGGCTTTTTCACGGCCTACTGGAGGTCAAATTAACCACAAAGAAGAAGGGCCCTATTTTTGGATGGATAGTGTTGGTTATCATGAAGTAATCGTAACCAGCGATCACAAAAAACATTTAGGACGAATGGAGTCGATTATGGTGGCGGAGGTACTAGATGCCTATCAGTCGCGTTACATTGATCTCATGAACAAAAAGTCGGTGAACTATATTGATATCTTTCACAATCATGGAAAAGCGGCGGGTGCTTCAATTCCGCATCCACATTCGCAGCTGATGGCCATTCCAGTGGTTTCGCCTTATGTGCAGTCAGAACTTACTGGAGCGGAAAAATATTACCAAATGAATAAGCATTGTGTTTATTGCGCGATGCTTGAATGGGAGAAGGAAGCCCAAAAAAGAGTGGTGTTTGAAAATGAGGAGTTTATTGTTTTTTGCCCATATGCTGCGCGTGCCAATTTTGAGTTGTGGGTCATGCCCAAAAAACATAAACCCTATTTTGAAAGAATTACGGAGAAAGAAAAAATGTCTGGTGGGGAGGCGTTGCAGTCGGCTCTTTCTAAATTGGATAGAGGACTTAATAATCCGGATTTCAATTTTTACATCCACACTGCGCCATGCGACGGAAAAGACTATCCGCATTTTCATTGGCACATTGAAATTTTGCCAAAATTGAATATTTGGGCGGGATTCGAGATATCAACCGGAGTGGAGATTATCACAATCAGTCCGGAAGATGCGGCGCAGTATCTCAGGGGAGTGTAATTTCTAATTTAAAATTTAACTGTATGGGTTTTATCGATTTTATTTTGCATGTAGATGTTCATTTGGGAGAGCTTATTGCTAATTATGGAGGCCTGACTTACGGCATTTTATTTGCGATTATTTTTGCAGAAACCGGGTTTGTTTTTACCCCGTTTTTGCCGGGAGATTCGCTTCTTTTTGCCGCAGGAATGTTTTCCGCCACTGGATCATTTAATATTTTCATACTTGCCCCACTTATTTGGGCAGCGGCTTTTTTCGGGGATAATATTAATTATTGGATTGGATTTTATTTTGGAAAAAAAATTGTCGACAATAAATATATTCCGATTAATCAAAATCACATTGATCAAACGCAAGAATTTTATCAAAAGCATGGAGGAAAGACTGTTTTTTTGGCCCGCTTTATGCCAATCATTCGGACATTTGCTCCCTTTGTGGCGGGGATTGGGAAGATGAAATATCAAAAATTTCTTTTTTACAGTATCTCTGGAGGCTTCGCCTGGGTCTTTGGTTTTATTTTGGCAGGATATTTCTTTGGCAATATTCCTATCGTTAGAGATAATTTCTCTATTGTGATTATGGGGATAATTGCAGTTTCGGTCCTGCCCGCGGCATTCAAAATTCTAAAAGCATGGTTAAAGAAAAAATAATATGCAAAAAATAATCATTGGTAACTTGAAGATGAACTTGCTCTCTCCTGCAGAGCGAGAAAAATATTTAGAATTATTCAAAAAAGAATTGTTGGGAAAAAAATTTGTCAATGCGGAAATTGTGCTTTGTCCTCCAGCAATTCATTTGGAAAGCTTTGGAAAAATATTGGGCAAAAAAGTAATATTGGGTGGCCAGAATTGTTTTTGGGAAGATAAAGGCTCCTATACAGGCGAAATTTCACCTCTTATGCTCAAAAATTTTGGCTCAGAGTATGTAATTTGCGGGCATAGTGAACGGCGTAAGTATTTTGGAGAAACTGATCAGTTAATCAATTTGAAAGTTAAATTAGCCCTAAAGAACAATCTAGTGCCAGTAATTTGCGTGGGAGAAACATTGGAAGAAAGAAAGACTGGACTAACTTTGCAAATAATTACTAGGCAGGTCAAGGAGATTTTTTCAGGTATAGCGCAAGCAAAATTGGAAAAGATTGTTGTCGCCTATGAGCCGATTTGGTCAGTTGGATCAGACGTTGTTCCAACCGCCAATGAGATTATGGAAGCACGCGTGCTTATTCGAAAAATATTGATGGGAAGTTTTGCCAAGAAAAATGTGGAAAAAGTCAGAATAATTTATGGTGGTTCGGTTAGCGCAGAAACGGTGAAAAAAACTTGCCTGGATAGTGGAATGGACGGGGCGCTTATCGGAAGAGAGAGTTTGACTCCGAGAGAATTTATTAAAATTATCAGTCTAATGAATTAAAATTATATGATTACATCAGTCAAAGAAATCCTAACTAAAGCCAGGGAGGGTGGTTATGCCGTGGGAGCGTTTAATACGGTGAATTTGGAAACAACGCGGGCAATTGTCGAGGCGGCCAAGGAGTTACATGCTCCAATAATTATTCAAGTTTCCGAGAAAACGCTTGAATATGCTGGAGGAAAAGGAATTTTCCATCTGATAAAAAACGATGCTGAGTTTTATGCGCCAGAGATTCCGATTGGAATTCATCTTGATCATGGACATAGTTTCGAAATAATTCAGCGTGTTGCTGCAATTGG
>JBAQNU010000014.1:0-3120 GCA_049304095.1 Candidatus Moraniibacteriota bacterium | reverse complement strand
CTGGAGGAAAAGGAATTTTCCATCTGATAAAAAACGATGCTGAGTTTTATGCGCCAGAGATTCCGATTGGAATTCATCTTGATCATGGACATAGTTTCGAAATAATTCAGCGTGTTGCTGCAATTGGCTTCACTTCCGTTATGTATGATGGGTCAAGGAAAAGTATTGAAGACAACATTGAAATCACCAAAAAGGTGGCGGATTATTGTCACGAAAAAGACATATGCGTGCAAGGAGAATTAGGTAATGTTCCCTATTTGAGCGAACACAAGATGGGCGAGGTTGATTGGGATAAATACATGACTAATCCCCAGGAGGCGAAATATTTTGTGGAAAACACTGGCGTCGATGCGTTGGCTGTGGCAATCGGCAATGCGCATGATTTTTTTAAAGAAAGAGAGATTCCCGATTGGGATCGTTTGAGTAAGATTAGGGAATTGGTCAGCATCCCGCTAATTATGCATGGGGCATCAGACTGGGAGGACGGAAAGGCAACGGAGGCAGTTAAGCGCGGAGTAAGTTGTTTTAATATTGATACAAATACTCGCTTGGCTTTTGTGAATACGCTCAGCACTATCTTCCGTAGTGATGTTGATCCCGGATTTGATTTGCGTAGTATTTTGGGTCAAGCACGTGAGGCCGTAAAAGAGAGTGTCAAAAAGAAAATAAAACTATTCGGCAGTGATGGCAAGGCGTGTGTGGAAGATAAATTGTGCAATGTGTGAGCAAGAAGTCTGCCTACTCCGTCAGTTGGCGGATTCGGGCAGGTAAGTAAAAAGTAAATATCATTTAGGTATTAGTGGAAACTGGAGTGAAAAAGCTTCAGTTTTTGTTTTTTGCGTGGTATAATAGAGTTATGCAAAAAAGTAGCACAATTGAAAAAATACTTTTGGAATTTGACCCAGAAGCAAAAAATTTACTCCCGGCGCTTAGGAAAATAGGTTCCAGTTTTGGGTATATTTCAGAGGCAGATGCTGGAAAAGTGGCGGATTATTTTGAACTGCCACTGGCCAAGGTCTATGAAACAGCGAGTTTTTACGATTTACTTTCAACAAAGACACGGGCGAGGCTAGAAATTAAAGTTTGCTCGGGAGGAGACTGTGTTTTGGGAAATTCAGTTGAAATTATTCGTGAAATTGAAAATTATTTTAGAATCAAAGCCGGGGACGAATTTCATCCGAAAGTGCGCTTGGAGAAAATTAGCTGTCTTGGAAGGTGCGGGGAAGGGCCGATTATGATGGTGAATGGGAAGGTGTATGAGAAAGTGACGAAAAGTAGTATCTATGAAATATTGGATAAATATGCTAAATAATCCAAAAATTATCACCGAACATTGGGGCAAGATTGATCCGCTGAAAATCGAGGATTATTTAAGCGTGGGTGGTTATTCTGCGCTTAAAAAATTTGTTGAAAAAATGAATCCTGAGAAAGCCTTGGAAGAAGTGAAATTATCAGGACTTTCGGGGCGAGGTGGAGCGGGTTTTCCGACAGGAACAAAATGGGAAATGGTAATGTCACAAAAAAGCAAAGAAAAGTATTTCATTTGCAACCTGGATGAGTCGGAGCCGGGGACATATAAAGATCGAGCGATTGTGGATAATAATCCGCACTTGCTATTGGAAGGAATAATCATTTCTGCGCTTACAATTGGTGCGAAAAAAGCCTATATTTATATCAATGGAAATTATGAGAAGCAAAGCGAAATTCTGGAAAAAGCAATTTTGCAGGCAAGGGAAAACAAATTCTTGGGAGCAAAAATATTAGACTCAAAATATTCACTAGAAATCGAAATTTTTTCTGGCGCCGGAGCGTATATCTGCGGAGAAGAAACGGCGCTCATAAATTCCATCGAAGGCAATCGTGGCGAGCCAAAAATTCGTCCACCCTATCCAACAGAAGCGGGATTATTTGACAAGCCAACGGTGGTGAATAACGCGGAAACAATTGTCAATATTCCTTGGATAATTCAAAATGGCGGAAAAAAGTATGCGAAAAATGCCACAAAACTGTTTGTGCTCGGCGGCTCCGTGAAAAATCGAGGCGTATTTGAGGCACCGATTGACACTACGATAAAAAAAGCGATAGAAATTTTGGGCGGAGGAATGCAGAAGGGCAAAGAATTTTGGTTTGCCCAAGTCGGTGGTGCATCCGGCAGATTATATCTCAAAAAAGAATTAAATCTTCCTGTGACGGGTTCAGGCGCAATTCTCGTAGTGGATAAAACCGCCAATATCTATGATTTATTATTATCTTGGACGGGTTTTTTCCGACGAGAATCTTGTGGAAAATGTGTGCCGTGTCGCGAAGGGACCTTTCGGCTCAATGAAATCGCCGAGCGTTTGGCGGACGGCGAAATCTCCCAGCGGGACAAAGAAGCAATTGAAGATATCTTGTGGACGTTGGAAAATACGACCTTTTGTCCATTGGGAAAATTTGCCGCTGTGGCGGTGCGCGATGCAATTGATAAGTTGGGAATTTTGAAATAATTTATGCAAATCAAAATCAATAACAAAAAATATGGGACGAAAGCAGGAGAAACCATCTTTCAGGTTTGCCTGCGCAACGGAATAAAAGTCCCCACCCTTTGTGGCTCAAAGGATTTTCATGAAGGGTTATGTCGAATTTGCGTGGTGGAATGTGGTGGTCGGCTTATCACTTCTTGTAATACGAAAGTCTCAAAAGATATGGAACTTGTAACGGAAAGTGAAAAAATTTCCAAGGCGCGTCGAATTAATCTGGAACTGCTTTGGGCGGATCACGCCGGGAAATGTGCTACTTGCAAGAAAAATCAGATGTGCGAATTGCAAAAACTAGCCCAAGAGTATAAAATTGAAAATTTCCATTTTGTGCCAAGAAAGGGCGAAATGACCAATAGCGAAGAGCAAAAACTACTGCGGGACAATTGGTCGCGAGTCGTTATTGAAAACGAAAATCCTTGCATTTCTCGCAACAGCGAATTTTGTGTGGAGTGTAGACGGTGCATCAATATTTGTCCGGAGCAGAAGTTTGGCTTTAATCATCGGGCGGGGGACGTCGTTGTGGGAACCGCGTATGAAAAAGTGTTGGATTGTAGTTTTTGCGGAAAGTGTGTCGAAGTTTGCCCTGTAGCGGCGCTGACTG
>JBAQNU010000013.1:2500-59412 GCA_049304095.1 Candidatus Moraniibacteriota bacterium | reverse complement strand
GTCTAGCACCCTCGAAGGCTGCCCTGTTTCAAGGGCTCTGCAGCTAGATGTCAAACCTTGGTGAGGTTCCTCGCTTATCGTCGAATTAAACCACATGCTCCACCGCTTGTGCGGGTCCCCGTCTATTCCTTTGAGTTTTAAGCTTGCGCTCGTACTCCCCAGGTGGGATGCTTAAGGCGTTAGCTTAAGTAGACAGCACTGGCAGGGTCGATACTGCCAATGCTTAGCATCCAGCGTTTACGGCGTGGACTACTGGGGTATCTAATCCCATTCGCTCCCCACGCTTTCGTCCCTGAGCGTCAGAATCGTTCCAGCACACTGCCTTCGCATTTGGTATTCCTGCTGATATTAACGGATTTAACCCCTACACCAGCAATTCTATGTGCCTCTCCCGATCTCTAGTTTGGCCATCTCTCCCGCGGCCTCAAGGTTGAGCCTTGAGATTTAACAGGAGATGCGCAAAACCGCCTACGGACCCTTTACACCCAATAAATCCGGATAACGCTTGGGGCCCTCGTATTACCGCTGCTGCTGGCACGAGGTTAGCAGCCCCTTATTCAACCGGTACCGTCATTGGTTCGTCCCGGTTAAAAGTAGTTTACACCCCGAGGGGCGTCTTCCTACACGCGGCGTCGCTCCTTCAGCCTTTCGGCCATTGAGGAATATTCTTGACTGCAGCCTCCCGTAGGAGTCTGGGCAGTTTCTCAGTCCCAGTGAGACGGGTCATGCTCTCACACCCGCTACCCGTCATCGCCTTGGTGGGCTTTTACCCCGCCAACAAGCTGATAGGTCATAGGCTCCTCCTGAAGCGTCGGAACTTTAAGTGGGAATGACTTATGTCCCCCCACTATTATCGAGTATTATCCCGAATTTCTTCGGGTTATTCTCGTCTTCAGGGTAGATTACCAATGTGTTACTCTCCCGTTTGCCGTGGGTCTAAACCCACTCGACTTGCATGCCTTAGACACGCCGCCAGCGTTCATCCTGAGCCAGGATCAAACTCTCAAAAAATATCAGAAGTAAATCTGATTATATAAAGAAAATAAATTCTTTTTAACTTTGAAATAGACTCGAATTTTCATCTGCCGTAGCTCCGAAGAGCATAGGCAGATTTGTCTTGATTGCTCAAGACAAGGACTAATCGCAAAAAATTGCGATTAATTTACCCCGTAATTACCGACGAGGCAATTTTTTACGGGGTCTTTGTCTCTCTAAATCAAAAGGTAGAGATTTAGAGAAACTATTCAATTGTCAAAGTTCACGCTTTTCATTCTTACGAACAAAAAACACATCTTCGCGGACAAACACAATCATACGCAAAGATGTATCTTCGGTCTTTTTCTCTCACCCCTATTTTTAAAAGTCGCTATGAGTATTATTTAATGCCTTGTTTGGTTTTAAATAATTAATTCAGAAGCTCAACTATCTTTAGCTATTGTAGAGGGCTTTTGGAAAGCTGTCAACCCCACCTGGGAACCCACTGGACTTTCCCTGACTTACTCCCCCACCTAAGCCAGTTTTGCACACTTTTTACCCTACGTCAATAGGCCCGCCAAAACTCTCCATCAAAGCTAATATTCATGAATTTTCACATCATTATCATCGATTGTAATGTAAGTGCAAGGTGTGTCCGTCCAGCAACCACTATTATAATAATGAATATCATGACTTTTCCTCTCCAATGCTCTGTGCGTATGCCCGCAAAAAACATAATTCGCCCCCTGCTTTTTGCCAAACAGCAAAGCCGAATGCGCCACTTTTTCCGAAAGCCTGAGCCACCCCTTGCTTTTTCTCTTAAGAAACCGACTAAACTTTTTATCCTCCCCATCCATCCGCTGAACAAAATCATAAATTTCCGTAGCCAGATAACTCAAAAAAACATTGTTCACCAAAAAACGATCATATTGATGGCCGTGAATAACCAAATATTTTTCATGTTTATAGATCCACGAATATGTCTCATGGATGCGCGCGTCAAACAGTGAGCCAAAAATATTCACCAAGCCCTCATCATGATTACCCAGCACCCAACGCACCTTAACATCTTTAGAAACTTTTCCGATATAATTAAGAAGCGCCCAACAGTCTGCGTCTAAATTGCGAAAATTCATATTATCAAACACGTCGCCCAAAAGAATCAGCTTACGAAAAGAATAGCTCTTGAGCAGTTTCAAGGCTTTTTTCGGCTGACTCACTGCACTGCCCAAATGCAAATCAGAAATAATTAAAGTGTGGGTTTTTTTTCCGCCAACCGGCGAACTTTTTTTTGCACTCATTTTATTTTCAATTAGCTTTAAAAAATTTTCTTTTCTATTTTCATTCTACACTCTTTTTCTTTAATATCAAAATATATAAAAAATAGCAGCCAGCCAAACTCAAAAACAACTCACTTTCAAAAGTTAGTCCTTCCCAATCCTAATCGTCCGATACTTCCCATCTTCTCGGAGATAATTCAGTTCAATATCAATCTTTTTGTCTTTTATGGTTATCTCAGAAAATGCCCCCAAATATTTGGGATATTTAACCATGCCTGGTGAAACAAAATAGTTGACTCCTCCGATTTCTTGATAATAGAGATCTTCAATATGTCCAGAAAAAACCGCCAGCACCCCATATTGAGAAAAAAGTTCCTGCAATTCTTTGGCATTATAGGGCAAATTAAGATCAATCTTAGCTTCAATTCCGCGCAAAGGTGGATGATGCATAAAAACAAGCACCCGCTTATCCGTGCCCTCAAGCTCTCCTTTCAGCCACCGCATCTCCTGCGCAGAAACATTGCCCCGCGTATAATCATTGCCAGGACCCACATCACCACCTTCTTTAGTAAAATTACTATCCAAAATAATAATTCGATAATTGCCCGCATTAAACGCTTTGGAAGTATAATTAATGCCTAGCGTGCTTTTCCATTGTTTTTTGCTAATCGAACGCAAATCATGATTGCCCACGACCCAATATTTTTCAATCGTCGTCCTATCCGCAATTTTTTTCACCAGCGAAAGCTCCTTCGTTCCAATTGTCCAGGGGACCCGCGTTCCCTCAATTACATCACCATCCAAAAGCAAAAAATTTGGACCAAAAACATTATTCATTTTTTCCACAAAATAATTGAACTTATCCGCATAAAAATCTTCCAGCGCGACCCCCTTGCCATTTTCACTGCGCGCATGCAAATCGGTAACAAAACCGATTCGCAAAATATTCTCATCAGCGCTTTTTTCCACTGGAGCAGGAAGCGCGGAAAATTTTTCTATACCCTTATCAGGTTCGGTTTCAACTGTATCATTTTTTTCTGACTCCTCATTAACAGTTAATTGCTCCGCGTCCGTTTCCAACACCTCCTCTTCCACTTTATTTTTTTCAATCTCAAAAGGATTGCGCTGCCAATCATCGACAATTGTAACCTCCGTGCCTTCTTTTGCTGGCGCAACCTGACTGACAAAAAACAGCCCGCCTTCACCACTTGCCCCATATTTTTGCACCAAGCAAAAGCCTGCCGCCAAGATAATTAAAACTAAACCGGAATACAAAAAAAATCTTTTTCGTTTTCTTAACACTTTTTTCATAATTTATTCCCCTCCAGCATATCATCCCTGCCATGAACAATCAACCCATTGCAATAAAAATTAAATGCAAAAAAAGAGCCCGGCAAGCTATTACGTAATTAATTACGTAATTACCTCCCCTCAAATTTCCGATAAACCATTTTTCTCAATTCCTCAATAATTACAATTGAAAAGGCAACTGAAACTATCATTAGCCATTCTCTTCCACTCAAAGGAACCGTCCGCAAAACTTTTTGAAAAAATGGATTATACACCGCCACCAACTGAAGCGCTATGACAATAAACGTCGCTCCCAGCAGGAATTTATTGGAAAAGGGATTTGTGCGAAAAATTGATTTTTTTTCTGATCGGCAATTCCACGCGTTGAACCACTGAAAGACCGCCAATGTTGTGAGTGAGATTGTCCAGGCCTTGGACAAATCTGTCTGATAGGTTTGACTAAAAAGATATAGCGTCCCAATCGCCATTGGCAAGGCCATGAGAAATATCCGCCCCGTCATTAATCCATCCACAATAAAAGTTTTTCTATATTTATGCTTTTTTGTCTTGTCTTCCACCTCCGTGCCCAAAGCCACATCCAAAAATCCATCCGTCACCAAATTGAGCCACAATATTTGCGCTGCTACAATCGGCAAAGGAAAACCAAGCAGAAGCGCTCCCAAAATCACAAAAACCTCACCCAAACTAGTGGAAAAAAGATATAGAACAACTTTTTTGATTGTGCTGATAATATTTCGCCCCTCTTCCACGCCGTGCACAATGTTCACAAAATTATCATCCAAAAGAATAATATCCGAAGCCTCTTTGGCCACCTCTGTGCCAATTTTTCCCATACCAATGCCAATGTCAGCCGCGGAAAGAGACAGTGCGTCGTTCACCCCATCACCAGTCATGGCAATGATCATGCCATTGGCCTGATACGCTTTAATTATTTTCAATTTTTGATCGGGAGATATTCGAGCAAAAACGGAAACATTTTTTATTTTCAACGCCAACGCCTCATCAGTCAATCCATCAAATTCTTCTCCACTTAAAGTTTCGTCTTCCAGACCACATATTCCCGCCTCTTTCGCAATCGCTTTGGCAGCAATCGCATGATCACCCGTTATCATCACAACCCGAATTCCCGCCAGACTAACTTGCCTAACAGCGTTTCGCACTCCCACTCGCAACGCATCCTTTATGCCAAAAAATCCGCCAAAAATGAGTTTCGGTATTTTTTCTTTATCTAGTTTGTGCTGGCTAACCTCACAATAGGCAAACCCAATCACGCGCAATCCCTCTTGAAACATGCCTTGCATAAGGACCTGAAGTTGCGCTTTTCTTTTTGCCGTCATTTTTTCAAAACCATCAGGGCTCCACTCCCGATTAGACAGAGTCAAAATATTTTCAGGCGCGCCTGTCAAAATCAAGAGATTCTTCTTTTTTTGCGCATGCAAAGAGGCATGAAATTTCAATTCGTAGTCAAAAGGGATTTCATCTAGTAGTGGAGCTTCTGAAATTAAATCATCGCGATGAAATCCAATTTTTCTGGAAAAAACAGTCAATGCGCCCTCGGTTGGATCACCAGCAATTCGCCAACTCCCTTTCTTTTTTTCAAAAATCGAATTGGCACTACTATTAAGTGCCCCCAGTTTTCCCGCCAACAGCAACTCTGGGTGATTGAGTGGATCGATTGTTTTTCCCTCAAGCATAACCTCACCCTCTGGAACATAGCCATCGCCCTTAATTTTGAAAAAAGCATTACCCACATACACACTTTCCACCACCAACTCATTTTTTGTGACTGTTCCAGTCTTATCAACAGCCAAAATCTTTGTCTCCCCAAGCACCTCAACCGCTTGAAGTTTTTTCACCAGGACATTCTTTTTGCCCATTCTCCAAATTCCGCTTGCCAAAACTAGCGTGATTACAATCGGCAGTCCCTCGGGAATAACCGAAACGGAAATAGCCACCATCGTTTTGAAAATTTCCCTCAGCGCCAGCCCACTAGACATTCCAAGCGCAAAAAGAATCAGGGAAACCAAGATCACAAAAATAATTACCATGTAAGAAAGTTTTTTCATGTCATTTTTGAGTGGAAATTCAGTGTCAATTCCCAATGTTTCCTTGGCGATACTCCCCAAAAAAGTATCCGTCCCCGTTGCCGTCACGACCGCTTTTCCACTTCCCGAAACCACAGCCGTTCCGCTATAGACCATATTCTCCTGACCCATATCCAAAACGACTCTCTGCTTTTTTGCATCAATTGTTTTGAACCGAGGAACCGATTCTCCTGTGAGCACAGCCTCGTTCAACTTAAGAGAACTAGCGGAAATTACCCGCGCATCAGCCGGAATCTTATCCCCCTCCCGAAAGACAATCACATCACCCACCACGATCTCCCTGTCCGGAACAATCATTTCCTCTCCGTCTCTAAGCACCGTTGCCTTGCCTTTGATTAACTTTTTGAGCGCCAAAAAGGTATTTTGCGCCTTGCCTTCTTGCAACGTTCCCACTGTCGCATTAAACAGCAGCACAAAGAAAATGACCAATGAATCAACCATCTCCCCCATCGAAAAAACCACCACTCCCGCCACAAGCAAGATATAGATGAGCGGGCTTTTGAATTGACTAAAAAATATTGCCCCATAACTGTCCACCTTGGCCTCAGGCAATTCGTTATAGCCCTTTTCCAAAATTCTTTTTTTAGCCTCAGCAGAGGAAAGTCCATGCTCGCTAGTTTGAAGCATTTCAATTACATCACCAACCTCCTGCAAATAATATTCGTTTTTTTTATCCATTATTTTTTGTTTTAACTTTCCACCCCCACTCTTCACCCTACTTAAGTTTATTCACATAACTATTATAGCACGGTTCCAGTCCACCCTCTTCAATTAACTATATACATAAAAATACTAACATGCTACACTATCCATATGGAAACAATCATAAAAGCCGACATTTTTTTCTTCATTTCCTCTATCGCAACAATAATATTGACGATGCTATTTTCAATCGTCCTTTTCTATTTTATAAAAGCCGGCAAAAATCTCTATCTACTTTCAGAAAAATTGCAAACGCATTTCAAAGAATCAGAGGAATTTGTGCTAGAACTCAAAGATAGACTTGAGGACAACCTGCTTTTTCGGTTGTTTTTCCCGCCAGCACGCGCCAAAAGACGCGCGAAAGAGAAAGCTAGCGAAACAAAACAATAACTTAAATTAATCTTTAAAAAACACGCTTATGAAAAAGAAAGTGAACAAATCAAACGCGGTGACATTAGCAGTGGTCGGTGCCAGTCTCGCCGGACTAGCCGCCACAGCCTATTTTTTCTTCGGACCAAAAGGCAAAGCGCATCAAAAGCACGCCAAAGCTTGGGCCATCAAAATGAAAGGTGAAGTTGTCGAAAAATTGGAGCAGGCAAAAGAAATCACTGAGCCAGTCTATCTTGCAATTATTGACACAGTAACCAAAGAATACAAAAAAGGCAAAAAAGCCAGTCAACCAGAAATCGAAGCCCTAGCAACTGATCTCAAGAAACACTGGAAAACTATGAGCAAAATGGCAATTGCCGCCAAGAAAGAGGCCATAAAAAGTGCTTCAGATGTAGCCAAGGTAGCTAAAAAAACTATCGGCTAGACAAAATATTTTCCCTCATTTAATCTATATTGTCGCTTTTTTTTATGGAAAATAAAATAGCTCTCATTTGCGTTTCGCAAACAAGAGCTATATCAAAAAAACACTGACATCATTATATGATATCCTGAAGCATCCGGAAAAGTTCTGATGCCATTGGGTTGGCAACTGACACATCATGAATTTTTCCGCCAGTCCGCTTGCCCTCTCCACGAGGGATTGTATTACCAACAATCACTTGGGAAAAGGGATTGACGGTGCCAAATAATTTGCGTCGCCAAGGATTAGTACAAACGGCGTGCGTAAACACCATATAAATTTTTTCCGCCCCGTATCCTCTCAGTTTCACCGCCTGTCCATTGGCAGTTCCCCCAGAATCAATTTCATCCTCAACCATGATAATCATCATCCCAGAAACGCGCTCCAAAGTGGCATATTCCAGATTGGGAAAAAAATCGAATTTCTCTTTAACTTCTTCAATTTCTTTCTGCGTAGCTTCAATTATCGTGGTCTCATTATCAAATCCCCGATTTTTTAGGCTGAAAAGCACCCCCACTCCAAGACGCGTTGCCAATTTTATAGCACGAGTGATTGAACCTTCATCGGGAGTATAAACCTTGACCTTATCTGTCCCATCGACTTCCGCCGGAAAAAACGGCTTGAGTCTGCTGGCAAACAGATCGGACATGTCCACATCCCTAAACACAATTCCTTCCTTCCGGAAATTTTCTCCGGTTTGCTCTGAATGTGGCGTAGCCAAAATCACATGACTTATTCCGCTATTCTTCATTTGAACCGCCAACCATTTGTTGCGCCAGATTTCATGGAAATAATCCTCTCGATCTTGACGCCGATAATGCATAAATGAGATTAGGGCGATAATCCGCTCTGCCCCATACTGATGTTTTGCCGCCCAGCACAACTGCAAAAAGCTAGTCATAACACTTTCCTCTTTTAGGCATTCAAAGAAGATGAGGGTTTTCCCCTTTATCTCCTCGTGATTGGCAAAACTGTCTTCCAACTCACCGTCACCCCAACAGCCAAAATTAACGTGACCGACTATCGGTCGATAACCGAGATATTCTTTTAGTTCAGTTAAAATCTCCAGTGCCAGTGGGGGGTTCCCGTTTCCCTTGAAAAAAAGTACATTCTTCAACGCATTTGCATCCATGATAACTTCCTCCTTTTTTCCATTTTTTGTTGTTATTATCAATTCAGGACTTTCCCAATTTGTTATTTATTAAAGGACAAATATACTACTTTTCATCATTTCACCTTACCATTAAAATGTCAATTTTCTCTTATTATCAACCCCTATTTTCCAAACACCTTTTTCCCTAAAAGCTGGAATATTTTGTCTTCGAGCGGCATTTAGAAGTGCTTGCACTGAATCAGAACTATTTTTCGCATATTCAGCTAACCTAATAATTTCTTTGCCTTTCAAATAGGCAATTCTTTTGTGGAACGATTCCATCAGAGCAAGCGCAAGAACTTTTTCCATGGTTTTAGTGTTTTGACCCTGCCGATAATCAGAAAATGATTGATAATATTTTTGTTTTTCTTTGTCACGAATTATAATCATTGGGAATCCGGCTCGCATCAATTGATAGTTCATTAGGACTCGCCCAATGCGACCATTGCCATCGCAAAATGGATGGATGGTTTCGAAGTCCAAATGAAACTTAGCAATTTTATCTCCAAAATATTTCTCCAAATCATTTACATATTCACCAAGAATTGTTTCAATCATTGACTCAACCTTTTCTGGCGCTGGTGCAATGTGCGTTCCGACTCTAACATATTCACCTGGACTTATTTCGAATATAGTTAATTACTCTGAACAAATTTTTTGCCTCATATACTTCACGCACACTCACGTCACGTGAAACCTCCATTTCCAAGAGAATTTTTTCTGTCTCCTTGAGCGTCAAAGTTGAATTTTCAATCGCATTGGAATTATAAACACTTTCGGGGATTTCAGCCTCATCAATCAAAACAAGCAATGACTCCTTGCCCTTGCTTAATTTATCATATTCCCCCTTAAGTTCTTGGATGTGCTTTTTGATCGGTTTTGTTATAGCCATAAACTATTTTTTAGTTAATTTATACTATAATTATATATTATTAACGCTTTTTTGTCAATATTAACACAAAAAACGCCTAAATTAAGCGTTTTTTGAATATTGGCACGCCGTAGTAAAGGACGTTAGAACTATTTTCATGCAAAGAAAAGAATATATCTATATTCCTGATCTGAACCAATTATATTAGATTTCGGATTATTTATTCTGTTTATCTCTATATATCACTTTGCATTTTTCCTTGATAATATCCACCAACTCAGGAGAATAATGTTCTCTTATATGTCCCTTTTTATCTTTATACATTTTAAACCAACTTGCGTGATCCGCCCTATACGTGCTAGCAATTTTTTCCACTGCCCTGGCGTAACTTCCAATATATCCAGCCATTGATAGATTCGTCATCCAACCATCCGGTGCTTTTTCAAATAGAGCTAATGGCTTGTGATTGACAAAATTTTCACGAATTTTTGCGATCAAGCTTGGATGAGCATATGTCTTCCTTGCACCCAATCGACTCAAATATGTATTGAGCCACTCTGGATGTTCCGATTTATATTTTTCACAATATTCACGAAGTCCTCCTTTAGAAACTCCAATTTCCTTAGCTATTGCTTGAATGGATAACCAGCCGCTAGGAATTGCTCTTAATTTGTCATATTCTTCTGTCAGCGCCATCACTAATTCTGGAGAGAAATATTCATATTCATTTCCATTGCTATTTTCATAGATTTTAAACCACTCGGGGCTATAGTTCCTATACTTGCTCATTCGCCTATAAATTGAATTGTAAGATACACCCAAAGATTTTGATATATCCGCAGCAGTTACCCATCCCTTCGGAATACTATACTCAGATACAAGCCTTGTGACCAATTCTGGCGAGTAGTGCTCCCTTTCATTCCCCTTGCTATTCCTAAATACCTTAAACCATTCTGGCTTTTCTAATCTATATTTTTCTACTACTGACCTTATTTTAGAATCACCCATATTTATCTGTCCGCTCTTAGATAAGCCTCTAGCCGTTACCCATCCCGTATTATCAAAGTCAGGTTTCGAAAAATGTTTTTTTATCATTTCTATTAAGTCTGGATGTAAATATTCCCTACTAAGAGCCATCTTATTTCGAAAATCCTTAAACCATTCTGGTCTTTCTTTTCTGTGCATCTCACAAAAACTTTTTATTGTCTTAGTGGTAATCCCTGAAGATTTATATAAGGCGCTTGAAGTCATCCAACCTTCTGGTGGCAAATCACCAAAGCTCTCTTCAATAATTTCGCACAGCTCGGGAGAATAATATTCAAAACTTCTGCCTGCTGGGTTTTTAAATGCTTTAAACCAATTGGGGTGTTCTAATCTATGTGCATTCGCATATCTTTTTAAAGTATAAAAATCGGTATTATATTTATCTGCTAAAAATTTGGTTAATTGCCATCCGTCAGGCGCTAAAGGGATTGATTCTCTTTCTGTTGATAGCACTGCTTGCTTTGGAATATTAGTAACTAGATTTTTAATTATATTTTTCCAAGTCTCCACGTGGCCTACTTTATTTTTATCAGGATATTTCACAACTGATACGATGTCGCATGGCATTGCAGATAGCTCTTCTTTTGTTTTTTGCATATAATCCTTCCATTCTTCCTGCTTAGCTTTGTGAACAATGAAAGTGGCGTTTCCTTCTTCATTATTAACCAAGACTAATTTTTCGATTGATGGAAGGATAAAAATCAGATAACTCAACTTTCTCATCATCTTAGGATTATTTTCACCTTCGACCACAGAATATTTCAATCCCAATTCGGCAAGCGTTTCCATAAGTAGCGCTGAGCGAGGAATAACACCAGCCTCCTTGAAACCATTTCCACTTCCTGTAGTTATTTCCATTTCAGATGGTGGCAATATCACATCATCCAGCTTTGTGTAATCATCCGGTAAACTTATTTTTCTATTCTCGCCGATTCGCTTTTTAACAAAATCGTCAACGCTAAAATGAGCCACGGGAGCTTCGCCTTTTTTCGTTTGAATATAGGTCAGAAATTCCTTAGCATCAAGCAAATCAACAATGTCGACAAGATGAATCCCCTTGCGAAGAAGCAATGCTAATTTTAGGTTAATTTCATTTTTCAATTTGTGATCTGCCGATTCAATTGTTGGAAAACTTGGTTCGCCCATCATAATATTGATTTTGTTTTAAGCTCTTTATACATATCAAAACTAACACTAAAAAAAAGTAAAATCAAGCTTCTGCTCCACCACGCTACTCATTACATACAATTTTGAAAAATAAAAAAGCCCTGGCCATCAGTGCTTTTTGAGCGTCTGATAGCCAGGACCGAATTTCGGGCACCTCTATTTCAAGGTTTGCCACAGCCGGGACACAAGCCTATAGCGGATTGCATGTGCTCGATTGAGCCATGCATTTCACAGTCATTTTTTTTCAATCGAGTCGATGACCAATACGCAGAATATGGATTACTTTCGATAAACTCGCAATCTACGTTGGCCGCAGGAAACATTGTTTTCACAACAGCTCCAACTTCTCTGACAACCTTATCGCGAACGGACTTAGTGCAATAAATCCCACTGATTTCAATGGGTATCTCCGTCCCGAGACCATATTCCATAAGATCTCCAGGAAAGAGGTTGCACATCCCATTCTCATCCTTAATACCAAGCTCCGGAATTTTTACTATAACTGCGACAATAGCCTGATGTAATTCCAAGAGTTTGTCCTGTTCCATTCCTGGAAGACAATACGTTTTAATTTTCAGCATCTTCATCGTCCTTTCACTTTTTCCGTTTTGATTTCATAATTTATGACTTTCTCCCCTTTAACGAAAGGAAGTAATTCCTTGGCAAAGTCCCTTTCGGCACTTCCAATGATATGACAATACGGTGGACCAGCGAATCCGGAAAGAATCCTGAAAAGTTTTTCCGCATCCAGCTTATCTTTTTCTATAAGAACTTTTATGGCTTCCGCGCAACAAAGGATATCTCTTTTGAAATTCCGTTCAATTATATGCCCCTGCCTTATGCCAAGCCACAGCGTCCTCGCCACATCATCAGAAAATATTTTTTGAATTTCCCCGCCGTCAACGGCAGGATCAAATAAAATCTTTACTTCCTGTAAGATCATAATTCCTCCTTGTTGTAACCCTGAATCTATTCGATTTTTCCTTCGGCCCAAGCTCCATACAAATGATCAAGTTTAAGCTTCAGAGCCACAATTTTTTGAACACGCGCATAATCAATGGTACCCGTCACTGATGCGCTCAGTTCGGCTGCGCGAGTCTCCCCTTCGATCTCCGCTTTCAATGCAACAATTTGCGTAGGACGATACTGGTTTTCTGCCAGCTCCATCATTCTCATTGCCGCTTCTGGACTCAAAATCTTTATGGCCATAGAATCCTCCCTTTTGCTATTCGTTAATATTTAGCGATAAAATTATCGCTTTATTTGTTTAAGTACTTCAAGATAGCCTATCAAAAAATGAACGAGCTGTCAACCCCAAAAACACAAAAAACGCCTAAATTAAGCGTTTTTTGACCTATTTGCACGGGATGTAGGAATCGAACCTACGTTAGAAGTTTTGGAGACTCCCGTACTACCACTGTACGAATCCCGCCTACGCTAAAGCTTCGGCGGGCAAGCCCGCCCTCACTTTAGATTAGATTATTTCATTTCCTTATGCAAGGTATGCTTTTTGCATTTTGGGCAATGCTTTTTCATTTCCAATTTTTCCTTTAGCTTTTTCTTGTTTCTGGTTGTGAAATAGTTGATGTTTGAACATTCCAAGCATTTCATTTTCGCCAAGTTTTCTCGTGCCATAATATTTTTCTAGTTAATTGTGATTATTTGCTTATATTCCCTGAGCCGTTGTGCGGAATCGAACCGCAGACCTCATCCTTCATTTATACCTCTATTTCTTAAACACACTTATATTAGAGGATTAGACTGTATATCAAGCATATTTAATTAAAAACTTAGCTTCCCTTGTCAGTCGTTCGGGCCCTTCGCTACTGCGAGAGTGCCACGGTCTGAGCCTTGTGTCAGGCCTTTAACCGTTATTCGGGAGACACTATTTAGTTTCCCAAATAGCGGGCAAGAGCCTTAGGCTCCACCATGGATGCGCTCTACCGACTGAGCTACAACGGCGTAAAATAATACTGTGGGCCGGGAGGGATTCGAACCCCCGTAGACACGAGGCCATGTGATTTACAGTCACACCCAGTTAACCACTTTGGTACCGACCCATTAATTTTTTATACTCCTCTATCCAATCTTTTATCAAATTGAGCAATTTCTTATCACCATACCTGATATGCACTAATCCATACGGCATTTTATCTTTTTTATTTTCATCAAAATCTTGCCTAATATAGGGTTTTGTGAATTGAGATTTTTTTATACCGGTTATTTTGCTCCAGTACGCTATATTTTTTTTACTATCTTGGTTGGCATAAAAATAAGGAAACACTCGTAATTTTTTTTCATCCACCCCGCAAACTATTCTCAGAAACTCCAAAAACAACACTATCATATCTTTATCACTATTAGCAAAATCTACGATTGCCATCTTATCCGATTTGCACCCTTCTCCCCAGTAAAGCATCGTACCTATTGCTTTCAATAATCTCAACTTTTCAGTTGTTGCTTCAACTGCGCTAAAAGATGGCGTAGCTCTTTCGAATCTGATCGCATTACTCTCTTGCTTTTTTCTCCGCACTATTCCATTCTTTCGCATGCAATAAAAAACTGCATCAATAGAAACACCAAGCTTGTTTGCGGTATCTTGGGCACTTAACTTCTCCTCGCAATAAAGCTTTTTTATTTTCTCTATTGAATTGCCTTCTAATATTGCCATGACTCAATTGTAGCAAAAATAACACAAAAGGCAAGTGTTCTGCGTTCTGATTCGTTTTTAATTTTTAATGTAACCCTGAGCCGAAGATCGGAGTTGAACCGATAACCTACTGTTTACAAAACAGTTGCTCTGCCATTGAGCTACTTCGGCCTATGACATAATCACTTTTTGGATTATATCAGCCTTTGAGCATTCTTTCCAGTTTTCGCATCTTATACCGCACATTACTATTTAAGGGACTTAGCTTGAGAATCTGCTTGAAACATTCCTTAGCATGTTCCAAATTCTTAATCTCCAAATAATATTCCCCCAACCGCTCATAGGCTTCGATGTCTTTTGGGTTGGCGGCGATTCTTTCAATTAACAATTCTTCCAGGCGATCTTTCACCTCGCGTCTTCTTTTTGGCACTACCACATGATCACTGATGATTGGTCGAAAAAACTTTTCTTGTGGCTCTTCTTGATAGTTTTTGCGTTTTAAAAATAACCTCTCTCTCAATTCTTTCTTTTCCGGTGTCAATTTCTCCGTTCGGTCCAAAATCCCATCCAACTTTTCGCTTTCCTTGGAGGCCGTCTCAGCCGTCGCCTTCTCTTCCAGCTTACTAGTTCGTCTTTTGCGAATTCCCTCTCCCAACAGTTTAAACTTGTTTTCTGACTTCAAAAATAGTAGTCGCATTCTGCGCACCGCCTTTTCTGAAACTACCAAACCAATCTGTCCAACTTTCGCCGTAATCTTTGTTTTGTTTTCTCCCACCAATCCTGAGCCATTTCTGAGTGCTGCCAACTTTTCGTCATTTTCCAGCTTTGTCAATTGTTGATTTTTTTTTGCCAAAAATAAAATTATCCCGATAACGCTTAGAATGACAAGTAATGGTGGAATAATTGATTGTAGCATAGTTTATTTTTTTAACTGCTCTTTTTTAATTGTAACATATTTTCCCGCTTTTGTTTTCACTTTAATCTCTTGGGTAATGGCGTTGATCTCAATCACGGTGCCTGCGCCTTCCGGTGTTTCGATTGTGCTATACATCTCCGGCATTCCCACTAGCATCTCGCGATAACACTGCGCTTCATAGGCCAAACAACACATAAGCCTTCCGCACAAACCAGAAATTCTTTCTGTGCCCCGGTGAGCGATTTGTTGCACGCGCGCCATATCAGTCGTAATGCTAGGAATGGTGCTTTTGAATTTCACGCAACACAGATTCCGTCCGCAGACTCCACAACCACCCAACTTCTTGGCTTCATCCCGTGATCCAATTTGTTGCATCCGCACATTTTTCTTGAGTTTGAGAGACAGATTTTTCACCAATTCCCGAAAATCAATCCGCCCATCAGAAGTAAAAGCAAAAATTACTTGTTTGCCATCAAGACTAATTCTGGCATCAATCGCTTTCATTGCCAATTCCAATGCCTTCAATTCAGTCTTACAAGACAAAAGCGCCTCTTCCTTGTCCGTTTCATATTTTTCAAAAACACTCAAGTCTCTCGTTGTTGCCAAACGCAAAATACTATCTTTGGCGCCCGTTTCCTTGCTATCCCCTTCCACCACACCCAGCTCGTTAACATAATCGCAAGAAACCACCACGCGATCGTCTTTTTTGAGCCGTACTTCGCTCACGCACAGCCGGGAATTTTCCCAGGGATATATTTTAACTAAAACATTCATATTGGTCTTTTCCTAGTAACTTACACTTCCACGCGAAAGAACTCTCCGATGCGGATATTCTCGCCGATTTTGGCAATTTTCTCTCCCAAAAGTCCCTCGATTGATTGCTCAGGATTTTTCACAAATGCTTGCGAGAGCAATTCTGCCCCGTCTTTAGGAGACATGGCAGCAATATGCATCGCAATATCCCTTGCTAATCCTACGAATTCTTCATTCCTGGCCACAAAATCACTTTCGCATTGCAACTTCAAAATCACTCCAATGCGACCATTTGGATGCACATAAGCTGAGACCACGCCTTCACTCGCTTCGCGGTCTGATTTTTTTGCGGCTTTCAAGAGTCCTTTCTGACGTAAAATTTCAATTGCTTTGGTCTCATCACCATCGGCTTCGTCCAGTGCTTTTTTTGTGTCCACAATGCCTGAACCAAGCATCTCTCTAATTTTTTTAATTTGTTCTAATGTTGCCATATGTTTATATTTTTTATTTAACTTCTTTTTTCTCTTCTATTGGCGCAGCAGGCATTGTCCGTTTCTTTTCTTTTGCCGCAAGAATTGTTTTGATAGCATAGGTCATTAAGATTTTGAGCGCGGACACAGCGTCTTCATTGGCAGGAATGATATAATCCACATCTCGCGGATCAACATTGGAATCAGCCAACGCAATCACCGGAACACCCTTCACTCTAGCTTCTTTAATCGCTAGATTATCTTCCACCACGCTAGCCACAAATACGGCGCCAGGAAGACTAAACATATTTTTTATGCCACCCATCTTTGTTTCCAGACGGTTCAGTTCTTCCGCAAATTTCATTTGCTCAAATTTAGTATATTTTTCATATTCACCCTTAGCCAATTTGTCTTGTCCTTCACGCAAATATCTCGTTCGGCCGGCAATAGCAGAAAAGTTAGTAAATGTTCCTCCCAACCAACGCTCCGTGACAAACGGCATCTCGCATCTTCTGGCTGCCATCTCCACCACTTTCTTGGCTTGTTTTTTTGTGCCCACAAAAAGAATCAACTTACCTTGCATGATCACGCTTTCCATAAACTGCAACGCTTCTTTCAATTTACTTTCCGTTTTTTGCAGATCAATAATGTTGATCCCGTTTTTCACACCAAAAATGAACTCGTCCATTTTTGGATTTTTTCTCGATTTGTGGTGCCCAAAATGCACACCGCTACGAAACATTTCTTCCATGTTGATTTCCACTTTGGAAAAATCAACGTCAGAAAAGCAGTCGACCACATTTTCAGCCACTGCCTTTTTTTCCTCTTGCGAGGTCTTTTCATTCTTCTCTTCCATGATGTTTATTCCTTAAATTAGTTATACCGCTATTTTTCGTTGACTTTGGGCAAAAATTGCCTAAAGTCCGCATCTTATTCCCCGAGAGCTTTGCGCGTCGGGACAGGACAATGCGCGAAAAATATGAGTTTTAGCACTTGCTTATCATATCAGCTAACCCAATACTTGTCAATTTCCAAAAGCTGTGCTAGATTTGATAGGTGCTAATAATAACCTATTAAAAGGCCATTTTTATGAAAAAAGACATTCATCCTAACTATTTCTCCGATGCCAAGATCATTTGCGCCTGCGGAAGCATCATCGAAACCGGTTCCACCGTCAAAGAGATGAAAGTGGAAATCTGCTCCGCTTGCCACCCTTTCTACACCGGCAAACGAAAATCGCTCGACACCACTGGCCGAGTTGACCGCTTCAAAAAACGCGCCGAGAAAACCGCCGAGAAAAAAGCCGCCAAAACTGTCAAAAAAGCTAAAGCGGAGAAAAAATAGTCTACTGTTTATTATCTACAATAAAAAGTCCGAACAGAAATGTTTTGGGCTTTTTTATTTTCAGTATTTATTCTCTTGTCATTTCTGGAAGCGGTTGTAGTGACCTAGGATTGCTAGAAAACAAAGCCAACGGGCTTGTCATTCCCGCGCAGGCGGGAATCTAGTGTGGAAACAAAATTAAAAGCGATTATCTTTGAACTTAGTTTGGTTATATAAAACAAAGCCTTTCTACTGGATCCCCGACTTCTCGGGGATGACAATCATATTATTCTAGACTATAAAAAAATTAGTGTCATAAACCAAAAAAGCGCTGACACTTCTGTCTATGGCGCTTTTTTCTTTTTCGCTTATTTTTTTTGACCCTCCACTATCGCAATCTCTCGCACGCAATTCGTGTGCTGATTCTCGTCATGACATTGCCAAAGTTTGCGAATGGAGTGCCTGGGGGTAAAGAGTGCTTGAAAGCGATTACCTCATCCGGATTCCAGACTTCCTCGAAATGAATAAGCCTTTTCCATTTATTATAGCCACGTGATCTGATAATCAGCCCAAGACCACGATAAAGCTTTTCTTGATAAAGGCTGGGGTTGTTGATGATATTGAAGTCAGTATCACTCGGCATCAATTTGATTACCTTTAACTCGAAAGAGTTGTTAGTTGGCAACTCAATCTTCGTGGCATCAACATTTAGTACTGGTTTTTCGGAAAAAAACCGCCCATCTCCTTCAACTGTCCAAACAGTTTCCATGTCCTACCTCCTTTTCCAAAGAACTAAAAAATTAAAAAAACGACCGCCATTCGATCGTCTTTTAGAAAATATCTTAACGTTTCGCCCATTGTGGACTCTTTCTGGCTTTTTTAAGTCCAGGTTTCTTTCTTTCCACAATCCGCGAGTCTCTTGTCAAAAATCCATTATCTTTGAGTGCTCGACGCAGGCTTTCGTCAAACTTTATGAGCGCACGAGAGATTCCCAAACGAATTGCCTCCGCTTGCGCGTTGATGCCTCCACCGGTAACTTTTACTGTCGTATTAAACTGATCCTCCAGTCCGGAAATGGCAAATGGCGATTTGGCCACGAGCTCAAAACGGGGAACGGAGAAATATTTGCTAGCGACTTTTTCATTAATCAAAGTTTCAACTGGTTTTTTGGTCGGATAGATACGCACCTGGGCAATAGCTGTTTTTCTTTTTCCAACAGCATAAAAATACTTCTCAGCTTTTTCAGCCTTCTTTTCTTGCTTTTCGGCAACTTCTTCTTTAATTGTAGCTTGTTTTTTTTCCATAATTAGCTTTAATTACTTGTTCCGTTGATTACATGTTGGTGCTCGCTCCCCGTATAGATCAAAAGTCGTTTCATCATTTTGTCGCGCAATTTATTTTTGCAAAGCATGCCATAGACTGCATCTTTTATCACCTTTCGTGAGTCTTTTTTCATCTGCTCATCCAATTTTGTAGCTGTAATTCCACCAGGATAACCAGAGAAACGATAATAAATCTTTTTTGCCCCTTTGCCATAAGCAATCGAGATGTTGTCAGAATTAGTTACCACCACAAAATCTCCGCCATCAACATGCGGAGTGAAATCCACTTTGTTTTTTCCTCGCAGAATTCTAGCAATTTCTGTTGCCATCCGTCCCGGAGTTTTGTCAGTTGCATCAAAAAGATGATATTTTCTGATAATCATATATTTAGTCTACAAATTCAATAACAGCCATTCGCGCACTGTCGCTTTTGCGCACGGCCAATTTAATTATTCTAGTATAACCGCTGGTTCTCTTTTCAAACTTAGCCAAAAATTCTCCAGTCAATTTCTTCATTGCCATAGCAGGAATATATTTTTTCAAATCGCGAATTACTGCCAATTTTCGCACTGGATCTTTGCCTTTTTTCGCCTTATTGACCAAGCGGTCAATCTTGTCTTTCAGCTCCTTGGCCTTTGCCTCGGTTGTTTCAATTTTTTCGCGCATAATCAAACTGCCCAGCATTGTGCGAAACAGCGCCTTTCTTTGATTTCTTTCTCGTCCTAATTCCCTGCCCTTATTTTGATGACGCATACTCTTTTTAGATTAATTCTCTTTCTTTAAATTGATACCAAAATCTCCAATCGCTTTTTTAATTTCCTTGATGCTTTTTGCTCCCATGCCTTCAATGTCATTCACCTGTCCTTCTGTCAACTTCACGATATCCGCGACAGTATTAATATTGGCTTTTTCCAAAATATTAAGCGTACGGCTAGTGATGCCCTTGAGAGAAGCAATAGCCTTTTTGGTCACATCATCCGCTTTGGCATCTTCCTCTTTTTCCGGTTGCACTTCCATCTTTTCTAATTCAGCTTCTTTCTCCACTTTATCAGAACCCTTTTCCACTTCAGTAAACACGGAAAATTGATCAATCAGAATAGTAATGGCTTTAGCAAAAGCCTCTTTAGGTGAAATTGAACCATCTGTCGCTACTTCCAATTTGATTCTTTCAAAATCAGTTCTCTTGCCAACGCGCATATTTTCAATCACATAATTCACACGACGAATCGGGGTGAAAATAGCGTCCAATGCAATCACACCAACTTCCTTTTTCTCTCGCAACTGTTGGTCAATCGGCACATAGCCAATTCCACTTTCTACTTCCATTTCTACTTCAAACTCACCTTTAGCATTAGTAATCGTGGCGATGTGGGCGTCAGCTGTTACCACTTCAACGTCTGATGGACATTTGATCATTCCGGCTGTGATAACTTTTTCTCCCTTCACGCTCAAAGTTACCGTCACTGGCTCATCCTTGAAAGATTTGAAGCGCACTTGTTTCAGATTAAGGATAATTTGAATCACATCCTCCAAGACATTAGGGATTGTGGAAAATTCATGTTTTACGCCTTTAATCTTCACTGAAGTAATGGCTGATCCCGGCATTGAAGACAAAAGCACGCGTCTTATTGCATTGCCCAAGGTTGTTCCATAGCCTGGATAACAACCTTCGATTTCAAATTTGCCGCTCTTTCCATCGGCGGAAATATATTTAGGTTTTTGAGGAAGTGTTATTGATTGCATTTGTTTAATTTAAGCTATTAATTAACGTGAATAATACTCAACCACAACCTGAGCATCAATATTAATTCCAATATCATCGCGCACTGGCAGACTAACAATTGTTCCTTCCAACTTTTGTGGATTAAAGCTAATCCAAGATGGGAAATCTTGCTTATTTTGCAAAGCTTGTTCAATATTCTTAAAATAATTTTTTTCTTTCTTACTATCTCGTATCGAGATTACTTGTCCAACTTTCACTTCAGCAGAAGGAATTGACATGCGCTTGCCATTAACGCTAACAAGACCATGTGTCACGATTTGACGAGCTTGAGCACGAGACGTTGCAAAACCCATGCGATAGACCACATTGTCCAAGCGGGTTTCCAAGCGCACCAAAAGCAAATCTCCTGTCACACCTTTTTTGCCACTCACGTCTGTAAAATGCTTTCTGAATTGTTTTTCCATTACACCATAGATGCGTTTGATTTTTTGCTTAGCAGCCAGCTGAACACCATATTCACTGCGGTTTCCTCGAGACATTTTCTTACCATGCACTCCGGGAATATAGGCACGCCTAATCATTGCGCACTTTGGTCCGTTACAACGATCACCTTTTAGAAACAATTTTTCCATTGCTCTTCGACATTTTCGACATTGCGCCTCTGTATCCCTAGCCATAATTTCTTTATATTAGTAAAATAATTTATTCTTCTAAACTCTTCTTGGTCTTTTCGCTCGACAACCATTGTGGGGAATCGGTGTTGTATCTTTAATAGAAACAATCTCGAAACCATTATTGGCCAAAGCGCGAATGGAAGCTTCTCGGCCGGAACCAACTCCGCGCACAAACACTTCCAATTCTTTCATGCCATATTTCTTAACCTTCTCCGCCACGCTCGCTACTACCTGTGTTGCAGCATAAGGAGTGGCTTTTTTGGCTCCCTTAAAACCCATAAGACCCGATGAAGCCCAGCTCAGAACTCCACCAGTCGGATCGGAAATATTAATGATGGTATTGTTATAGGAACACTTGATCGTTGCACGACCTTTGAGAATTTGCCTTTTCGCCTTTTTGACCTTCTTAATCTCCGGCTTCACTTCTTCGCCGGAAAGGGTAGCCAAAATCGCCGCATCAGAAATTTCCGCTTTTGGAGCAGTCACATCTTGGTCTTTTTTTTGCTGAGTATTATTAGCCATATTTTGGGTTACAATATAAAAAATTTTAAGTCTTTTCTGTCTTCACGCGACCAGATCCCATAGTACGTCGCACATTGCCTCTTACAGTACGATTATTTGTCTTAGTTCTTTGTCCTCGCACCGGCAAACCTTTTTGGTGTCTCACTCCGCGGTAACATCCCACTTCTTTCAAGCGCTTGATGTTGTCTCGCACTTCCAATTTCAAGTCTCCTTCCACTTTGATTTTCTTTTCCACAAAGCTACGGATACTATTTTGTTCACTTTCGGTGAGATCCTTCACGCGTTTATTCTTGTCAATTTTAAGTTCAGCCAAAATATCCACCGCCACGTTGCGTCCAATGCCATAGATATAGGTCAGGGAAATCTCTACTCTTTTATTGTCAGGAATATTTACTCCAGCGATTCTTAACATAATGTATTGTTTAAATATTTCTAAAATTAACCTTGGCGTTGCTTATGTTTGGGATTAGAACAAATCACAAACAGCACGCCTTTTCTTTTCACCGTCTTGCATTTATCACAAATTTTTCGTACAGATGCTTTAACTTTCATAATATTTTCAAAAAATTTTTTTATTTAAGTCTCTGGACTACGCGTCCTTTAGTGAGATCATAGGGACTCATTTCCACTAGCACACGATCTCCTGGAATGATGCGGATATAGTTCACGCGCATCTTGCCAGAGATATAGGCCAAAATTTCATGGCCAGTCGGCAGTTTCACTTTGAAAGTAGCACTGGGCAAAAGCTCAGTCACAACCCCTTCTAATTTAACAATCTCCTTGTCGTCTTTGGTCATAGTTTAAATTTAGACATCATTTTGAAAACAAAAAAATAGACGGATTTCCCAAGCAAGAAGGCCAAAAGCAAAACGCTTCTAGTTAGTTGCTTGAGAGTTAGCTAATAGTCCAAATTCCAGCATTTCTGAGTTCTCCCTCTATATTAAGCCTATATTCAGTTTTGTAATGTCTTTTATTATCTTAGCGAGTTTTAGTTTTCTTGTCAATAGCTAAAAGTGAGAAGGGCGACTTTTGTCTAAAAGTCGCCCATTTTGGTTGTTGTGTGCGCAAAGAGTTCTTTCTAGCGAGGGTTTGGCAATGCTCCGGAAAAGGAGAAAAACAGTCATTGCTTTTGTGTTCATCGCTGATGATAGCCACCTGAGCGGGCCCCTCTAACAAAAACTCTTTGCGTAAATAAAATTCTAACACGAGTCAAAAATGCGGTCAAGGGTAGCGGCGGTTCATGAACCGCCTCTACTATTCATTCCTCACTCGATGCAAATAGATGCTTTCTAGGATTCCAATCGAAGCCAGCACTGCCACTAGTGAACTGCCCCCATAGCTCAAAAGTGGAAGTGGCACTCCGGCCACTGGCATCACACCAATGTTCATGCCGATGTTCACCAAAATTTGCGAAAAAAACATAATCATAATCCCTATCGCCAAAAGATAGCCAAAATTATCTCCAGCCATCCTGGCCACTTCCTTGATGCGATAGAGCAAAATACCTAAAAGCAACAGCACCGTTGTCGCTCCAACAAAACCCAGCTCCTCAGCAATGACGGCAAAAATGAAGTCGGTGTGTTTTTCCGGCAAAAAATTTAGTTGCGATTGAGAACCGTGCCCCAAGCCCTTGCCCCAAACTCCGCCAGAACCAACTGCCACCATCGATTGAATTACGTTGTAGCCACTGCCACGCGGATCATTATAGGGATTGACAAAATTCACCAAGCGTTCTTTTTGATAGGGTCGCAGAACAAACCAACCGGAATAGGAAATCAGAAGTCCCGCCAAAAGTAGCACTAGCAAATTTTTTCGGCTAATCCCAGAAACAGACAGCATCACCGCCCAACTGAAAACAATGATCATCGCCGAACCGAAATCGGGTTGCTTGACAATCAAATAGACCGGCGCAAGCACCAAAACAATTGACGTAATGATACGCACCACGATACTCAGCTGACTTTTTTTCTTACTAAAAAAACTGGCTAGAAAAATAATTATCACCAATTTTGCGGTTTCCACTGGTTGAATATGCAACGCGCCAAAACCAATCCAGCCAGTTGTGCCTCTCACGGTTGTGCCAAAAAAAAGCACCGCGAGAAGAACAATAAGCGTTGCAAAATAAAGTTTTGTGCTGAAAAAATTTAAAGAGCGATAATCAAAGAAAGCGAATGAAAAAAGCAAAATTAGCCCGAAAAAAGCCGAGATTAACTGTTTTTTAAAATTACCCAAAGAAGCGCCAGTTTCGCCCAAAGAAACACCATAGAGCACCAAAAAACCAACCACCAAAAGCAGTGCGACAGAAATCAAAATCGTCCAATCAAGTTTCCAAAACTTTTGCATAGATCTATATCCAAAATACGTGTTTTACCGAATCAGCCGTATTGGCTAAAAAAATCTTGTTTGAGAATACCTTTTTTCTTCAAAACTTTCCATTGGATGCCGCCGAGTGAGGGAAAGTTTTGAAAAGAAAAAAGAGCTTTCGAGTTATTTTTTTAGTCAATGCGGCTGTGAGGGGAAATGCGTAACTCCTAACTTAATTGGAATAATTTTGAAACTGTTGCGCTTTGATATTTTTTTTGGCGAAAGAATCGGAATCAAAAATATTCACTTCAATTTGCGTTTCCGGGCTGGTCACTTCTCCCGCGAAACGTCCTGGCCAAAAAACACGAAAATCACGCGCCTCATTCGATCGCACTGTCTGCACTTCTGTCGAATTAAGCGCCACAACTTTCCCGGTCACATCTTTCAAAATTACCCCGATTTTTATGGTCGCAAAATCATAGGGACTATCATTTTTCAAAAGGCCCTTTGCTTCATAGAAGCCCACACCATCCGTGATTGGACCATAAGTCTTATTGATAATTTTCAGCTCTGGTTTGGAATATTCCTCATTAAACTCTATCCAACTTGAATTAGAAATTGTCATTTCAATCTTAGCCGGAACGGAAGGTAGTGTGATATTGTTTTCAATAATATATTTCCGATCTCCCGGCAAAATGAAGCTGTGTCCACTTTTTTCTCCCAGCGCCATTCCCGCTTCATCGCTAAATTTAACCTGGTAGTCGAAAGAAGTACTGCCATAAAGACTATTCGGATTGGAAACAATCCCGAAAAAATCATATTGACCCACAATAGAACTCTCCACCACACCAACCTCTCCCACCACCAAAGCTTGGGCTTCAATTTTTCCGCATTTTTTGAAACACACTCCACCACAATCCACGTCTTCTTCGTTTTGATTTTTCATATTGTCAAAACAAGTGGCTTTTGTTCCAAATATGGCATAAAATCCCCAACCTACCACAGAAAAAATCAATAGATAGGCCAAAATTATAATAACGCGTTTTTTAATATTTTCGATCATAATCGCAAATCAGAATTATTTTTGCCAAATATGGCTTTGACATCAAAAAGTACAGAGTCTTTTTTGCCCCACTTTTTAATCTTTTTTACTCCCCATTTTTTGAATTGATCATGGGCCACTGCCAAAACTATGGCGTCATAGGAATTTTCTTTTAGCTTTTCTTGCAACTTCACTTGATATTCAGCGGTAACCTCCTGCGGATCAGCCACAGGATCAAAGAAATCCACTTTCACGCCAAATTTTTCCAGTTCTGTCGCAATATCAATCGGACGAGCATTGCGGATATCAGGACAATTTTCTTTAAAAGTTACTCCTAGGATTAGGGCGCGAGAATTGCCCGGATTAATCTTTTTCTGACACATCTTGGTCACGGTTAATTTGGCGATATGCGCCGTTACTCGATCATTCACAATCCGAGCGCTACGAGCAATTTTCATGTCAAATCCCAGAGAATAGGCTTTGTGGATGAGATAATAGGGATCAACACCGATGCAATGTCCACCGACTAGACCGGGGAAAAATGGCAACGCATTCCATTTAGTGCGAGTTGCTGCCAAAACATCTTGCGTATCAATACCTAGTTTTTCCATCAGAATGGAGATTTCATTCATAAAAGCAATATTGAGATCGCGCTGGGCGTTTTCAATCACCTTGCAGGCTTCCGCTGTTTTCATATTGTCCACCAAAAAAGTTCCGGCGGTAATAATTTCCTTGTATACTCCATCAATATATTTTCCCGCTTCAGGAGTTGAGCCAGAGGTAACTTTGACAATACTTTCGATCTGATGCTCCTTGTCAGCTGGATTAATCCGCTCCGGGCTATAGCCAGCAAAAAAATCTTTGTTATAGATTAGTCCCGATTCTTTTTCCAAAACCGGCACGCAAATTTCTTCTGTTGCTCCCGGATAGACCGTTGATTCATAGACCACCACATCCCCTTTTTTCAAAACTCTACCGAGCATTGTGCTGGCACTAACCAAAGGAGAAAAATCTGGCACTTTGAAATTATCAATCGGAGTGGGAACAGAGACGATAAAAAAATTACACAAACGCAAACTTTCTGGATCAAAAGAAAAACGCAAATTTTTGGCTGACAAAATTCTTTCCTTGCTTGCTTCTTTCGTAAGGTCAATGCCTTTTCGCAACTGTTCAATTCGTTTTTGATTAATATCAAATCCAATGGTGGGAAACTTTTTTCCAAAGGCCACTGCCAATGGCAATCCCACATACCCCGTTCCAATCACTCCAATCTTGGTGTTTTTTATTGTATTCATAATTTTTGTAATCTCAACTTAATTCTTAGGACAATCAAACCACTACAAATATCATACTCCTAGGCGCAGTTTGCGTCAATTTACAACTTCTCAATCTCCGCTAAAAGTGCGGGGAGAATGTCTTTTTCTTTGACCGATTTGATTATTTTGCCCTTGGCAAAAATTGCCCCCATACCTTTTCCGCCTGCCACGCCAATATCCGCCTCGCGCGCTTCGCCAGGACCATTGACCACGCAACCCATCACAGCAATATGAACATCTTTGTCAATATTTTTCATGGCCTTTTCTACTTGGTTGGCGAGCCCAATCAAATTGATCTGCGTTCGTCCACAAGTTGGACAGCTAGTCACAGTCACACCTTTTTTTCGAAGTTTCAGAGATTTCAGAATTTCCCAAGCCACTTTCATTTCTTCAACCGGAGAAGCTGTTAGTGAAACGCGCAGAGTTGCGCCAATGCCTTCATAGAGAAGAATTCCCAGACCAATGGAAGACATAATTGTTCCGCGGAAAATCGTACCGGCCTCGGTGATGCCAATATGTAACGGATAATCCACTTTCTTGGCGAGGAGCCGATAAGCTTCCACTGTTCTTTCAATGTCCGAGGCTTTCATGGAAATCAAAATATCTTTGAATTTATATTTCTCTAAAATTTTAATGTGGCGCATAGCCGACTCAACCATCCCTTCCGCCGTCACCTTATCTTTATATTTCTTCAAAATATCTTTTTCCAAAGATCCACCATTTATCCCAATCCTAATTGGAATTTTATTTTTCTTGCACGCACTCACAACTGCTTTTATTTTGTCTTCCGAGCCAATATTGCCCGGATTGATGCGCACCTTATCAATGCCCTGCGCAATTACTTCTAGCGCTAGCTTATAATCAAAATGAATATCCGCCACTAGTGGAATGTGAATTTGTTTTTTAATTTTTCCCACCGCTTTCGCCGCTTCCATGTCGAGAATTGCCACGCGCACAATTTCACAACCAGCTTTTTCCAACTCCAAAATTTGTGCAACAGTCGCTTTGACATCGCGCGTATCAGTATTACACATCGATTGCACCCGCACCGGATTTCCCCCACCCAATTTATATGGCCCAACCTTCACCACGCGAGATTTGTATTTTTTCATAATTTTGATAAAAAAATTATTTAGCTTACTTTTATTATTGTATGCGCAAAACTTTTACCTGAAAAAATGATTGCGTAGTTTTTCTCATACATTCCATTGAATATTTCTATCGTCTCCAATGAATCATTGTGCTTCAGATCAAGACTTTTTATTTTTCCCCAAAGACCACCAGTGATATCTGTGCTATGAGATTGCGTTATTTTGATTTTTTTGTCATTCAAGATATCGCGTAAGAGCACTTTTTCCAGCAGTTTAGCATCTCTGTGCAAATGTGGATCCCTATCAAAAACACCATCAATATCGGAAGCAAAGAAAAGCTTTCGCGCGCCAAGTTTTTTCGTTAAAAATGAAGCGATGTCATCGCCAGAACAGGCTGACATTCCAAGTGTATCAGCGAAAACCATATCGCCATACAATATAGGCAGGCAATTTCTATTAAGTGCCTCTTTTATCATTTTTAAATTGCAATATATTATCTTTCTTTCCTTTTGGATAATAGCTGAGGCAGTATGAATCGGAAAGGCCCTCACGCCACTAGTAACAAATATCTTGCAAAGAACATTATCCAATTCTTGAATTGCATTGCATGTAATCAACGCCTTTTCAACCTTATTCTTTCCATCATTTATTCCATTCGCTATATTATATTTTTTTGCCAAACGATGTCCCACAGATCCTGCCCCATGAATTATAATTAAATCAAAATTCTCTTTTTTTTGAACCTTTTTTATCGCAAGAGCTATTTTTCTAAGTAAATCATGGCGCACCACTATGTCAGGCTCATCCTTGCAAGTAACAACACTTCCACCAATCTTGAGAATATAGAGTGGTTTCATATTATTTTTCCACATAATTATTAAACTCAGAATGCGCCAACTCTTTCTTAAACCAAAAAGTATATTGCTCGGGATTGAGCTTGATGTCTTTTTTGAGCTCCTCCAAATCAATCCATTTCCAGTCATCAGCTTCTTCGGGATTAATTATTGGCTCCTTATCATACTGGCCAAAAAATATATGCACATATTCATGCTCCCAAAGACCATTGGCAAATTTCACCCGATACACAAATTCAAAAACATCTTTCAGCTTGCAATCAAAACCCATCTCCTCTTGCAACCGGCGATGAACCGCTTCGCTCAACTCTTCTTTTGGTCGCGGATGTCCGCAACAAGTATTGCTCCACAGTCCTCCGCAATGATATTTTCCCAAAGCTCTTTTTTGAAGCATCAATCGTCCTGCGAAATCAAACACAAAAATAGAAAAAGCCCGATGCAATTGCCCCAGCTCGTGAGCTTTCAGTTTTTCCTGAAAACCGACCAGCTCGTCTTTTTCATTTACTAAAATTAGCTGTTCAGGCATATTTTTGCTCCATAAATTCTTTCCATTTCAAAAGGGCGATTTTTCGCATGGAGATTTCGTTTTTCTCTTCCGCGGTCATTTCGGCATAGGTTTTGTCAGCGCCGTCAGGAATGAAAATAGGGTCATAGCCAAATCCGCCCTCTCCTCGCAGAGATTCGCTCACCGTTCCCAAAACCTTTCCCGTAAAAGCAAAAACGCCAGTTTCGTCGGCATAGGCAATGCAAGTGGAGACAGACGCCTTGCGATTTTTTTCGCTCGCCATCAGTCGGAGAATTCCCGCTGGCCCAAGACTATCCAAGAACCACGCAATCAGCGCGCCAGGCAGGCCGCCAAGCGCCTCAATACTCATTCCTGCGTCATCAACAATCACTGGCTGGCCAACCAGCTCAAAAGCAACTCGCGCCTTTGCCTTGGCAACTTCTTCAACGTCCAACGATTGAATTTCCAAAATATCCAAATTTTTCGCCACAACGTTGAGCCCAGTTATCGCCCTGACTTCTTCCACTTTTTTATTGTTTCCAGTGATGAATAGAATTTCCTTTTGCATAGAATTATTTTTTTAAAGTTTTCCTTGTTTCGCTAGCTCAATCGAAGATTGTCCCTCTTGCGTTTTCATTATCAGCGTCTCATCTTTTGCTTCCAAAATATCTTTTATTCTCTCCACGTGTTTTGGCGAAGTATTTTTAGGAATATTTTCGCTTGAAAAATATTCTATTCGATCAGCTTCATCAGTCAGTGTCATTTCCCCGCCCACAACCTGACACAAAAAAGAAAATACGATATCCGTGCTGTTTTTCTTGCTATAGATTCCCGCCAAACGCACCACCCGAGCATCAAGACCCGTCTCCTCTTTTACTTCGCGAATAACGCCTTCCCACGGCGCTTCATTGAGGGAAAGTCCCCCGCCGGGAAGATTCCAAAGATCATAATCACGCCGATGGCAAAGCAAAACGCGCCTTTGCTCATCAAAAATTATCGCAAATACTCCGATTGTGAAATTAGTTTTCATAGTATAAACTTATTTTTTCAACAAATACATCTTCAATCCATCAAGAATTCCGGATGTGAAATATTTCTCCAAATCTGCCGACTCAAGATCGATCCATTCAAAGCCTTCGTGCTCAGCGCTAATTTTAACAGCATACTCCTTTAAATCGACCTCATAGAACACATAGAGCACATGTATATCTTTTTCAGATTTCGCATGCTCTTTTTTGATACAATGCCTACCAATTGCAACAGGATTTTCATTGATTTCAAAATTAGCAAGACCAGTTTCTTCAATTACTTCTCGTTTCAAAACCTCCGCTAACGATGTTGAAAATTCATCTTCATCAATTCGACCGCCCGGCAAGTCATAAAAACCAGCAAATGTGCCGTGGCCAAGCGCTTTCAAAATCAAAACTTGCCCTTTTGTGTTTCTCAAAATAGCTTTCAATGAAATTTGATAAAAGTCTCGCGGTTTTGACATATGACCATAACCCAAACGATTAATTCGCCATCTTTCAATACAATTGATATATGATAATCAACTATGGCTTATTATAGATAGCTTTTTTATTCAAGTATATATTACTAAAATAGTAACGCCTCCCTACCCCTTCCCCTCCAAACCCTCCTCCTCCCTCACCACCGGCAACTCCACAATAAAGCGCGAGCCTTTGTCTTTGCCTTCGGATTCGATCCAGATTTTTCCGCCGTTGCCTTCGATCATTTTTTTACCTACGAAAAGCCCAAGGCCCGTGCCAGTGGCATTGAGCCGGTGCACGTCTTTGCCTCGAGAAAATTTGAGAAAAAGATATTCCATTTCTTCCGGCGGAACGCCAATGCCTGTGTCGGAAACGGTGATTCTGATGTGCGGCGCAGAAAGACAATTCGCTTCATTTCTAGCGCACAGTTCGAGCGAAAGTGTCACTCCGCCTTTGGGCGTATATTTCACCGCATTATCCACCAAATTGGAAATCACTTCCCGCACTTTCGTGCCATCAATCACAAGCTCCGGCAAAGCCTTTTTTGGCGCTTTATATTCCAAATAGAGATTGTGATCCTTGGCTTTAGGGAAAAGCGTGTCCACCACTTCCTGACAGATTTTCTCCATTTTGAACTTGGAAAACTCATATTCCAATTTGCCCGATTCAATTTTGGAAACATTGAGCAAATCTTCAATCAGCGTGCTCATGCGCTCATTGCTTTCAAAGGCTTTCTTGAGTGCTCCTTTTTGCTCAGGCGTTACTTCGCCATAACCGCCTTCAATCAGCATTGAGGTGTAGCCTTTAATGCCAGTCACCGGCGTGCGCAACTGATGGGAGGCCATCGAGATAAACTCAGTTTTGGCACTATCGAGTTGCTTGAGTTTTTCATTGGAAATGGCCAAACTATCGGAAATTCTTTGCAGTTGCTCTTTTCTTTCACTAATTTCCTTGTTAGCCAGCGCCAATTCCTCACTTTTCTCCACCTCTTTTTTGACCGAACGCACCAAGATATATCCACCGATAGAAGACAAGACCAGTGTGATGCCGGTAAGGATTTGATTGGTAAACGTTCTGATGAAAAAGAATTGTGAACCGATGAGAATGGCAATAGAAACCACCAGTGCCTGCACCGCCATCAGTTTAATATTAAACGCTTTATATTTTACAATCAGATAAGCCAAAAAGCCCATAAAAACAGTCATACCAAAAAGGCCGTAGAGTTCGTAATTAAAGTTATCTACATATGAAGCATAATAACTTGCGGCAAAAAATGACACCAAAAATATCATAATCCCGCTTAACAATAATGCTATCTTCCTCCTTTGAATTTCTCCTGCTTTCGCATATCTATGTATACCCAGTATTAATATCCAAAGTGAAATAAAAATTTCATAATAAAGAATTATATCTAAAAATAGCTTTTCTTCTATCGCCTCACATGACATGAATGTAAACCCGGAAAGATTTTTCATTGTTTGCGAAAGAATAGCAATGAAAATTAACATCGATATCACCAACGCTTTCTTCCAAAAAATGACATCTTTTCCATCTATAAACACGTACACGAAATATAAGCTAAGTGCAAAGAACAACGCATTCAACACTCCCAGTTGTGACCAAGAAAACATGGTTAGTGCGGTATTGTAATTCATGACCCACGAAATTAAGCTTCCTGCCAACCACAAAGAAAAGGTAACGGATAAGGCGAGCAATAGTCTATTTAAAAGCGCTTTTGGATTTTTAAAAAAGACAAAAAAACCAACTAATAAAGAAATGATAGCCGTTGGTACGTGCGCGTAGTAGACAAGTGTCAGCGGAACAGTGTCAAGAATCATTTGGTGACAAATCGCGCTATTTGTAATAAAATTGTAGTCCATATTATTTATTTTTTAATGTTTATTTTTTCCTCCAAATAATGCTGAAAATATCCTTTATATTTTTGTTGTAATTTTTTTATTTTCCAATCATTATTCGTAATAACCTTCCTGCACTCACTTTTTCCACACGCACAGTCAAATTGATAATCTATGCCATTTTTTGAACGAAATAGGACCGTCCCGTAATCGAAAGTTACCTGTTCATCTTTTTTAATATTTTTCATCGCCACTAAAAAAATTTGCCCCCTAAATCCGGCATTTGGATTGCAGCTATGATTAAAATAGCAGGCTTTCTCCAGCTCAGATTCTTTTTTTATCCCCAAAACGAGGTCTTCACTAATCTGCACCGCATTATCATTTATATCATCAGGGAGATTGTTTTTTTCATCCTTTACATTCATGACATATCCACCAAAAACAGCCAGCATTTCGCCTTTTTTTATTTCATTTTTGGCAAAAATGCCCCTTCCATATTTCGCAATATCCCTAACCTCAATTTCACTATTTGTCCACGAAAAAGTATCTTTAATATCCATATGCATAATATAGCTTATATTCAAAATGCCTCACATCCATATCTTTTTTCATTTCTTTGCAACTTACATTTTAAAAATCCCCCGTCACAAACCTGACTCCCAATCTCAAAACATTCCCGCAAAATCCCCCGTCAGATTGTCGCTGAATCTATTATAGCATATTGGGGTGGGGAGGGGAAGCGAGCACGCCCTCAATAACAGAAAATTGCTTGGCTAAGTAAAAAGGATTGTAAATATTCATTTGCAATCCTTTTTTAAATATTGAGTTTATTCCTGATTAGGCTGCAAGATCGCGTTTATAAAGTTCTAAAAATAACGACTTGTCCTTTTTGTGGCAGGTCATCAGAAAATACTCCCAGCAAGGGCAACCACACATGCCCATTCGGCACTAAATCTGCAGCGCTTATTTCTGGAAAAAAGAATACTTCCTCGCTATGACCTTTTCTGGCTATATAGATTAACCGACCATTTCTTTCGCTGAAAAAAGAGGTTTGCAATTTGTTTTTTACTTTCAAAAATTGCCAGTGAGAAAGACCGATGAGTCTCGGAGTATCCAAGGCAATAGCCTGTTCGAAAGTTTGCCCTCCCCAATGCGATAAGAAGTTACCATCACCAACATTCCAAATTCCGTGCGCCCCGTAGCAAAAACTGGATGCACCAGCAAGCATAGATGACCAATAGGCAAACAACTGGTCTTCTTTCCCGAAATCATTCATTATGCCCTCATACCATGGCTCCAGATTAATGAAGAAATCGCTTCTCTCCATAGTTTCCATTAGCCAATTCCATATTCTTCTACGTGATTCTTGACTATGTCCGGTCTGAACTGTATTGGCGCTCAATAATTCGCTATTACTCACGGAATCACGCCCCGTTTTTTCAGTAGGATGAATGATTATGGGCTTTTTCGTTTTTGATGCTAAATCTTTCAACACAAAACCCCAATCATCCTTCCTTTTTTGGATGAGGCTGAGTTGTGACTTCACTCCAACACTCACACAAACCCTCTTGCAAAAAGACCTTACCTTTTTCAAAAAAGTCAGCGACACTCTTGCGTGGATTGACTTAACAACTTTATTGGCAATTAAATCCTTTGTTGTTTTGTTAAGAAAAAGCATTTTTTCTTTGCCGACCCAAAGATCAATCTCCCCAGTCACGCAATAAATGATATTCAATTTGTCCATCTTATCAACAATCAGTTTCCACCATCTAGCCATTTTCTCCTTGCCTATCCAGTCAATTTGATATCCCCATGCTCCATAGACTATCACGGTTAACCCAAGCTCGTTTAGAAACTTGATTCTGTTGTGAGCAAATCTCAGATAATCTTCATTAAACTTACCCATCAAATTCCATGCAATTCCAACTTCACTGGCTGCATTTTCATTTTCAGGACCAATCTCTGGAGGAATACCAACAACAAGCTGAACAGCAGAAAAGCCCTGTCTAGTTCGAAGCATGGCAAGTTGCCTAAAATCATTTTCCGATATTCTTTTTGAAAGCGCATACCACCAGGTATCAACCAGTAAGTCGTTTAGATCCGATTTTTTATTAGCATAAAACATATTTTTCAATCTCCTAAAAGGAAATTGGCTGCTTCCGAGAAAACAGCCAATTGTATTATTGTTTCGGTTATTTTTCAAACATTTTTTTCCAAATATTTAACGCAAAGCTATCTGGCAACTCTATGTCAGCAAAGGTTATTCGCTGATTTTTTTCTAAATTCTCAGCTATCCTTGCTTCGCTAATCAGTCCGATTGGCACATGATTGATAGCCTCCTCTATCTTTACAGCCTCCCCCCTGAAATCAAACCCCCCTATTCCTTGTTTCACAAATTCTCCGCGACAAATATCCCTTTTTGCAACAGCAGCAACGCTGATGGTTGGATTTTCTGAATTGTTTAACAAGATATTATTTTTTAACAAAACCGCTCTTATCGTTTTCAGAATTTCCAAATGGCAAAGGTGAAAATTGTGCAATAAAACATAATGAGGGCCTTCTCCCATTTTGTAATAGTGCAAATACTTTGCCTGTTCTTCATCGTGACTCGCCACAATGAAGACTCCTGCGGGATATTTAGGCGCGAGAATGTAGTCACTGATAGGGGCCTTGCATTCCTCTGCATAACTGACAAATTTTTTAATATCATCATTATTTTCAGCGCCCATTCCAAGCAATCCAGCTTTGGCAATTGTTGCTCCTAATCCATTCGCAACCAAAGCTTGCTCCATTTGGACTTTTGTTCCATCGGTAAACGAAGTAACTTGTTGCAAACTAATACCAGACTTTTTTGCCCAAAAATGCATATCCTCCTTTGTTGGAGTGTGATTCAAAAACCCCTTTATATTGCCATACACCAAAGGCTGGAAGCCCATTTGAATAACATTTTCATTGAAACTTGCCAGGCAACCAGGCTGATCACCCTCTGCTTCGGTGATTACTCCTTTTTTCACAAAATAACTTCCAACCGTAACTTGAAACTCTGTATTCATAGTAACCACGGGCAGTGATGAAGAAAAAGCTGCGTCAGTAACTAGCGCCGCTTGATTAACATCGCCACTGCACTCAACGACAAGGTCGACGGAATGGATAAAATCATCCACTGAGTTGGTAAAATATTTTTTTTCCAAAAAATCACAAACGTTAATCTGTCTTCTTGTCAAAATTTTTGAAAAAACCATATCGGCCTGCTTCAATAGCAACATTATTAAGCCTTTTGCGATAAAACCCGTTCCAACAATTCCTATTCTCTTTTCTTTACTCGCGTTCTTTCTGCGAACCTGAATAGCCATGATTTCACCTCCTATAGTTGGGGATTTCATTTTTTTGTTAACGATCACCGCATTAGGTTTAATGCGCAAAGCTGGACAGCCCAACTTTACGCTCATCATACCCCCCCCAAGTCTTTTTTGTCAAGCATTGGTTCGTTTTTTAGACAACAAAAAAGCATGATTAGCGCCATTAAAATTTCACATCAATCCTAAATACTTTTTTTAAAATCCTTGGCACTCAACTTTTCATATTCAAAATGCCTCACATCCATATCTTTTTTCATTTCTTTGCAACTTACATTTTAAAAATCCCCCGTCACAAACCTGACTCCCAATCTCAAAACATTCCCCCAAAATCCCCCGTCAGATTGTCGCTGAATCTATTATAGCATATTGGGGTGGGGAGGAAAAGTGGACGCTATAATCCAAGCACGAAAAAAGCCGGCTTTGGTAAACCGGCTGGGTTGTATTGTTCAAAGTTGTTTGAGTTAATACCTAATCACTTCTTTAATAGCAGGGAATTCCGACCAACTCCTTGGCCTCATTCACCGTTTTTTGAATTACCTTACGAGCACGCAACCCCCCTTCGTGCAAAACATCATCGATATAATTCGTTCCCATGCCAATAATCTTGGCCCTTCGCTCATGAATCGGTGCGAGAATGTCATTGACGACTTTGGATAGAATTTCCTTACACTCAACACACCCAATTTCACCAGTTTTGCATTCCTTTGTAATTCTGGCGATATCGAGAGGCGCTGTTTGAAGTGCATGATGAAAATTAAATATGTTGCACACATTAGGATCGCCAGGGTCGTATCTTTTGATCCGCTGAGGATCCGTTATCGCCACTTTGAGCTTTTTCCGAACGATATCGGGAGTGTCATCGAGATAAATAACGCTCGACGTTTCGCTTTTGCTCATTTTACCCCGATTATCCAGGCCTGGTAGTCGCAAGCCGGCTCCACCAAAAAACTTTGGCAATTGAAACAGCTCCCCGAATGTATCGTTGAATTTCTTGGCCAATTCGCGAGCAAACTCCACATGGGGGGCCTGGTCATCTCCAACAGGCACCAGATTTGATTTGACGCCAAGGATATCAGCGGCCATAAGCACCGGATAAGTGAGAAGTCCTGCATTTTCCGTCATTCCTGCCTCGTGCATCTTATCCCTCTTTTCTTTAAAGTGGGGCATGATGGTTAAGAGATTGATCGGTGCGATACATGACAACATCCAGGACAATTCCGTAATTTCCGGAATGCTGGACTGAGCATAAATCGTTGCCACATTCGGATCGATACCGCAGGCCAGAAAATCACGCAGAACACTTTTGACACTCTCCCTGAGTTCCGATGGATTGGTGTGCGTTGTGAGTGTGTGAAGATTAGCGATGAAATAGAAACACTCCATGGCTTTATCTTCGGAAAGTTCCACAAAATTCTTGAGTGCACCTACATAATTGCCCAGATGCATTTTCCCCGTCGCCCTAATTCCTGAAAGAACAATTTGTCTCTTCATTGTGTTACCCTCCCTATTTTTAGCTGTTTATATAAATCTGTTATTAGGTTAGCATGAGACATTCTGCCAACACTAGCTTTATTCACAATGTTCTAGTTATTTAAGCTGATTTTTAATATTTTGTCAACCAACGTGGCAAGCCCCCCAAATGTTTGACAATGACCCTAAACTAATATACGCTCCAAGATAGAGAGAAATAGAGTTCTTTAACTCATTAACCACATCAAAAAGAGGCCATTTTGTCTTTAAACCAACTACCCAGTAAAGGAGAACAGCCATGATCAAAAAAGTGACAAGCCCTGAAAGGATTTATTGTGTTGATTGTAAGTTGACTTTTAGTGGTGAGCGCCCCGACGAAAAAGACGCCATTCGTTGCCCTCGATGCAAAGAAATACTCAAAAGTAGCGAGAGTAGCATTATGCGCACTGGCGAAGAAACGTGCTACTGCACAAATTGCCAAAAGCAATTCGGCGTCATTTCCACAGAAGTCACTCCGGCCTTATGCCCCACTTGCGAAAATCTTGAGGAGAATAAACATAAGGAAACCTGCCTTGGAAGCAAACCCAGGCCCGTATGGCAAAGCTCCGCTGATGATGAATCAATTTGGACGCAAGTTCAAAATTTTGTTGAGCAAAACATTTGCTACGGACAGGATAAGATCGTTGGCTTTCCCGGCACTATCCCCGAATCCATCGCGGTAGAAGTTCACGGTAAATATCTGGAGCGCCACGCTAACAACATCGGCATGCACACCAATAAGGCCACTGGCAATTGTGAACTTGGTTTTGGCGGAACTCAATCTGCCGAAAGCGAAGTAATTGCCATGGTCGCAGATATTATGGATGCGGATTGTCATGAAATTGACGGATATATAACTTCTGGTGGCACTGAGGCAAATATTGTCGGCTGCTGGATGGGCAGAAATGTCAATTCACAAAAGCCAAGTGCAATAATTTGTTCCTACCTCACACACTATTCAATCATAAAGGCGGCAAATGTTTTGGGAATCGGAACGATTGCGAATCCCAATGGAAGCGGTTTACACCTTCTTGGCACAGACGATAATGGGCATCTCTTACTTGACCAACTCGAACAGAAATTGCACGAATTAGCAAACAAAGATATCGCCAATATAATCGTTGTGGGAAACGCTGGAACAACAATGCTTGGTTCTGTTGATGATATCCCGAAGATGAACAATATCATCGAGGTAATCAAAAAACAGTACCCGGGCGTCTGTATCCATTTTCACGTAGATGCAGCCTTTGGCGGATTCGTAATTCCTTTTCTTGACCGTTTGCCTAAAATCGACTTTTCAAACAGTGCTGTCGATTCGATTGCAATTGACATCCACAAAATGGGACTGGCACCTTACGGAAGTGGCATCATCCTGGCACGCCGCGGACTTTTTGAGAACATCAAATCTGTGGCTCCGTATATCCCTGGCAATGATTGCACTCTTTGTGGCTCAAGATCAGGCGTGATGGCTCTAAGTTGCTGGGCAGCCATGAAAAAAATCGGTAAAGCTGGCTATGAACATTCTGCAGATCGCTTAACCTCGATGGCACATGCCATCCGGCTGAAACTGCAAAGTGCCGGCTTTGAAACTTTTCATAATGACATCAATATCGTTGCTATCAAAGGAGATCTACCACACTCACTGCGTGAAACTTACATCACACATGTGCATGAAAGATTTCCTGTCAATCTTGCAACCCCACTCGATTCAGTCACATCCACAGTTTGGAATATTGTTGTTATGAATCACACAACCATGGAGCTGATCGATGAACTGATCGAAGCTCTTTCAGGAAAAAGCCTCGATCTCTGTGTGGGTTGGTGAAAAAAGGAGCGCCATTTGAAAATATCAATGACCCCCTGGCAGGTTTCGCATAATGTATGCGAAACCTGCTTTTTTAATTTTTTGAAATAAAAAAACCTATCTACGATGAGATAGGGGTGGCAGGCGTGGAGGGATTCGAACCCCCAGCAATCGGATTTGGAGTCCGCTGCTCTACCATTAGAGCTACACGCCCGCGCATAAAAGATAAACCGTCACAAAGAGCAAACTACGAAAGACAGGACAGAATATATTTTTCGATTGAACCAGCATCGACTGGGCTGTCTCCGGCGGGATAGGTTTCTTGCATACACCGTTCCGCCACTTCTTCGACTTTCATGCCTGCATTGATCATTGGACCAATATTGCAAGCGCACCAGCCAACAAACTTTTCACAACAAACCGCTTGTTCATGCGTCATGGCATTCCTCCTATTGTTGGTTTTTGAATAAGTATATCCTATATTGGAAAGGAGGGATTTGTCAAGAATGCAGAAAAAATCACCTAGCTCTTTGCCATGTCCATATCAATCCCTTGCGTTCTCAGATACAATTTCACTCTATAAAATATTAGCTATTAAATCTATTTCAATTTTTCAATCTTCTCAAGAAAGCCAGTCAGTATATCAGAAAAGGTGGCTAGACTGCTAATAGAAATCCATTCGTTGTCACTATGAGCATCCCCGCCCAATGGTCTAGTGATTATCGTCGGGATTCCTCTGGATGAGAAAAATCTCCCATCACAAGCTGAATGATATTTTTCAGATAAACAAGATTTTCCAGTTTTTAATTTAACAATATCGCGATAGATTTGCACTAAATTATTTTTGTTTGATGCTACAAAAACATCTCCATGGGCAAGAACTTTTATATCCACAGCCTTGTCTAGTGACTTTATAAATTTCAATATTTTTTCAGTAGAATCTTTTTTTGTATACCTGAAAATCATCCGAGCTTTAGCAAAACTCGGAATTACATTTTCCGCTATAAACTCAGACTTAAATTCAATCAACGAGGCAATTGTTTTCCATTGCTTTTCATTTCCTTTTGGAAAGTGATCTATAATTTTATTCACAACTCTTGCAAGATTTTCGGCAGCATTTTTTCCATTCCAAGGTCTTGATACGTGAGAGGAAATCCCCCTATAAGATAGTTCCATATCTAGCACGCCTTTTTCTTCCATTATTAAGCTGTTTAAGTTTTCACCGCCATCTGGTACTATAGCCAATCCAATATCGAGCCTGCTTTTATTCAAAACGAATCCCGTACCACTAAAGCCGCCTCTTTCTTCATCGGAAGTTACCAGTAATCCTACTGAAATTTTTCTATTGCTGATTTTGTAAAAATCATTTATCGAATTCACTATAGCAACTATTGGACCTTTCATATCGAAAACGCCCCTACCACAGAGTCTATCAGTTTCCTTTCTTAATTTAAACGACTCCTTTTTTCCAACCACAACATCCACATGCACTGCAAAAAGAACATCGAACTTGTTCTTATCAGAAGAATAAAAAAGTTCCGAGTTGTATCTATTATTGCAATAGGACACACTCTTAAAAAACATTGGTAAATTTTTTTTAATTACTGCAATGGCCTTTTTTTGACATTCGTGTTCACCTGTAATTGTTCTCAGGGAGACGAGTTCTTTCAAAAATTTAATATTATTTTCTAATATCATGTCTTTATTGAATTAGGATTATATATAAAGCTTACACTAAATCATTGTTTTTTAAAATATAGTATGCAGAAGAGAAATATCAATTTCTCTTCTGCATTTAAAACATCACACGGGACAAACCAAGATCAGACAATCTCCATCAGCGGGATTAATGCGTTCCAATACCACATTGTCCATCCCGTTGCCGGTGGTTGGCAAGGTGCCAGTAAGTATTCCTCCGTATACTTTACGACCTATCATGTAGTCACATTCATAATTCGACATTTTAAGATGTCCGGCCACATACTTCGCGATGTCCTTGATTCCATTGTCCGGTTCTGCTGTTATTGGATAAACGACTTCAAACAATTTGGAAAGAGCCGTAACGACAACTGGATTTTGCGTCCTACTGACGACAAAATCTACACCCCTCACAAGTTCTTTCGTAAGCCCCTGATAGATTCCCCTGGCCTGATATTCAGCCTTTATAGCAGTTCCTTCGATATACAGGATATTCAACTGATTATGGCGCATGAGAGTGCACGTTCTAAATGCCACTCCAGCGCCGCCACTTTCGCAGTCAAAAATCAATACCAGGAATCCGACATTGAACAAGTGATTATACACATCCTTGCTGAAGTACGTAGAATCCATTTGATTAAAAGCAGATAATGCAACTGAGTAAAATTCGGTAAAAATTTCTGCCTTCACGTCATCTGGAAGATTCTTTCCTGGCATTTCAATTAGAAACGATGCCAGGGATCCCTTCCTTACATCTACCTGGATACTATTTCCATAAGATTGTATTTTATTCATTAGTGAGCTTTCCATTTCTTTTTTTCCTTTCAGAGCTGAGTGTTTGTCATTAAGAATAACGATTACCCATGTGATGATTTTTCAAAGAACTAACTTGCTAGTGTATAATAATCTAGCCGAAAGGTCAAATAAAAACCCCTCGTCTTTTTATCCAAGCTAAAAAACTTGGATAAAAGGACAAGAGGTCATCTTGCGGTACCACCTTTTTTGCCTTAATCTATTTTTTCAACGGATTAAAAAAATCCGTCGGAAAAACGGATTAAGACCACTTTACCGACTCAGTTTCCGCCCTTTTTGGCGAACGACATCAGTTTTCCTTTGATTACGGAGGATTGCCGGGCTTCCACTAGCGCAAAAGCCATCTTCCCCGCCAAAGCGGAGTTAGTTGGACCCAATCCTGGACAAAAAATGCCAGGATCCAACTATAGATTTTGACTGATTGTTAATAACTATTCTTAGTATAGCTAGTTATGAATTTTTGTCAAGTAAAAATTTTATAATCTCCTGCGCCCAACTTTTCATATTCAAAATGCCTCACATTCATATCTTTTTTCATAATTTCAAAGCCCGTATTTTTCAACATACCTGCTAAAATTAGACCTGCTAGCCACCGACAATGTTTCTGGATCGATTTCGGAGAGACTAACCCACTTGATCTCATCACACTTGTTAGGCTCCATTATTTTCGCCTCGCCTGATATCAATTTTGCCACATAGGACGGAGAAACCCAGTGTTGCTTTTCTTCTGGAAGAATATGATTGACCACTTCCAAAAGTTCAACCACCTCAATGTCTATGTCATGCTCTTCCTTAACCTCTCTCTTTAGTGCATCTTCGCATTTCTCCCCAAATTTAACTCCCCCACCTGGAAAATCCCATTTACCAGCCTCATTCCTAGCGTCCCTTCCTCTTTTAGAAATAAATACTTTGCCCGCGGCGTTAAAAATCATAGCGCCACACCCAACTCCAATATAGTCAATTCCTTTTTTCATAATATCAAAATCAAATTTTATCTTTTATTTTTTTTCCGACTTTTTTCTCCAACAATTTAATGTTTTCCAAATAGGCTTTTTCGACCGAGGAAAGTGTTTTCGCTTGAAATTTTTTGTATTCTTTTTCTGCTTTTTCTATGGCTTTCTTACGTGTTATTTTTCCAGCGTCAACCAAAACACCTTCGCCATAATCAGACAGTAGTTTATCTAGCGAGGCAATATGATCTGTCATCTGCATTACTTTGCGATCCATGGCGCGCAATTCGGCCAATTCAAAATAGGCCGAGACAAGTCTGTTTAATTTTTCCAACTCTTCGACAGACAAATAGTTTTTAGCAATTCTCACCTCTTCGAGCACGGGCAAATCCCCCGCAAAAACTGAGAGGCCCATAAATTCCTTATCACTATTCGCACGGTTATAAATAACTTCTGACGCTGTCTGTTTGTGCACAGCGTAGTGCAATTTGTTTTGCACAATTTTGAAAAACTTAATTGAATGCAAGGATTTTGGATCATAATCCGCGCTAGTAGCATAGAGATCCAGCACTTGCCGATACAACATCTTTTCACTAGAGCGAATATCGCGGATACGAGATAGGAGTTTTTTCCAATACACTCCGCCGCCATTGTTTTTCAAAAATTCATCATTCATTGTAAATCCGGAAATGAGATATTCACGAAGTCTCGCTGTCGCCCATTGGCGAAAACGTGTGGCAATATCCGACTTTATTCGATAACCCAAGGAAATAATCAGATCTAGATTATAATATTCAATCTCCCTAGAAACCTCTCTGTTTCCCTCTTTTTGAACTGTTCGGAAATTCCGAACAGTTGCTTCTGCGGATAATTCTTTCTCTGAATAAATATTTTTAATATGTTCACTGACATTTGCCTTGCTTGACTGAAAAAGCTCAACTAGTTGCCCTTGCGAAAGCCACACTGTCTCACCCTCAAAACGCACTTCAATACCAGGCGCACCATCCGCGCCTTCATAAATAATTATTTCACTAGAATTATTGTTGTTTTTCATTATTTTAGCCTGCTTAGAATAACTTTCTTCATAACTACAGTATAGCGTATTTTTTGACTAGCATAAAGGCTAAGCCAAAACCACCCCACCATGACGGGATGGTTTTGGTTTTGGCACTATTTTTCTTTTTGTTTAATTTAGACCTAGAATTTCTCCGACATAATCAACATCTTTGTCTCCTCGGCCAGAAAGATTGACGATAATGATTTTATCTTTGTCTAGCTGGCTAGCTAATTTGATCGCGTAGGCAACGGCGTGTGCGCTTTCCAGCGCTGGAATTATCCCTTCTGCTTTACTGAGCAACTGAAAAGCTTCTAGCGCTTCTTTGTCATTGGCCGTGACATATTCTACCCGCTCTTGATCTTTGAGATAGGAATGTTGTGGACCGACTCCAGGATAATCTAGGCCAGATGCAATTGAATGCACCGCTAGTGGCTCACCTTTTTCATCTTGCAAAAGATAGGTAAACATTCCATGGAGTGTCCCTGGCCTGCCTAGTGTTAGTGTTGCAGCGTGATCGCCAGGCTTAAAACTTCTTCCCGCCGGCTCCACTCCAACCATCTTCACTCCGTCTTCGAGAAAAGTGTGAAACAGTCCCATCGCATTTGATCCACCACCAACACAAGCAACGAGATAGTCTGGCAAGCGATTTTCTTTTTCCAAGATTTGCTTGCGCGCCTCACGGCCGACAATCGACTGAAAATCGCGCACCATCATTGGATAGGGATGCGGACCAACAACTGATCCAATGCCAAAGAAGGTGTTTTTGTATTCTTTCATGTAAACACCAAAGGCGCTGTCCACGGCGTCTTTGAGGCACTGCCCTCCGCTTTCCACCGTCACCACTTTTGCACCCAAAAGTTGCATCCGCAAAACATTTTGGTGCTGTTTTCTCACATCGATCGCACCCATGTGAATTTCACATTCAAGCCCAACGAGTGCCGCAGCTGTCGCCAAGGCCACGCCATGCTGTCCCGCACCTGTTTCTGCCAGTAGTTTCTTTTTGCCCATTCTTTTCGCCAGTAGTGCTTGACCCAAGGTGTGATTGATTTTGTGCGCTCCAGTGTGATTGAGATCTTCCCGTTTTAAGTAAATCTTAGCGCCACCACATTTTTCGGTTAGATTTTTAGCGAAAAATAATGCTGAGGGACGACCGACATAATCGGCGAGAAGCATTTTTAGTTCTGCTTGAAAAGCCGGATCGTTCTTCACTTTCTCGTAGGCCAAAGCTACTTCGTCCAGCGCGTCTTTCAGCTGTGGCGGAACAAACTGTCCGCCATACTCACCGAAAAAGCCTTCACCATTTGGCAAGTTTGAATAATTATTTCTTTCCTGATTCAGATTTTTCATATGATTTTAAATTAAAGCTATTATTACTACAGTTAAAAATTACGAATTGCTCTTTCGCCAATAATACACGCCTGGTTTTCGAAAATAGCTCTTTTTTGACATAAAAATGAAAATAAACACAAAAAAACCGCCCTTTGCAGGCGGTGCGTAATCTTTTAAAAAAAGACAACAAAAACTACCGCCTACATAATCGAGCGGATAGCCAAGCTAAATTTTCTTGAATGCACCTTGTTTTCATAGTGAGATTGTAGCAGTGGACTGGAAGGTTTGTCAAATTTTGTCGATTTATTTTATATCAAAATCATTTTATCATCTTCGACAAAAATAGCTTGATCGTCAGTTAATGGAATAACTTTTTCCCCTTTGCGTTTTTCCTTGAATTTTTCAACTTCGCTTTCTTCTTTTAAGTTATAGTGCGGAGAAACAATATGGGGAACGAGCTTTAGTCCGGTCAGGTCTTCCAGGTTTATGTCATTAGGATCTCCCATTTCTGCTGCTTCAATATCCGGTCCAGGAATGATACTGCCAGCACTCACACCAACATAAAATTTCCCCTGCTTCACGGCGTCAATTAGAATCCTATCCAGTCCTGTTTTTCGCATCCGATCAAGGATATAGAAAGTGTTGCCTCCGCAAACATAATAGATGTCATATTCCTTCAAGCTTGAAAGATCGTTCTCCTCCGAAATATTAATCTGATCATAAGAAAGACCAAGTCCGCCCAATTCTTCGCGATAATGCAGAAGCCATTGCCAATCGCTTTCATCTTTGATTGTGAAAATCAAGCAGGCCTTTTTATTTTCCAATGAATCAAATTGCGCAACAAAAAAATCACGAATTTTCTGATTTGTTAGTCCTGTTGAAGTTAGTAGTAGTTTCATATGGTTTTATTATTTACAAAATCAATTTTCGATTCTCCTTTCCTAGATTATAACAAAGAATGCACCACGAAACAATTATTCGCCCATCTTAGCAATAAGCCCCAATAGAGCCTTCTCGAGAGAGGCCAATTGAGATCTGGAAATATATTCATTGCTTGTGTGTGCCTGCTTGATGTCGCCAGCGCCAAATAGCACGCTATTTTTGAAAAATTGCATTTCAGAAAAAAACTGTACCGTTCCTCCTTTTATCGGCAAGCTACTAAAAAACGGCGCGTATTTGTGTTTCAATTTCACCTGACAATTAAATTTCCCTGGCAAAGACTGAAACGTTTTCAATGCTTGATTATATTCTTCCATATTTTTTGGTCGCAAAGAAATATCAGAAATGGCCCTTCCCGCGACAATATTATCCGCCAAGCCACCGACTAGTTTTCCCACATTAAAAGCATTGAAGTTTTTTTCTTCAAGATAGTTACATATTTTCATTTGTTCGTGAATTGCGTTTTCTCCAGAGTTAAACGGCAATGAGGTGTGTTTTTCGTTGCCCCTAGTGCTAACTGAATAGGCAATTATTCCGAATTGTCCAGTCATCACTTTCAACATAGTAGGCTCCAGAACAATTACTTTGGGATTCGCAATTTTCACTTTCTTGGCTCCAGCAAAATCCACTTCTTCTCCTACGGTAAACAATAGATTGATATTTTTCATTTTCTTCCCCACTAAAATTGCTCCGGCCAAATTACCCTTATTATCACAAGCGCCCCTACCATAAATTTTTTCTTTCGTTATTTTAATCGGCACCACTCCCGGCACAGTATCAAGATGAACCGCAAGCCAAATGTCCGATTTTCCTTTTTTGGCAATAATATTAAATCGATCCTTGCTGATAAATTGTTTTTTAATTTTAAAACCGTCTAGTTTTTGCACGATAAATTCACCAATTTCCTTTTCTTTTCCGGAAACAGAATCAATTTTTAGCAATTCTAGTAATAACTTTTCGATTGTGGTCATAAATTTATTAAAATTATTTTATTAGCAGAGCATCTGATTTTTCAGATGCTCTGCGCCCCAACGTCTAACCAAGTTTCCAAAACATCCGACAAAAATCTTTTGTCGCCCTATGTGGACAAATTGCTTTTTCCTCCTCCGTAACCACATCGCAAGGACCGCAAGAGGCGGAAAAAGGAACTACATTGTGCCAATTGTCCCTCGTCGCCTCCAACCATCCAGCCCCTAACAATAGATGCGCCACTTTTTCAACATGCGTAATGCACATGGCCACATATCTGGCAGGAATCTTCTCGGATAGCTTTTTAAACATCCAGGAAGCATGCTTTTTATCACGATGCATTGGATGCACCCAAAACGATCCTGCTTCTAGACACCCCTCTTCGGGGGTTGACCAAAGACCACCAAATGTTACAATCTCCCCCGCTTGATCTTGCCTGATCACGGCAAATCCCTGCAGATACAGGCTTTCCAACTTTTCTGCCACATTGCGATAGCCCATAATTGCAGGCTCTTTTTGCAGAGACACTGCCAATTTTTCCCAATTCTCGCTTAAAATAGTCATGGTCAAGCTCCTTTTTTGCTGTTTAATGTGCAATTTCCAAAAAAAACAACCTCCCTTGAGGTTGCATGTAAGAGTTCAACGACTGATTTATCCTATTCTAAACACTCTCAAACAATCTCAAGTAGTTTCTTGAAAGTCTGTGTCGACGAGTCCAGATTGTTTGATGTGAAAAATTCATTATTTTGATTTATGACCCTTTAGCTAAGCTTAATGTAGTCTAGTTGGGATTATTTGTCAAGAATTTCAGTCTCCCCTACTCAAACTAACTATTTACGATATCCTTAACTATGCGCCCACCAATCACAATTCCCCAAGCGCAAAATTCCATTTTTTTCCAACGAGAAAATATATCACCGGAATAACTCATCAATTCAAAAAAATAAAGAGACAGGATAGTGCCATGAGAAATGATTACTATCTTTTTTCCAGAGTTTTCTTTGTCTATCATGCTAATTGCTTCCTTAAATCTGGTCAACGCCTCGCGCCCAGTTTCGCCTCCATCAAAAGCACAGTCCAAATCAGTTAGTTTTTTTCTTTTTAGACGATCAAAGTCTTCGTTAGATAAAAATTTATCACCTCTTCGAAGTTCATTGAAAGCCTTATCTTTAATAACGCTTAGCGCATTTTTTTCAGCTATTGGGAGGGCTGTCAAATAAGCTTTGTCTTCTTCTGACGAAAAAATCATATCTACATTTAAAAATACATTGTCATCAGATACTTTTTTTGCATGATTTGTGCCATCTTCGGTCAACTTCCAGAAAATTGCATTAATCGATGAATCCTTTTCTGTTTCAGCGTGTCTTAGAAAAATAAACTCGTTATTCATAATAAAATAAAGGTTTAAAAATAGTTACAATGCTACTCATGCTATTTTGCTGGTTTTTGTTGGGACTATGAAACGAAGTTGAGACCTATTTAAGCCCTAACGATCTTCTTAATCACGGAATCTACGAATAATCTGAAAGCTGGTCGATTCTCTTTTCTATAGACTATCCTAACACCAATCAAGTGCCCATTGGAACAAGAAAAGTCTTTTTTAGTTAGAGATATTTTTGGTTCCAATATTCTATCTACATACATCCTACGCAAATTGCCAGGACCATCTTTTTGATAATGACATATTGGGGCGCCACATTTCTGACAACTAATATGTAAGATTCGTGAATATCCTCCACGTGATTTTTTATATTTATCATTTATTATTTTCATAAATTATTTTATGATTTTTAATTGTTCTGTCAGCATACAAAAAAAATTATATTTCCAGCTTCAGAAAAACACTCTAGGAATTCAGCGCGATTGATTTCAAAATTCGCCCATTCATAAGAATTTTGCGGAGAAGTATGGTGCAAAAATAACTTTTCTACCTTGTTATTTCTCTCTGTAACTCCATAGATAACTACCAAGTGCCCTCCTCTTCTTGTAATGCGAACGGAACCATCACTTTTTGTGTATTTCCTGCCAACTTTCAGCCCATAGGCAACAGAAGCTACTACAAGTTTTTTGTCAATCAAATGATCTTTTATTTTTTCAATATTTTCTCCGATGCTCTCTCTGCCACCCACTAGTCCATATTCTTCGCCAAGTTCCACTAGCCCTTGATGAATCCAGCCTATTTTTTCTTTATACGCGTTCTTTTCTAAACCCCTAGCTATGAGCTCTTTTGTGGATACGTTCAAATCGGGATAAAAAGAATTAATAACCATCTTGAGACACACCGCCCCACAACTCCTGCGCTCCCAATGTTTAGCCTCTTCGTAGGAATCAAATCCATTTTTACTATAATTTTCTTTGGTTATCTCTTGCTGAAAAAAAGGCACATTGCTAATGATATACTCTCTTCTATTTTCTAATTCACTAAAAGGCAAGAATTTTTCTTTCATAAGAACCTTATGTTATCATTTTTTTGTTTTAAACCACGCCATTTTTCATTTATTTAGTTGAATATTTTTTGCAATGTCCGCAGTCAATTTTTCAACTTTTTTATCGGTTATAATTCTTATCTGCTTTCCTGGCATCATCGCATAATCATATTCTATCACGCTATCGGGAAGATGATCTGAGACTCTTTGTGTGTCATGATGCGCTTCGTGCCTTTCTCTCGTCAAAAATCTCTTTCTTCTCTCACTAAAACTAGTTGAGCAAATTATACTGTATAAATCTAAACTATATTTTTCTTTCCAATCTTCAAATAAAGGGTAATCCGCTGGAAAATTAAACGGGGATTCAATAATCACATCCACTCCACTGGCCAATTGCTGTTCGGCTAAATATAACATAATATCAACGGCGGGCTTTCCAATACGTTTGCTATCCTCCAGGGTTGAAAGTTTCATGCTTTCATAAAGTTTTTCTTTGATGTCATCTTTGCATAGACACGCGATTCCTAATTTTTTTGAAAGCGCTTTTGCCAGTGTTGTCTTTCCACTGCCTGGCAATCCGCAAACAATAATTAATTTTGGCATAAATTTTTAATATTTGGATATATTAGCTATAATCTAACTATATCCAATTATAGCTAAATATAGCTAATAATCAAGTACTTTTGACTAGAACCACAAATAAAAAGCAGCTGTCATTTTTGAATGAAAGCTGCTTTTTTGTTGTTTTCACAATAAGCGATGTTTGTGCATAAACAGAAGCGCAACGGCTCCCATCGTTGCAAAGATTCCTGCGCAGAAAAACAAGGCTGTTTGCAAAGAATAGGCGTCGTTCGCCCAAGACCCATCAACAGTTATAAACTTTTTTCAAAATACCCCCTACACCTCCGTAATTAAATCTTTGATTTCATCAGGATAGTATTGCCAATTAATGCTCTCTTCTTCATCAACACTTAGCAGTGGCACAATCATTGGGCGCTCACCAGTCATCTCACTGACCTTATGAAAAGCTGGAAAAATGACTTTTTGGGTAAAGTTTCGTTCTCCCTTGTCAGTTTTAACCAAAAAGTTTTCCAACAGCACTGAAAAGTGCGAACAAAATCCAAAAATCTTCAAATAGACTTCATAGGGGCCCAGGCCACTCTCCTTATAGATCGATGCGTCAAACGTGCCAATATTTTTATACCCATTACACTGCAAAATTCGATGATGAAAATCGATTAGATTTTCATTCCAAATGGTCTTTATCTCAGATAGTCGCACATTATCCATTTCTTTAATGGAGATAATGTTCTTTTTCGCTGTAACACAAGCGCCTTTAGCATTATCATTCAAAAACAGCATCTTCCCCAGATGCAATTTATCTCGATTTCTAGTGCAAAATTTATCTGCCGTATATTCCACTACCACCAAATCTAACTCGAGAATTTCTGCATATTCAACCGCCAGCTTCAATTCGAAATTCGGCGTAGCAATATTGCGGAAAATAATTGCTTTCGGTTTGCCCCGGAAAACCTCCGGAATATCCCCACCCAAAAAATCCTCCGCTTTTTTCCGCAAAGATGCGTCATTCCATCTGCGCCAAATTTCATCCTTAGCCGTAGATAGGGCGGTATATATTTTTTGCACTTCGTCTTGCATCTGATCTTCGTTCAACTCGGACATCTTGGTAAAAATGTTAGAAAGTTAACTTTAGACTCTAGCAGATAATTGGAGATTTGTCAAGCTGGAAAATGGGCATCTGAACTCTTTTTTAGCTACAAAAAAACCGCCACAAGGCGGTCAGGGACGCAATTCAATTTGAAACACTACCCAATGCGCTATCCAGCTGATAGCGCGGCTCAAAATCGGTTAAATTCTCTTTGAGAAATTGCATCATTTCTCGTGTCATTTCTTTCATATTTTTAGTATACTCCCAAAAAAACAAGAGTGCAAGTAGGCAAACAAAAAAGGCGCGGTTCATTCGAACACAACGCCTTTTTCTTTTTTCATATTTTCCTCCCTTCGAGAAATGCATTGACTAAAAATAGTCCCGCCAACACAATCTCTTCAAATGTACTGGGGTTGATATTAACTGCAATGGATATTCCAGTATAGACTACCAATATCCAAAAAATGTTTCCAAACAACATGCTGAGCCAAAAAGTCCTCCAATCTTCTTGACTCATACCGTTGTATTTTCTGACCCCTGCCCGCATATAGGCCGTTGTAATAAAGGGGCTAAATTTCCAAGATAACAATGCAAGTGTCGGCCAATAGCCTTTAGAAAGAATCCAGGTAACAAATTGACTACTCATCGCCAATTCAGCTTGAGCCTCTTTCAAGGCCTCCATGCCCAGCCAATCTTTTTTTATCCGGTCATACAACCACAGATAGAAAAGATTTATAAACATGGAAACGCCCAGCATTACCATCCCACCCAAAAACGGACCAAGCCAAATGATAACTGCCGGATAGAGGATGTAATCGGAAAATTTATCCTCTACTTGATACGCTATGACTCCGACTGTCATAGATTTTATGTCGAATTTTTTGATAATGCCAATAAAAAAGCGCATCGCATTTTCGACAAAGATAACCATCAGGCATTCCAAACGAAATGCCACCATTGTCAGTGCCGTGAAGATCACGACTATTTTATCGACTGTCATCACGACACCTCCCTATTGTTAAATAACTTCTTGTTATCTAGCCCAGAAACCGTTTTCCAAGCCATAACTATCCATTATACACCAAAACAACTATTTTGTCCAGTGGCGCATAATTGGAACTTTGCTTTAATTCGCACCGCGTGTTAAACTTTGGCCAATGATAAATCTTCCATTGCGCGTAAGTTTAAGTTTTTTAATAATTAACATGCCCTAGAAAGATTCCCGCTACACTTAATTAATTTAACTAACAAAATTGTATGGATTCATCCAACTCTCCAAGCACCAAACCGCTTTATCGCGGAGTGCAAATTGTTTGGTATCTTCTGAGTATCGTGGAAATATTACTGGCGTTTCGGCTCGTCCTAAGACTATTAGGCGCCAACCCCGGGGCTGGCTTTACCAGCTTCATCTATGGAATAACTCACATCTTCGCCGCTCCTTTCCTTAGCGTCTTTGGTGTTACCAAGGTAGTCACGGGTAGCTATTTCGAATGGACAACGCTTTTGGCCATGTTTGTCTATTGGGTAATTGCGTTTGGTATTGTGAAACTACTACTTATCGGAAAGACTGTTTCCACTCCAGAGGCGGCTGATAAATTAAACGCGCAAGAAAAATAATTAATAACTAAAAATATATGGGTATCATTTTATGGATTGTCTTTGGAGCGATTGTCGGTGCCGCCGCTTCAATGCTTATGGGAAGTGGCGATAGCTTGGTGATGGATATTATTATCGGCATCGTTGGAGCAGTTTTGGGCGGATGGCTAATGAGCTTTTTTGGAAAAAGTGGGGTCACCGGTTTCAACCTCTACAGCTTTCTCGTCGCCCTGCTTGGCGCAGTAGTGCTAATTGCTATTGTAAGAGCTCTTCGCTAAAGGTAAAAAAACTTGTAACAAAAAAAACGCCGGATATCGGCGTTTTTTTTGTTTAGATTTGAATGCACGGTTCTCTCCGCCCTGGGCGGATTACTCTTGCTATATTTTTTATGATTTGAATGCACGGTTCTCGGCACTGCCTTACTCTCTCCCGATAAATCGGGATACCATCAGGGCTGACAGGCTTAACTGCTGAGTTCGGGATGGGATCAGGTGTTTCCCTGTCGCTAGAAGCACCGAAAACTGCACATTCAAATTGTCAAAATAGCTTTTCTAATAGGCTTTTATCACTGGTGAAAAAAGCATAAAAGAAGCAATTGTGAGCATGATCACGGAAAAAATGGTAAATGTTAATGCAAAACTTTTTCTATAATTATCCATAACTACATTATACATTAGTTTTAATAATTTAGAAACTGCTAACTACTAACCGACTGCATCTAACATATAACACGCAACATGAAACAAGTGCTCGAAAGCAAAAGTTACATATTTTGCGCTGCATGTTAGATAAAGTTTAAGAGTGAATAATAATTCAATTTATTAGTATCTCTTGGCTTAATCCATCACTGGACTTACACCTGAGACCTATTGACCTGGTCATCTTCCAGGAAATTGTACCCTGATAAATCAGGGTAGTTGATTAATCTTGAGCGAAGCTTCTCGCTTATATGCTTTCAGCGATTATCTCGTCCGGACGTAGCTACCGAGCAGTGCTCCTGGCGGAACAGCTCGTACACCAGAGGTTCGTTCTTTCCGGTCCTCTCGTCACATATATTCCCTTATTTCTAAGAGTGCAGACTATATCTTCATCCCGACGTCACGTCGGGAGCCTACATATTATAATGGCACATTTCCAAAACTTTCAGCCACTATCTTGTCACCTCATCGGCGACAAAGTCGTTACGGGGTTAATCCCAAAACTCTCAATAACTCTTCTTTTGTTCTCTTATTTTTCGTTACATAGTTTTCCGTTTGAATACAGATTATATATTCAACCAGTTTTCTGTAATTATCTTCAGAGATTTTCTTCTTCTGGAGTATTTTCGCTGATTTCAAAATTAAATCTGCCTGAATTTTCTTAAATTTAATATATGGTTTCAATAGTTTGAGAATTTTTTCAACTTGTTTATAGCCGTTAATTCTCAGTTCTGTAATATTATCATTACGTCTACTAATATAACCAATACTAAATTTCTTTCTAATCCAAAGCAAAGTTTTTTCATGGCGTGTGTCTTGATAGAAGCAAATCGTCAGCATGAAGCGACATTTTTTATTATCACTTCTTCTTTTGATTTGCATCATCAAACTTCCATCACCATCTAGAAAACCAGCAATATACGCCAATTGAGTTTTAGAACAACTTCCCACGGTATTGCCTTAAAATTATTATGGTCCTCAAGCTTATTCTACCACAAAAGCAAAGGACCGCAATGCTTTTGCACTCATATAGCCATAATAATAATGAAGGTTTCACCGTTATTAGTTGGATTGTCAATGTCGATTACTCGACAAAGTAGCAATTTTCTTACTAGGAAAGAGATCTCTCAATCAACAACGCCTACAGCAGATAGGAGACCAACCTGTCTCACGCATGTCGTCACTTATTACTAAGTGCATTGGACTATAAATTCTTCCTAAAAAAATAGGAAGGCTAACGTTTAGTCTCTACGGGCATTTGTCATAAATTAGATAAGGTGCTCGAGCTACGATGTTTTGTAGCTCAAGCAGTTCGCTGTCTTTCGACCCTTGTAAAAGTCCTCTCCATCTTTAATTGGAGGACTGGCCTCAGCAGGTCGTGGCTTAATCTACCTACTAACAATTTCTACCATTAGGTACGTCTACCTAATGATATAGGATTGCTTTCAATAAATCTCACCTCACCTTATCTAATTTACGACTTATTTCCCTCGGTATTGTCCACGATTTCTCGCTAGGATTTTACCGAAATAAGTTAGCTTCTCTCTTAATATTACTATTAAAAGCCGCCGTGTATGATGTCTTTTACCTTGGGTTCAAACTGCACAAAAGTCGACTTTATAAACTTTTTACTTTATAAACTTTCAACTTCTCTACGGTTTGAACCCAGCTCGCGTACCGCTTTAATTGGCGAACAGCCAAACCCTTGGGACCTTCTCCAGCCCCAGGATGCGATGAGTCGACATCGAGGTGCCAAACCGCCACGTCGATATGAACTCTTGGTGGCGATAAGCCTGTTATCCCCGGAGTACCTTTTATCCGTTAAGCGACGGCGATTCCACTTTCTACCGCCGGATCACTAAGTCCTACTTTCGTATCTGCTCGACTTGTTGGTCTCGCAGTCAAGCTCCATTATGCCATTGCACTCTACGGTTGGTTTCCAATCAACCTGAGGGAACCTTCGCGCGCCTCCGTTACTCTTTGGGAGGCGACCGCCCCAGTCAAACTACCCACCAGACAGTGTCCCCGACCCGGATGACGGGCCCAGGTTAGACATCCAAAACAACCAGGGTGGTATTTCAAGGACGACTCCACCGACACTGGCGTGCCAGCTTCAAAGTCTCCCACCTATCCTACACAAGCTATTCCGAATGTCACTGTCAAGCTATAGTAAAGGTTCACGGGGTCTTTCCGTCTTACCGCGGGTACTCGGCATCTTCACCGAGAATTCAATTTCGCTGAGCCACTGGTTGAGACAGCGCGGAAATCGTTACGCCATTCGTGCAGGTCGGAACTTACCCGACAAGGAATTTCGCTACCTTAGGACCGTTATAGTTACGGCCGCCGTTTACCGGGGCTTCGGTTCAAAGCTTCGGGTTACCCCTAACAAATCCCCTTAACCTTCCGGCACCGGGCAGGCGTCAGACCCTATACATCGTCTTGCGACTTAGCAGAGTCCTGTGTTTTTAGTAAACAGTCGCTACCGCCATTTCTCTGCGACCCTCTTCGGCTTCACGTGCGTATCGCTACACCTAGTGAGGGCACACCTTATCCCGAAGTTACGGTGTCATTTTGCCGAGTTCCTTAACCAGTGTTCTCTCAATCACCTTAGGATTTTCTCCTCGCCCACCTGAGTCGGTTTACGGTACGGTCACCTGCCGTCTGAAGCTTAGAGGCTTTTCTTGGAAGCATGGGATCAACGACTTTATGAGCATACGCTCTCGTCATCACGTCTCAGCGTTAATGGAAAGGTGGATTTGCCTGCCTCTCCCGCCTACTCGCTTGAACCGGGACAACCAGCGCCCGGATCGCCTACCCTTCTCCGTCCCCCCATCGCAACAACAGGTGGTACAGGAATATTAACCTGTTTCCCATCAACTACGCCTTTCGGCCTCGCCTTAGGGACCGACTAACCCTCCGCAGATTACCTTTACGGAGGAAACCTTGGGCTTACGGTGTGCGGGTTTCTCACCCGCATTTTCGCTACTCATGTCAGCATAATCTCTTGTGATACCTCCAGCCGTCCTCACGGTCGACCTTCACAGGCTTACACAATGTTCCTCTACCACCGATGCCTTAAGGCACCGATCCGCAGCTTCGGTACTACGCTTAGCCCCGTTACATTTTCCGCGCAGACCCACTCGACCAGTGAGCTATTACGCTTTCTTTAAAGGGTGGCTGCTTCTAAGCCAACCTCCTGGTTGTCTGGGCATTTCCACATCGTTTTCCACTTAGCGTAGATTTGGGGACCTTAGCTGGCGGTCTGGGCTCTTTCCCTTTTGACGACGGATCTTATCACCCGCCGTCTGACTCCCGCGCTCTTCGTTAACGGTATTCGGAGTTTGATTGGGTTTGGTAATCTGGTGAGACCCCTAGCCCATCCAGTGCTCTACCCCCGTTACGCATACGCGAGGCTATACCTAAATATATTTCGAGGAAAACCAGCTATCTCCGAGTTTGATTAGCCTTTCACTCCTATCCACAGCTCATCCCCTGGCTTTTCAACGCCAGTGGGTTCGGGCCTCCACGAAGTGTTACCTTCCTTTCACCCTGGCCATGGATAGATCACCCGGTTTCGGGTCTACTCCTGCTAACTGGACGCCCAGTTAAGACTCGCTTTCGCTTCGGCTCCGTTCTATGAACTTAACCTCGCTAGCAAGAGTAACTCGCTGACTCATTATGCAAAAGGCACGCCGTCACACCTGATATACATGGTGCTCCGACTGCTTGTAGGCATACGGTTTCAGGTTCTATTTCACCCTCCTCATCGGAGTACTTTTCACCTTTCCCTCACGGTACTAGTGCACTATCGGTCAGAGAGGAGTATT
>JBAQNU010000012.1:0-5030 GCA_049304095.1 Candidatus Moraniibacteriota bacterium | reverse complement strand
AAAAAAAGGCAGAAACCAAAACATCGGTTCCTGCCTTTCATCATTTTTGGGTGGGTATTTTAATTAAAAGTTTTCGATGATTGCTCCTGGAAGTAAGTTTGTGATTTCATTTTCTAGCTCAACTTTTTTTGTGATGCAATAGGGTGTTTCTAGCTTTGTGCCGTTGATTTTGAGATAGACTTTTGTTTCGCCGGGTTGGCATTTTCCAAAATGGGCGGAAAGGGTTTTTAAGGTTTCTTGATTGGACGCTGAAGGGAGGGTGATAGTGAGTTTAGATGATGCCGTTGGGGCATCTTTTTTTTGTGTTGCCTCCTCGGCAACTTTTTTTTGTGGTGGAACAGCTGGCGCGACAGTCGTGCCATTGATTTTTCTGGTGGCGATGATGCGCGCGGCATTTTCCACTTCCACTTCGTTGACAACTTTAACGCTGTCGACCAAAAGTTTGAAGTTTCCATCTTTATCAGAAATTTTTCCGGAAGCCAAAATCGCTTTGTCTTCTACCCAGATTGATCCAGTTTCGTCGAGGATTTTGGGAAAAACGATAAACTCGATATTGGAATACATATCTTCCACGGTGGCAAAGAGCATCGTTTTTTGATTTTTGAGAAAAATCTTTTTGACTTTGGAAATGATTCCGCCAATACTGATTGGTTGACCGACTAAGTTTTTGTCAATATTCCTGATCGGTGTTCCGGCATATTCAAAATAGGCTTGAAACTCGCTGGCTGGGTGACCGCTAATGTAGAGACCGATTAGTTCTTTTTCCCAAGCTAGTTGTTGTTTTTTAGTGGCAGGAAAAGTGGGGAGGAGTTGGATCTCCGGCAGGGCCAGTTCGGAAGCGCCAAACAGACTAATTTGTTTGGAGTCGCGATTTTTTTGGTGTTCCTTGGAATGAGCTAGAATATTTTCAATCGAAGCAACAATCTGATTGCGCTCTCCTAAATCTTCTAGCGCGCCAACTTTGGCCAGCGCCTCGATTGATTTTTTGTTAAGGTCTTTTGATTCGACTCGCTCGATAAAATTAGCCAGGCTTACAAAGCGTCCATTTCTTTTGCGTTCTTCTACAATCTCATGGGCAACGGTGTGGCCGACATTTTTGATAGCATTGAGACCAAAGCGAATTTCTTCAGATTTATTTTCCGGATCCAGTATGACAGAAAACTCTTCAAAACTTTCGTTGACATTGGGTGGCAAGACTTCGATGCCCATCTCTCGGCACTCTGTGACTTCAATGGCCACGCGATCAATGTCGTCTTGGTCGGAAGTGAGGAGCGCCGCCATAAACTCGGCTGGGTAGTGCGCTTTGAGATAGGCAGTCTCATAGCCAATCATAGCATAGCAAGCCGCGTGAGAGCGGTTGAAACCATAGCCGGCAAAAGGTTCGATGTAGGAAAAAACTTTCTCAGCAATTTTCCGCTCTGTTCCATGCGCCACGCAACCTTCGATGAACTTTATTTTCTGTTCGGCAATGAGCGCAAAGATTTTTTTGCCCATTGCTTTTCGCAGAACGTCCGCTTCGCCCAAGGTGAAACCAGCCAGCGCTTGGGCAATTTGCATCACTTGTTCTTGATAAACCACCACGCCATAAGTTTTTTCCAAAAGATTTTTCAATTTGGGATGGAGGTAATCAATTTTTTTGTGTCCATGTTTTCGGGAAATGAAATCAGGAATCCAGTCCATCGGTCCGGGACGATAGAGCGCGACCATGGCGATGATATCCTCAAAAACAGATGGCTCAAGCAATTTTAGATAACGCTTCATGCCAGAACTTTCCAGCTGGAATACGCCGGTAGTCGCTGCTTTTTGCAAGAGACGGAATGTTTTTTCGTCGTGTTCAGGAATGTCATCAATTTTGAGCTCTAGCCCTTTGGTTTTCTTGAGAATGCGCAAGGCATTTTGCATGATGGTGAGATTTTTGAGCCCCAAAAAGTCCATCTTGAGAAGGCCAATCTTTTCCACATAACTTGACTTTGTCGAAGAGGAATATTGCGTAACTGAACCTTCTTTTTTGCCTTGAATTTTTTGCAAAGGGGAATATTCCGTGACTGGTTCGCGGGTAATGACTACTCCGCAAGCATGCATTGAAGCGTGACGCACCACGCCTTCCAAGCGCTTGGCGCTGTCAATTAGTTTTTTAGCTTCTCCGCCAGAGGCATAGAGGTCTTTGAACTCTTTAGCATTTTCCAATGCGTCGCCAATGGTGGAAAATTGGGGAATGAGTTTGGCAGTTTTGTCGCAAAAGTCATAGGGAAAATCGAGTGCTCGTCCGGCGTCTCGAATAGCGGCGCGGGCGGCCATTGTTCCAAAGGTAATGATTTGCGCTACGTGGTCATTGCCATATTTGGCGCGGACATAATCCAACACTTCATCACGCCGGTCGTCGGCAAAGTCCATGTCGATATCGGGCATCGAGATTCTTTCCGGATTTAGAAACCGTTCAAAGAGCAAATCATATTTGATGGGATCTAGATTGGTAATCCCAATGAGGTAGGAGACGAAACTACCGGCGGCACTGCCTCGGCCCGGCCCAACCACGATGCCTTGGTTTTTGGCCCAGTTGATCATATCTTGCACGATGAGAAAATATGACGCAAAACCGGTTTTCTCAATGACAGAAAGTTCAAATTCCATGCGATCACGGTGCACTTGCAAAATATCATCTGGTTTGAATCTTTTTTCCAAGCCCTCTTCGGTTAGTTTGCGCAAATAGGTTTCCGTTGTCTGCCCCTCCGGCACATCAAAGTGTGGCAGCTGAGTCTCGCCCAGCTTTATTTCCAAATTACATTTAGCCACAATTTCTTGGGTGTTTGCGAGAGCCTCGGGGGTAGCTTTGAAATGTTCGGCCATTTCCTCGGGACTCTTGAGGTATAGTTTGAAATCCATCAGATTCATGCGATTTTTGTCTTCCACTTTGCGGTTAGTTTGGATGCAGAGCAAAATATCTTGAATGGACGCGTCATCTTCTTTGACATAGTGAATGTCATTGGTGGCAACGAGGGGAATATTATATTTTTTGGAAATGGCAATCAGCGCATCATTGGCAACTTGTTGGGGAGCAAACTTGGGGTGGTGTTGCAGTTCAAGATAGAAATTACCGGCGCCAAAGATATCCTCATATTCCAGCGCTAATTTTTCCGCCTTTTCCATGTTACCGGAAATGGCGGCGGATGGCACTTCACCTTCGGCGCAAGCAGAGAGACCGATGAGACCTTCTGCGTGAGAGCGGAGCACGGTCTTATCAATGCGCGGTTTGTAATAGAACCCTTCAAGGTGAGCGATGGTGATGAGACGCATCAAGTTTTTGTAACCTGCTTCATTTTTGGCAAGCAGTATGAGATGATGGCGCTTGCGGTCAGCCGAGTCGGGATTTTTGCTGTGCAGATCAGTCGGCGAGAGATACATTTCGCAACCGATAATTGGTTTTATGCCACGGGCTTTGGCTTTGATATAGAATTCGATGGCGCCATAGAGCACGCCGTGATCAGTGATGGCGAGTGAATCCATCCCGAGCTCTTTGGCACGGTCCAAAATATCATCGACCTTGGCGAGACCGTCGAGCAATGAGTAGTGGGTGTGGACGTGGAGATGGGTAAACTTCGACATAATGTATGAGTAAAAAATATTAAGGTTATAATTTCAAAATCCAAATATCAAATGACAAACAAAATCAAAAGCTCAAATGTCAAAATAATTTTTTGTGATTTATCATTGGAAAAACAAAAAACACCCCGCGGAGCGTTTTTTATAATTTTTTGGAAATTGGAAATTTGGATTTTGTCATTTGATTTGACTATCTTCATTGCCCGGACGAATCCAAGGGGTTTGCAAGATAGGTTATGGATTCATTATAGCATATCCGCCATTGATGGTATAATGGGGCTATGATTATCGCAGATTTTAAACAAGAAGAGCATCTATTAGCCTCAGGCTATGATTTTGTGTTGGGGATTGATGAGGCGGGGCGGGGACCGTTGGCTGGTCCGGTGGTGGCGGGCGTTTGCGTGTTGAAGGATTTTAAAAATTTAAATCTGGAAGATAAAAAATGGAATTTTATTCGCGATTCAAAAACGCTCAGTGAAAAACAGCGTGAAGCAATGTTTGATTTCATCCAGGAATATTTCTATGTCGGTGTGGGGATTTGTGATCACGCGACAATTGATCGAATGAATATTTTGGAGGCGACATATTTGGCGATGAAAAAGGCAATTGCTTCGCTAAATGATAAATTTCCAATTTCCAATGACAAATCAAATTCAAATGTCAAATTTCAAAATGCTAAAAAAATTATTTTGGTTGATGGAAATAAGTTGATACCAGGTTTGTCGATAGAGCAGTTGGCGATTGTGAGTGGGGATAAGCTTGTGAAATCAATCGCTGCAGCGTCGATCATTGCCAAGGTGACGCGAGATCGAATGATTTGCGAGGCGGATAAACTTTATTCTGAATATGGACTAGCCAAACACAAGGGTTATGGCACAAAAATGCATCTCGAAGCGCTCAAAAAATATGGAGCGTGCCCGATTCATCGGCAGAGTTTCGATCCGATGAAGAGCTGGACGAAACGGGCCCAAGGGTGCTATTATAAAGGGGTAAAGTATCAGATTAATCCCTAACCCAATAAGCCAAAATCATATGAAAATCGGAATCGATGCAAGGACAATTCTAAACCCGGAGCGAGGTGAGGCGATCGGAGCCGGTCACTATGCCTATCAACTGATTCGTCATCTTCTGGAGCTCGATCGTGAAAATGAGTATGTAATATTTTTCGACTTTCGTGTGCGCGAAAAAGACGTGGCGAAATTTTCGCGGGATAATGTCAAAATCAAATTCTATCCTTTCTCGGATTATAAAAAATATTTGCCTGGGGCCTATAGCGAAATCTTGGGCACAGCCACACTCTCGCGTGAAAAATTAGATGTATTGCACACAACCTCACCAATGAGTCGAATTCCTAGCACCTATTCGGGAAAAACTATTGTGACAATCTATGACTTGGCCGTTATGAAAGTGCCGGAAGTTTTTCCGCAACT
>JBAQNU010000011.1:0-33811 GCA_049304095.1 Candidatus Moraniibacteriota bacterium | reverse complement strand
TCTTGATTTTGATTTTGATATTGGGCTTCTCCACTGAAGATATTTTTCTTGATGGAATAGTTGATTTTGTTTTGGTGAGATTTTTGCCAGTAGAAAGTTCCGGAGATTGAAAGTAAGGCGAAGATGCCCACGGCAAAAAACAACCAAAAACGCGGCATGGTTTGAAATTTAAATCTTGCTTTAAAAAACCTTTTTATTTTCTCCATATCCTATTTAAAAATCAATCCTTGCAAAAAATGGACACTCTTACCGAAGATTATCTGACTATTGGAACCAACAACGGTTGTGAAACTAGCTGTGCTGTCCGCCCAATCTTCTCCGATACTGTTAATCGCCAAGCAACGATAAAAATAGTTGATGCCTGAGTTCAGTCCTGAGAGCGCAGTGGCGCGGGCGCCTTCTGGGCGCACTCCCAAATCAACTGAGTTGTCCCAATTGCCCGTTGTCGTTCCTCCATCATTATTTCCCCAATAAAGATAAACCGTTGTGGAAGCATTACCATCATCAGTCAAATCACAGTGAACAATCGCATCAGTAAATCCGATTTCTGTTGCCCCAGTTGAATTGGTAATCGTTGGAACAATCATCAGTCCCCATTGAGCATACACAGTGAGATCGCCCGTAACAGCAGTGGATCCAGTGAAAGCTGTACCTGATCCATCAGAAAGCGTATTCCATTCAATGAGTGCGTAGCCAGCTTTAGTTGGAGCAGTTGGTAATGTAATTGTAGTGTTGTAATTAGTGGTTTTGGTGGTAGGATTGGCTTCGGCGTCTCCTCCATTTTTATCAAAAGTAATTGTATAACTATTAACTGTCCATTGCGCATAAGCCGTGAGGTTGCCAGTAACGGCAGTAGCGCTGGAAAAGGTTGTGCCTGACCCATCAGCAATCGTATTCCATCCAGTAAAGGTATAGCCAGTTTTAGTTGGAGCGGTTGGCAATGTAACTGTGGTGTTGTAGTCTGCGGTTCGCGTGGTCGGGTTAGCTTCGGTGTCTCCGGTATTTTTGTTGAAAGTGATGGTGTAGTTATTAATTGTCCATTGCGCATAAACCGTGAGGTTGCCAGTAACGGCAGTAGCGCTGGAAAAGGTTGTGCCTGACCCATCAGCAATCGTATTCCATCCAGTAAAGGTATAGCCCGTTTTAGTTGGAGCGGTTGGCAATGTAACTGTGGTATTGTAGTCTGCGGTTCGCGTGGTCGGGTTAGCTTCAGTGTCTCCGGTGTTTTTGTTGAAAGTAATCGTATAATTATCAATCACAAAATTAGCGGTGACAGAGATATCAGCTGTGACATTAATGTCAGTTCTGGGATTTTGTGTTGAGCTATCTGACCAATCCACAAAGTGATAACCGGTGGAAGGATTAGCGGTGACAGCTGTACCGGATGATCCATGAGCAATAGATTGAGATGCTGTTCCGGAAAGAGTTCCGTTGGAGCCAGCGGTATACGTTAATGCATAGGTGTTGATGGCAAAGTTAGCGGTGACTGTAACATTGCCCGTGACACCAGCGTCAGTCCTTGGATTTTGTGTTGAGCTATCTGACCAATCCACAAAGTGATAACCGGTGGAAGGATTAGCGGTAACGGCTGTGCCAGATGATCCATGATCGACAGACTGAGACACTGTTCCAGAAAGAGTTCCGTTGGAGCCAGCAGTATACGCTAGCGCATAAGTGTTAATGACATAACTGGCAGTGATGGTATGCGTGGCTTGGATATTACTAAAAGTATACGAAGATATCGCTCCTTGATTGGATCCATCAGCTGTGACACTCACTACGTGATAACCAGTACTGGGAGTGATAGAAAAAGCCTGGCTAGTTCCATAGTCTTTGGTTGTAGTTCCAGGAGAGATGGTTCCATTGGAACCTTGCGTGACAGTAATCGCATAAGTATTAATAGCAAAATTAGCAGTAACCGATTTACTAGCGGTGACACTACTATCCGTTCTAGGATTAGCCGTGGAACCATCACTCCAATTGACAAAGTGATAACCGGTGGAAGGATTAGCGGTAACGGCTGTGCCGGATGTCCCATAGGTAACAGTTTGAAACGTTGTGCCAGAAAGAGTTCCATTAGCACCGGCTGCATAGGCCAGGGTATAAGTTTGAATGTTAAAAGTATTGGAGGCTTGCCATCCAGCGGCGGCGCCTTGAGCATCTGATACATAAATAGTGATATTGTTACTAGTCAGTGGAGTGGTAAAAGAGGAATTGAAAGCGGTGTTGAATGTTGTTGTTCTGGTGTTGCCAGAAACAGACGTGCTACATGAAACAAGATTGATATACGATGATCCATAGCCATTATACGTCGCCGCCTGTCCTCCACCAGAACAACCCATAGGAGATTGATAATAGGCTCCGCCAAAATGAGGAAAATTTCCATTTAAAGAAAACCCGAGATATCCCCGATATGCACCAGCATTAGTTCCAGCATAATTAAGCAACGCAAGCTGATCAGTGATATTGGCTCCTCCTCCGGCATCAGTTTCATTGGCCGTGACTGTAATTTGATATTGAGTCGAACCATTGGTGACGACTGGAGAGGTGTTGATTGTGCCGGAACCAAGCACCGGAGCGGTGTTAGTGAAATTGGCGGTGACAGAAATATTTCCCGTGACACTACTATCCGTTCTAGGATTAGCCGTGGAACCATCACTCCAATTGACAAAATGATAACCGGCGGATGGGTTGGCAGTAACGCCTGAACCGCTTGCGCCATAATTAACCGTTTGAGAAGTTGCTCCGGAAACAGATCCGCCTCCACCAGCATAATAGTTCAGCGAATAAGTATTGATAGCAAAATTAGCAGTGGAATATCTATCGGAAGTCACACCGCTGTCCGTTCTAGGATTAGCCGTTGAACCATCACTCCAATTGACAAAATGATAGCCCGTGTAAGGATAGGCATATATAGCAGATCCGCTTCCATTATAGGAAACCATCTGAGTGGCCGTGCCAGACAGATATCCTCCCCCTCCGGCATAATAATACAGCGAGGGAAGCGAGAAAACCACATAATCAATTCCGACCATATCACCATTAGCTGAGACAGATCCATCTTTGGAATAACGCCATCTTAATTCATGCACTCCGGCTGAAATGGCATAGCTGACATAATTCCAGCCCGTGGTCGGTCCAGACCAACGACCCTTTTCTACTCCATCGATGTAAAATATGAGGTTATCAAAATAACCCTCTGTACCATAAATGTAGTAAAAACCGACTGTTCCGGCTAATGTGCCAATCGTTCCTACAAGATCGGTATATTGATTATCGCCAATCCTACCAGATCCCATGCCCCAAGATCCATGAGGCATTCCTGCTACTGCCGAAGCATACCAATACGGATAATTCCCAGCGTAGCTACATGCGATCGCAGAGCAACCACCCGTTTCAAATGATTCCACATTACTCGCTGCCAAAGCAGTGCGTCCATAAAAACTACAGACCGCGATAGCAGAAATAATCAATACATATTTTAGGCTAATTTTCAGCATTCCTTTTTATTTAAATTTTTTATCTCTCCACCCCAATCACCCAATAATCAAAGGCAATATCAAACTCGGCTGGTTTGTCCAACTTGATTTTGAAACCTTGATTGTCAATTTTTTCTGAAATCACCCACGCCACTGGACTAGAGCCCACTGGCGTGACAATTATCTTTGAATTATACAGCACTTTTTCATTCGCCACTAGCACTTCTTGCTGACCGATGCGAATGATCACCGACCCAACATTATTTTTCGCTGGATCGACATTTTCTGAAACAACATAATCCTCAGCCTCCACTTTTTTAGCCTCCACTTCTTTGGTTTCCACTTTTTCCGCCTCCATAATATTCAAACCTAAAACGCTACCCTCGGCATCTTTGTAGAGCACGTTATCCAAACTCATCGCCAGAGATAAATCAATCACCGCTTTGGTCTGTTCTTGCAAAAGCGCCATTTGGTCTTGCATTGTTTTGAGATCTTGCGTTAATTTTGTATTGACTTGTAGCGACACAAGATCTTGCGTCTTTATGCTTTCCAATTCGCCAAAAATATTCTTGAGCGCCGTGCCTTGATCAGTATTACTAAACAAATCCAAATCTTTCGCGTCAACTGTTTGCGCCAATGGAACATATTTTGTTTTCAGTTCCAAATTAACATTCCTGATTCGAATTTCTTTTGTCTCGCCAAAATTGAAATAGACCCGGAAATAATTGAGCGCAGACCAATCTACCTCGCCGGTTTTGATACCTTCGTTCAGCGCCAAACGCACTGTGTTCCAGCCAGCTGTGAAATAGGGGTGATTGGCTCTGTTCCATTGCAGTTCTTTTTGGTCCATCGCATTGCCCAACTCGGTGTTGAAATCAGACAGACCTTCAGCGTTGTCCAGATATATTTCAAATGTCAGATAACCTGCACCAGTGTCAGATGCGCTGAAATCTTTTTTCTCGCCCAGATCAACTTTGATTTCTCCTTTTTTTCCCTTATATTTTCAAATATTTCCGAATCGCAATCGTGCTGCTCACAATGCCCAAAATCGCTCCCGCGAGAATTTGCGCGCCGAGTAGCTTCCAGAAATTAGTCGTGTAGATTCCAATAACATCCACGGAAGGAATGAGTTCTTTGGTTTGTGGCAAGAGCAATCGCAGTGAAACAAACAGCAAAAGCATTGAAATAATTGATGCCACAAGCCCATAGAGCACGCCTTCAAAAATAAAAGGCAAGCGGATATAGACATTTGAAGCCCCCACAAGACGCATCACTTCCACTTCTTTTTTGTGCGAATAGATGGTGATGCGAATGGTGTTGAAAATTATGAGAATGGAAATCAGCGACAATAGCCCCGTGATAGCCATACCAGCTTTTCGCACTTGCGCAATTGTTTGATTCAGCTTATCAATTACCTCCTTATTTTTAGCATAATTAATCCGACTAATATCTTCCTTGAAAGGAGCATTTTTCAAATAATCATTTACCAATTCATATTGAGCGGGATTATTGGCTTTAATAATAAGAGCTGAAAGCAAAGGATTGCCCTCAATTTCTTCAAGGGATTTCAAAATTACCGGCTCATCAGCATTATTTTTCTTGAACTCCTCCAGAGCCTTTTCTTTGGAAACGTAGTTGACGGATTGTATTTCATTGAAATTTTCCAACTCTCCTTTGTCTTTCAAAATTGCCTCTTCTGTTACATCAGATTTAAAATAGACACTAATATTGACTTTACTTTCAATATTTTGAATAAGCCTATTGCCCGTGAGCATTAGTAGCGCCAAAGCGCTAATGGAAAAAAGCGAGAGAAGCATCACGCTCACCGCCGCAATACTCAAGTAGCCATTGCGCATAAAATTACTCCAGCCTTCTTTTAGTGTCCTGCCTAATGCTAAAAACATACTTTTTTATATTTATGATTTACGCGTTTACCTAAGTCAGTTGGTATTTTTCTAAAAAAATCCTGTTTGAGAATGCCTTTTTTCTTCAAAACTTTCCATTGGATGCCGCCGAGGGAGGGAAAGTTTTGAAGAAAAAAGAGCGTTCGAGTTATTTTTTTAGAAAAATACCAACTGTGAAAGTAAGCGCGTAACTCCTAATTTTTAAAATTAACACGTCTTATATTTACCTTTTGCGTCATCGCAAACAACTCGCCCTCGCTCCAAAACCACCACTCGCTTGGCTGCTTTATTCACAATATCCTTATCATGACTAGCCAAAATGACTGTTGTGCCAAGCTTATTAATTTTGAGAAGCAGTTGCATAATCTCCAGTGATGATGTTGGGTCAAGATTACCTGTTGGCTCATCAGCCACAATCACTAGTGGTTTGTGAATGAGCGCACGCGCCATCGCCACTCGCTGTTGCTCTCCTCCAGAAAGCTCATGGGGAAATTTGTGCTGTCTCTCTCCCAACCCCACAATTTCCAAAATCTGTGGCACATCTTCCAGAATTTCCGCCTTGGAAATTCCACAAACTTCCAAAGCATAAGCCACATTCTCAAAAGCGGTTTTTTTGGGTAGCAATTTGAAATCCTGAAAAACCGTTCCAATGTTTCTGCGATGTGCTGGCAACTTTCTGCGACTAACTCCATCTAATGAATAATCATTAAAAAATATTTGCCCCTCGGTTGGCGCCTCTTCCGCATAAATCAATTTGAGAAAAGTTGATTTTCCCGCGCCCGATTGCCCAACAATCGACACAAACTCACCAGCCTTAATTTCCAGGTTGATATTATCCAAGGCCACAAACTGATCTTTATATATTTTGGAAACTCCATCAAATTTTATCATTTTGATTTTTTCTAGTTTTTATTTTTACACTAGTTATATTATAGACTACTTTTCAAATATTTCAAATAGCCCTCCATAAATATTTTCAATTCGCCTGAAAGCACCTCGTCCACTTGAGCCGTTTCAATCTTCGTCCTGTGATCTTTGACGAGTTTATAGGGATGCACGACATAGGAGCGAATCTGACTGCCCCACTCCGCACTGGATTTTTCTCCGCGCAATTTACGCTTTTCCGCCTCAGCCTCTTCCAGATATTTTTTATGCAGTTTGGCCGTGAGAATTTTCAACGCCTGATCTTTGTTTTGCAACTGACTCCTTTCATTTTGGCAAGCTGCGACAGTTCCGGTCGGAATGTGAGTAATGCGCACAGCGCTATCAGTTGTGTTGACGCTTTGTCCGCCAGCGCCAGAAGAGCGATAGACATCCACTCGCAAATCTTCTGGCCTGATTTTCACTTCAGGAATCTCGGCAATAACTGGCAACACTTCCACTACTGCAAAAGAAGTTTGGCGCAAATTATCCGAATTAAACGGGGAAAGGCGCACCAAGCGATGCGTGCCATTTTCACTTTTCAAATTTCCATAGGCATATTCTTTGGCAATTTCCAATGTTGCGCTTTTAATCCCTGCTTCTTGCCCACGCGTTTCATCGACCAGTTTCATTTTGAAACCATTTTTTTCGCCCCATTTAAGGTACATCCTAAGAAGCATCTCCGCCCAATCCTGAGCATCCACCCCGCCCGCACCAGAATAGATGGAGAGGATGGCGCCACTGCTATCATATTCTTCGCTAAAAAGAGTCTTGAACTCCAACGTATCAATTTTTTTTGTCACTTCTTCGATTTTTTTCTCCAACTCTTTCTCATCTTCAACTGTCTCTGTCATACCAGAAAATTCCTCTAGCTCTATCAATTCTTTTTCCAAATTTTCAAAAGCCACAACTTCTATTTTCAACTCTTCCAGTTCTCGCATAACTTGCGAGGCTTTTTGATTATCACTCCAAAAATCTATCGCTTGAGACTTTTCTTCTAATTTCAATATTTTTTGTTTTTTCTGAGCTAAGTCAAAGACAGTCCCGCAGATCCGGGAGTTTAATTTTTAGCTCAGCGATTTTTTGAGAAAAATTTTGCATAAGTTTATTCCATCAGCAACATCCCTAACATTAACCCGATTCCGACCAAAAAAGCAAGCACTTGCAAAATCCCTTTTTTTGCCTCGTTATGCTTGTGAAGTTCCGGAATCAGGTCCGTTCCGGCGATATAGATAAATCCGCCAGCGGCGAAGGGAACCAAAAAATTTTCCAAGCCATCAATTTTTAAATCAAAACTCAGGATTAAAAGCGCACCAGCTACAGCCGTGAGTGCACTTAGAAAATTGAGAAATAAAGCTTTTTTACGAGTGAAACCGCCATAAATCAGCGAGGCGAAATCGCCAATTTCCTGAGGAATTTCATGAAAGATAACCGCTATGGTCGTGGCAATCCCCACGGGAATACTGACCAAATAGCTCGCTCCAATCACCATTCCATCCACAAAATTATGCAACGAATCACCTGCGAGAATGATATAGGAAAAAGGATGTGGATGCTCTTCGCAAGGTTCTTCATGGCAATGGCGCCAATGGATTACTTTTTCCAAAACAAAAAAAACCAAAATACCCAAAAGGATATAGAGCGAGACCAAAACGCCATTCTCAGCGCTTTCATAGGCCTCGGGAATAAGATGGATGAAAGCATCACCCATCAGCGTCCCAGCCGAAAGGCTCACGAGATAAATCAAATATTTGTATAATTTTTTGTGATCAATTGACAACGCAAAAACGCCGACAAGAGAAATCAGACTGACAATGAAAACTGAGATTAGAGTATAAATCCAAATCATACATTTTTAATTTCAAAATCCTAATGCCAAATTTCCAATCAATTTTAAAGCTCAAAGCTCAAAATATTTTTGACATTTGGATTTTGGTTTTGATTTGACATTGGAAATTTGAGCTTGGAAATTGTTTAAATAAAATTCTTGATTAATTCAATGTGTCCTATCTCCGCCTGCATAATGGCGCCAAAAAATTTCCGAATATGCACTTCCGACGATTCTCCGGCAAATTTTCGATACAACTCAACAGCATGATCTTCCAGCTCAATCGTTTTTTGAAAATTTTCCAAATCCTCACTAGAGCAATTCTCGGGTGTGATTTCCGGCATTGTGATGTTCAAAAGTTTTGTTGCAATAATAGCGTGTTCCAACTCCACTTTCGCCAAACGCTTATACATTTTCATGATTGAGTAATTCTTCGCCTCTCCCGCCATGCAAAGATAGATGGCATTAGCCCGCGTTTCCAGCGCCAATGTTTCCATCAGATTTTTCTTGGAAATTTCACTCAGCTCAGTCTTAATCTCCGCAATCGGCTCCGCTTCACTACCCAACTTGATAAAATTCCCCTTCGCTCCACAAAAGGGACAATCACTCGGTTTTTCGACGCCAACATAAGCATCCCCACAAATTTCACAGATGTATAGATTCATATGGTTTTTTAAAATTAGTTAACATTATACAAACCTCGACCGTCTTTTTCTGTTCCATCTGGAACATATGCATTTTTTTCTTCTTCTGTAAGTAAGCCCACCGCTTTATCAAAAACTCTCATTACTGCCTTGCGTTTCTCATCTTTTCCCAAGTGCTGTTGATAAATTCCTGGCATATTAGCAAAATCTTCCGGACTGTATTGCGGAGTCACCTTAAATGAATTATTTTTAACATCAATATCATACATCATTCTTACTGTATTGCTATCACGGCTGAGAATAAAAATTGGCATGCCTCGTTTCATTATATTAGAAATTTTATTCCACCATTCATCATACCTAATGCCGCCCTTATTTTTCAAATAAATTTCGTCACCTTCAATCAAAGAAACCCCCTCGCTCCACTCCTCACTCCATTTTACACATACTCCTGCTATTTCAGGATTTTCCACTACCAATTCATTATAGTCGGTATTGCCCTTGGCATCCTCTTTTTCACTAGTAAATGTTTTTCTTAATATAGCATTCTCTATTGCTTCTGGAGTTCGTTTTTCTTTTGATATATATCGATTTTTTCTATCTATCGCCACACTCCCAGCATCACTTTTGTCTCCGCCCAAAACTCTTCCGCCTGACAGCAAAACGCCAAAACTATATTCTCCAAAAGTATTTTGCCGACTATCTTCATGTAGGGTTGATGTTGAAATTGTCGGTTCGAGGCCATGCAATATATCCAGTTGATTGTTAAAATCCAATTGTTTAGTATTTATAGATCTGTTGTTGGCGCTTGGCTTCCATTCGCCATCCACTACATCATGCACAAAAAACACTCCATGCTTTTTGGTCAAATTTTTAATATCCCTATTTCTTTCCTCCTCTAAAAACGCCTCTTGTTTTTTAGCGTCAAATTCAGCATTTTCTTTGTGCGCATCTTCCATCAAAACTGCCAACTTTGTTTCTTCTCCTATCAGATAATCATAGGCTTCTACGAATTCTTTTTTTTGCTCTAATCTCCTTTCATAATCAGTCAAAAGACTTTCTTGTCTTCTGAGTTTTGTTTCCGATTCCCTTATCTTGCGAAATTCCAATATTCTGCTAATAATACTACTTTTCTTACTTTCGATTTCCGATCTAAGCGTTTCGATTTTCGCTAACTGTTCGTCAATATTTTCCTGAATAGACTCCATATCCGACAGGGAATATTTTTTTCCTCTTTTTGCTTCTTCCAATGTGTTCATTCCATTCTCACTATAAAATTTTCTTTGGTCATCAGCAAAATCCGCATACTTATTTTTTTGATCCATTTTTTCTCCAATTTCGCTCATCAACTCCACCTTTGCCGCATCCGCCTCTTGACTTAATCCTTGCAATTCTTTTTTATCCTCGCTATCCAGCGACAGTCCATCTTTTTCCGCCCCAGCTTCAACACGCAAAAGATCATCGGTGCATTCCTTTTCGAATTTAGTCGTTTCTTTTTCCGCTTCGCTTGTCATTTTTTCTTGCATTTCTTCAGGCGACTCAACACTTCGCGGGGCTTCAAAATTTTCCTGCGCTTCTAGTTTTTTTACCGCTTCAGTTGATGATGGTTCTTTATACATATTATTTCAATTTTTCCTTTAAAGCCTTAATCTTTTGTTCATCAAATTTTTGAGAAATTTTTTTCAAAAGCTCAAATCTTCTCTTTTTTAAAGAGTCCATCTTGACTCGAAATTTTTCCCAGGCTTTTTGATATTTTTCCATTTTCTCCATATCAGTTGAATTATTTTAAATTCTATTCTATATTAACAAAGTGCCATCTTAGCTCAGTTGGTAGAGCGACGGTATCGTAAACCGTAGGTCATCAGTTCGATCCTGATAGATGGCTCCACGAAACAGATTAGTAACTCTATAGGCCACCCCGCCTCGGCGGGGCAGATGGCTCCATAGATATCTTCTATTCTTCACACAAACTAGCAATCCTAGCAAACTCAGCATTGACTAGCTTCTGGATTTTTTCCAAGACTGGTTTGTTTTTTGGCAAAAATAAATGCTTGAAACGGCCTTGTGTTTTCAGAAATTCTGTCACCGGAGTGATTTTTTTGGGCTCCCAGTTTAGTTTATATTTTCCATTTTCGATTTCATAGAGTGGCCAAAAATTGGTTTCTGTCGCAAGTTTGGCAATCGCTACATATTGCGAAGTGGGAAATTTCCAATTGTTTGTGCACGGTGAAAAGACTGTGAGAAAACTTGGCCCATCCACGGCCAGTGCTTTTTTGGCTTTCTTTTTAAGATCAGCAAGGTTGGCGATATTGGCTTGCGCGGCATAGGCAACGTGATGCGCCGCTACAATCCCCATTAAATCTTTGCGCATCTCCATTTTACCAAAAGATTCTTTTCCCACTGGTGTTGTTTCCGTTCCCGCGCCATAGGGCGTCGCTGATGATCTTTGGTTACCAGTATTCATGTAACCACCATTGTCATAGACAACATAGAGAAAATTATGTCCACGTTCGAGTGCGCCAGAAAGTGCCTGAAGGCCAATGTCGTATGTTCCACCGTCTCCGCCAAAGGCAACGAATTTAATTTTCTTTTTAATCTTGCCTTTTTTTCGCGCCGCAAGATATGCGCGCTCCACACCAGAGATCGTCGCCGCCGCATTTTCAAAGGCGCTGTGAATATATGGCACATTCCAAGCAGTATAAGGATAAATCGTCGAAGTAACTTCAAGACATCCCGTCGCATTAGAAATCACCACCGGAGTTGTTGCCTCGCCCAAAATCGTCCTCACAATTGAGGGAAACGCACATCCTGCGCAAGCACTGTGACCGGGAGCTAAATTTTTTGCTAAGTCTTTATTCATAAACAAAATTTTTAATTTTTCAATTTTATAATTTTTAAATAATTTCTAAACTCAAATTTTTTAATTAGTACAACTTTTAGATATTTTGGCGAAAATCAATGTCAATTCATGCGCCTCTTTCCACAACTCCCTGCACTTTTCTTTCTTGTCTGGAATAGCGATAGAAATCATTCTCGACCAATGTTTTGATTCATTTGACTCTTTTTGGCAAATCCTAATCTTGTTTTTAAAGTCTTTTTTAGAACTAGCCTGATTAGCTTCCATGTAGTTAGCCCCCACACTAGTAGCCGCCCGAATAAATTGATTGATTAATGGTTTTGTTATTTGATTAACCGAGATTGACAGGCAAAACAAAATTACACTTTCTCCAAATTTAGCCGTTCTCTCTTCCAGATCGTAATTCATTTGAAAATTATAAATTAAGTTTTATTTAAAAATTACAAAATTAAAAATTAAAAAATTATCTTAAGTATTTTTCCTTAAATCTCCCCTCCAAAATCTGCTCAATCTGTTTTTTAAAAACGTCCCGTCCGCCCAAGCCATAAACGATGCTAGAAATTTTTACATTACTTGAGCTTTGTAAACTGACCACAACTTCTGAAAATAGCGGCGGGTGAGAGCCGATTGATTGAGCGCGATCCATTACGATTATTTCTTTGGCATTTTTTAACACACTGACAATTTCCGCAAACGGAAACGGCCGAAATAATTCAATTTTTAAAAGTCCCACTTTCTGGCCCTTTTTTCGCAGGACGTCAATCGCATCTTTGGCTGTTCCTGCGACTGAACCAATCAGCACTAAAACTTTTTCGGCGTCTTTGGTTTGATATTCTTCAAATAATTCATATTTTCTGCCGCTAATTTTTTCAAATTCTTTGGCAATTTTAAGATATTCTTGGGCTACTTTCCCCATCGCTTCTTCCTGATCAATCTTGAACTCAAAATAGGATTCTTGTAGCGCCACCGGGCCATAGGTTACTGGGTTTTCAATGTCGAGTAGCGAATGTTCTGGCTGATATTCTCCCACAAATTTTTTGACAATTTTCGCATCCAAAATTTCCAAGTTTTCCACGCTATGCGAAGTGTTAAAACCATCCATAATTATCATTACAGGAAGTCCGACGCGCTCAGCCAGTTTCATACCAATAATTGTTTTGTCATAAACTTCTTGCGGATTTTCACAAAATATCTGTACCCAACCGGAATCACGAGAACCCATCACATCGCTGTGATCTCCGTGGATGCTAAGTGGCGCGCTGAGCGCACGCGCTGCCACAACCATAAGAATTGGCAAGCGCATACCCGAGGCGATATAGAGCATTTCATGCATGTAGGCAAGCCCTTGTGAGCTCGTGGCCGTTGCTGTGCGAGCACCCGCAGCCGACGCACCAATTGCCGCGCTCATCGCACTATGTTCTGATTCCACTTCAATCATTTCCGTTTCCACTTCACCATCCGCCACAAATTTAGCATATGTTTCAATGATTGGGGTCTGGGGCGTAATCGGATAGATCGGCATCACATCTGGATCAATTTGTTTCAAGGCATAGGCCGCAGCATAGCCACCAGTGAGCGCTAATTTGTTTTTATTATCAGACATACTCTAATTTTTTTTCATAGTTATTGCCTTCACGGGACAAACCTGCGCGCAAACTCCACAACCCTTGCAAAATTCATAATCAATGTCAGCTTTGTCTTTTTTGTCGTTTTTATGTTTTTTCATTTCAATGCAAGCGTCAGGACAAAACGGCACACAAGTCGCGCAACCAATGCATTTATCCTTGTCCATTTCCGGCTTCATATACCGCCAAGAACCAGTCCGGGGAGATTTTTTGATATCATGTTTTATGATTGCGCCTTTTTCCATATTTTTATATGCTATCATACGCCTTCTCAATTGCTAAAATATTTTTTTCACAATTTTCTTTCCCAATCTTCTCTTCAAAAATTTTGCGAAATTCTTCCAGAATACTTTCCAATTTCACAATTTCTGTCACTTTGATAATTTTACCTAAGATAACAGTGTTTGGCCGTGGTTGACCGACAATTTTCATTGAGATGCCATTAGCATCGACTGCGTGGATTTTTCCGTCGAAACGAATCAGCTCTCGAATTTCATGCGGACTCTTGGTGGAATTGATAATCAGTGCTTCATTTTTGTCCAACCCCTCTGTTACTTTTTGACTATCGAGCAGTGTGTCATCCAAGACCACAACAACATCCGGATCAACCACTGGCTCCTTGGTGCGAATGACCTCATTAGAAATGCGCAAATAGGTCTTAGTTGGCGCACCACTGCGCTCCGGACCGAAATTAGGAAAAGTTTGCACAAAATTCCCCTCTGCGAGTGCCGCTTGAGCGATGATTTCCGCTGCGGTTTTCGCTCCTTGCCCGCCCCGCGCAAAAAATATAAGTTCCATTGTATCTTTATGATATTTCATAAGTCAAAAATAATTAGCGACTGATTTTTTTATGGATTAAAAACATAAAAATCAGCGGGAGTAGCATCCAAACCAAAGGGGCATTACCGAAAACCAAATAATCATAGGCACTTGAAGAAACATAGCCTAGGGCTATTTTTTTGGGAATAATCGTAAGCGCCATACTAAGCATCAGCATAAGCTCCAAAAAACTCATCACAAAGACCCTCCAAAGAAAACCCTTGCCCCCGCCAGAAATTGGTATTTCAAACATTTTTTTACCTATTAGTGTCAAAACGAGAATAATACCAAAAAATAGAATCAGGCGATTAGAATAGTCTGGCAAAAGCTTGACCGAAACAGCGCCAAGAATGGCAATCGCGACATAAATATTAATAAGCACCGTCATCAAGCGGTAGCGCCCAATGAGCATACCAAACACAAAACTAGCAAAAGCCAACACGAGAAAAAGGGTCAAGTCTAATGTTATTTTTTGAGAAAAACCCAACCCCGCAAAAACCTGACTAAGATTCATAGTGATTTTATTTTATTTCTTATACTTACGACTTACGCATTTACCCTGAGTCAGCCTTATCGACTGTGAGATAAAATGCGTAACTCCTAATACTCTTATTATACTCGTCAAAAACGATAAAATCAATGGGCCAGCACCACCATTGCTTTTCTGCCCTTTTCTATCCGGTTTTTATCTCCGGGAAAATCATAAATAGCCCCATAAAGCGTCTCGATATCGTAGCGATATTTTTCTCCTTTCCGCGTGCCTGGATCATTAGCAATAATTGTATCATTTTCATAACCAACGAGCACCAGGTTATGATAGAGCGGTCCAGGCGGAGTGAAGTTGGGATTTTTGAGTAATCGTCCAGCTGCTGGAATAATAATTGGAGAACCTTCCGCCAAATATTTTTTCAAATCTTCCATCGAAAAATCATAGACCACACGCAAATTTTTCAAGCCATAGTAATCCGCGCCTAACTTTGCCACCTCTTCAGCTGTGCTATCTTCATAGCCTTTAGTATTTTTAATTTCATAGGCAATAAGCGCTTGGATTTCTTTTTCCGCCACTGCTGGCGTCAATTTTTTACCTTGTACAAAATAGGCCACCATCAAAAGCGAGGCTTCTTCGCAGGCTTCTTCGTGGTAGGCATCCCACTTCCCAAAAGGAGCTTGCGAAGTAAATGAAACGTCGATGAGAATTTTCGCTGGCAATTTAGTTTCCACAGGAATCGCTGGTTTTATTACTTGTGATTCTTCAGCAATAGCCTCTTCCTGCGCCGGCTCCTCTTGAACTATTTCGCTATTTTTTACAGAATCAATCGCGACTTCTCTTTTTATTTTTCCCCTATCTATCCAAAACAAAACTACTAACACTAAAATTGTCAGCAAAAAACCGGTTAATAAAAAATTTATTCGCTTGTTTTTTAACATCTACACTAACCAATTTTACCCAGCATAAAGTCCCTCGGCAAACCACCTGACTGCTCGGTCTATTGCCTCCGATTCAGTCGCTCCTTTTTCTAAAAGTATCTGCGTTGATTTAAAGATATTCTCCACATCTGAATCTTTGCTCGAATAAATTCTCCTGTTGTTTTCGTCTTTTCTTGAATTAAGCTCTACACAAATCAAATCCTTAATTCTTGCCATCTCTTTTTCTTCGGTTTTTTCCGCTTCGATATGATTGATACTCTCCTTTCCTGTTCTTTGCGGACGAAATCCTTGCCTATCTAACATATGTTTTTCCTTAATAATTATACCTTTATTCTAACGCACAAATTCTGGTATGCCAATCGACAGCTAGGGCGTCATGGTTATGGTTTCAGTTTTCAGTTCAGCAGCACTAATCACAACCTGCGAGTTATTTTCCTGATAACCTGTTGCGATAACTTTCAAATCATAGGTTCCCGGTGAAAGAGGATCGGTCCCTTGTGAGAAAAAAACAACTCCCTCTGCATCAGTTGTTTGAATCACGTCATAACCATCCGCATTTTTTAGTTCCACTTGCGCCCCGCTGATAACATTATCTGTGGCGTCCTTGATTGTCGCAAGTAGCGCCGAGCTATTCTCTCGCGCCAACTTTATTTTCACCTCCAAAGTCGCATCTGGCTCAAGAGAAAAAGGCGACACCGGATCAATTCCCACCAAAGCATAGCCGGAAGGAGTGGAGACTGTCAGCGCATATTGTCCCGGACTAATTGCGTCAAAATCTTTTTCTCCTCCCGTGGGAACAGCACTGTTTTGATTTTGCATATTATAGACCGGATCGTGAGCCATATCTGGCGTAGTGCCAATAATTCTTCCGCCTGTGAGACTAAAATTACATGGCACTTCGCTAATCTTATTCCCCGCCCCATCAGCAGTGAAAATATGTAGATTAGCTAGCTTGTTAATCACAACGGTTTTAACATTCAAAGCTCCGGTCGTCACCGAAGCATGCACATCGGTTGGATAATAACTGGCTGTGATTGGATAGGGTGGCAAAGTGGCCACGGTCTCATAGCCTGACTTGGAAACCGTCAATTGATAATTTTGAGTTGAAGGCAAAGCTCCAGGAAACATCAAGTTTCCTAAATCACTCGTTTCGGCGTCAAAATTAACTGCTGGGGAAACCGTGCTATTCACGATTTGCACATTCGCCCGAGAAACACCCGCTCCTGTGCCATCCACAATATTTATCGCCAAAACTCCCCCGCCGACACTACTCTCTAAACCATAGGGCACAAAACGCGAAACCACATAGACACTGCCCGCATTGCCAGTGCCATTATTCCAGGAAACAGCAATTCTCACTCGTTTATAATCATTAGGAATTGTATCCGCAGGATAACTGCCATCAAGCGAATCATCTACATATTGAATAAAGGTTTCCACATGGTAACTCTTGCCATTCGCACTGACATTTTCATCAGCTGCAATATTACCATTAGGAATTCCACCTGAGATTCCCACATTGGTATAGTTAAGATTGCGCACGATTTCCATTTTTTCGTTAGCCAAAGAAATCGCTCCCAGCCGATTTTTGACATCAATAATCGCCCGCGTTCCGGTGGAAAAAGCGGCATAGAACGTAGTCATAATGACGGAAAAAATAAAAATAACCGTCAACGCTTCGATCAGCATAAACCCGCGTTTTTTTTCTGTTTTAATAATCATAGTTTTCATCAAATCAGACAAATCATAGTTCAAGACTATTTGATATTATCCATGAGGCTATACATCGGTTGAAGCATTGAAATAGCAAAAAAACCGACAGCTGTTCCAATAAAAATCATCAGTACTGGCTCGATGATGGAAGACATATTTTTGGAAATTTGGGAGATTTCCCCCTCATAGAACTCTGCCAATTTCAAAAGCACACTTTCTGTTTTGCCCGTCTCCTCACCAACTTGAATCATCTGCACCATCAGCAGTGGAAAAATTTTTGGATGCTTTTCCACAATTTTACTCAGCGTTACTCCCTTTTGCACTTCATCCACACTTTCCTTGAGTGCATCTTTGTAATAATAATTTGTTAGCGTATTGGAAATGATCGTCAGCGCCTGCACCACCGGCACACCGCTACGCAGTAGCGAACTATAGATTCTGGCAAAACGAGCGCAGTTATTTTTAATCACCAAATTATTAATGACTGGAATATTAATCAAAATAAAAGCCAGCGTTTTTTTTCCATTCTTGGTGGTTAGAAAAAATTTAAGAAAAATTCCACCCAAAACCAACGCGATTAAAGAAAACACTGCATGATTGCGCAAAAGATCGCTGAGCTTAATCATAAACTGAGTAGAAGCTGGAAGACTTACATTCATATCTTGAAAAACGCTCATCATTTTGGGCAAAATGAAAGTAAGCATGAGAATGGCAATGGCAATCATTGCCACAATAATCACCGCTGGGTAGGTCAGCGCCCCTTTGAGCTTGCTCACAAGATCATGTTCCTTCTCCAATTGAATTGCTAGAATTTCCAAAATTTCCTCCAAATTACCGCTCGCCTCGCCCACTCGGACCATATTGACAAAAAGCTCATCAAAAATAGCTGGATATTTTGCCAATCCATCAGCAAAAGTCATTCCGGCTTGAATATCATCAAAAATTGCTTCCAGAATTTTTTTAAATTTCTTGTTTTTTGTTTGCGTGGCAATATTTTTTACCGCGCGCGAAATGGGCAGTCCAGAAGAAATCATCACGCTCAAATTGCGCGTAAACATCAACTTGTCTTTCAGGGAAATTCCAAAAAAACGATCCAGAAATTGCACCGATATTTCAGTTTCCTTTTTCACTTCCAATTCCTCAAAAGAAGTCAACATAAATCCGTCACTGCGCAATTGCGCTGCCAAATCCCGCTCGTTTTTCACATCCAACTCACCAGTTCTCGCTTCTCCAGAATAATTTTTAGCGTGATATAATACTTTCATAAACTATTCTTTGGTTACTCTTAGAATTTCTTCCACCGATGTAATTCCCAAAATACATTTCATAAAACCATCCTCAATCATCGTCAGCATTCCATTGGCCTTGGCCTTTTCTTCCAAGTCAGAAGCTGAGGCTTTTTGGGAGATGAGCTGGCGGATGTCATCCGTCACTTCCAAAACTTCGTAAATTCCATTTCGACCATGATAGCCTTCAGAGCATTGTTCACAACCCTTGGGTTTCAAAAGTTTCAAATCTTCCCACTTGTCTTTCGGTTTCAGTTGTTTTTCCAAAATGCCACTTTTTTTAATGTGTTCCAAGATCTCATCCATTGCATAGTTTTTATTGAGCGTCTCGATTTCTTTTTTGCTCAATTTGTATTCCACCGCACAATCATGACAAACTTTGCGCACCAACCGTTGAGCAATAATCACGTTTGCCGTTGAAGCAACCAAGAACGCTTCCGCTCCCATGTCGAGGAGCCGCGGCAATGTGCCAGCCGCCGAATTAGTATGGAGCGTAGAAAGCACAAGGTGCCCAGTCATAGCCGCTTGAATCGCCATCTCCATCGTTTCATTGTCACGAATTTCACCCACCATAATAATATCTGGATCTTGACGAAGTAGAGCCCGCAGCCCGGCCGCAAAAGTCAGTCCCACCTTGGGATGAATCTGAGTTTGATTGACACGCGGCATCCGATATTCCACCGGATCTTCCACGGTACTAATGTTCACGTCAGTTGTGTTCAAAATATCCATGATTGTATAGAGTGTCGTTGTTTTTCCGCTACCAGTCGGACCGGTTACTAAAATCATGCCATTTGGCCTTCTGATTTCATAGTGCACCGCCTCCAGTGCTTTGCCCATAAATCCCATCGCTTCCAAGGTTAATCCCTTAGAAGATTCGTCTAAAAGCCGCATCACAATCTTTTCTCCATCAAAAATAGGCAGAATGCTGACCCGAAAAGACATTTTCACGCCGTCTTTGGCCAATTTAAAACGTCCATCTTGCGGAATGCGATGCTCATCCAGTTTCAAGTTAGACAAAACCTTAATCCTGGCAATAATGCCTTCTTTGACTTGCTTAGGCAATGTCATCGCTTCATGTAAAATGCCATCAATGCGATAACGCACACGCAATTCTTTTTCATCCGGCTCAATATGGATGTCAGAAGCATCTTGAATGATGGCATGCTTGATTAGCGTGTCGACAATCCGGATAATCGGTAAGCCTTGAGCAATCTCCTCCAAGTCTTCCGTCGAATCAGTATCAGTCATTTCTGCTGAATTCTTATCAATCATATCCCCAAATTCAGCTTTCAAACTTTTTCCATATTGCTTAAGCACCGAGTCAATGCTCTCTTCGGAAGTGATGCAAATAATGATCCGCAGGCCCGTTTTTTTGCGGATAAAATCAATCGTTTGGATGTCTTCCGGATTGAGCATGGCAATTTTGAGCTCTGTACCATTTTTTTCAAATGCTACCAGTTTGTATTTCTTGGCGATTGGTTCCGGCACTAGCTGCAAAATGTCCGTCGCAATAGTTTCTTTTTGCAAATCTACAAATGGCACACCTAAAATATAGGCGTAGAGTTTTCGCAGCTGCATTTCATCAATCAATTTTTTGGCCAAAAGAACATCGCCCAATTTCGCCGCTTTTTTTTGCGCTTCGTCAAAAGCCACTTTCAATTCTTCCGTCTTAATCATTCCGGCGTCTTCGATAAAATTTTTCAACTGAACATTGCTTATGCGCATTTGAGTGTTTCTTTTATTTTCTTAACAATATCTTCTAGGCGATAGTTAGCTTTAACCAGATAAGTTGTCGCGCCTTTATTAAAAGCCTTTTCAATATCTTCCGCACTTTCCAGATTAGTCAAAAGCACGACTGGAATTTTTTGGGTCTTTTTATCTAATTTTAAATAATCCAAAACCTCAAAGCCGTCTTTTTTGGGTAAGATAATGTCCAAAAGAATCAAGTCTGGACTTTTTTCTTTTGCCAATTTTATCCCTTCTTCACCATCAAAAGCACTGAAAACTTCAAATTTTTCTTCCACCAAAAACTCTTCCAAGGCCTTGTTTAGTGTCGGCTCGTCTTCCACGATGAGTATTTTTGTCATTTTTTTAGAGTTTAAAATTATTAATCTTTTTGTTTAGAGATAGGAATAGAAAAGCTAAAAATGGAGCCCAGATTTTCCACTGATTCAAACCAGATGCGCCCGCCCATTTGTTCGATGATATTTTTAGCGATATATAGCCCCAGTCCCGTGCCTTCTGTTTGATATTTGACAATGTTATCGCTACGAAAAAATTTATCGAAGATGCGATTTTGTTGTTCAGCTGGAATACCCACTCCACTGTCTTTGATGTTGAAAATAATTAGCGCATCTTTTTTAGTCAATTTTAGCTCGATTTTTCCATGATTAGTGGTATATTTAATCGAGTTGTTAAGCAAGTTTTCCACTACCATCTGCAGTTTTTCTGGATCAGCCAAGACTGCTGGGAGCTTTCTAGGCGCACTAAGCGCCAACTCGATATGTCTTTTTTTAGCCAGACTTTGCGCTTCTTTAATTGAATCTTTGGCAACAGAAACGATATCGGTCGGAATTTTTTTAATAATCAAGCGATGCTGGTCAATGCGCGCTACATCCAAGAGATCATTAATCAGATGCGTCATTTTTATGCTAAGTGTATTGATGTTTTCAATACTCTGGCGTTGCTTATCCCCGACAACTTTTCGACGACATTTGGAAAGCAAAAGTTCTGTTTCCCATTTGATAGCAGAAAGTGGTGTGCGCAATTGATGCGAAGCAACAGACACAAATTCACTCTTCATACGATTAGGTTTAGTCACTTGCGTGACCATAGTAATCACTGAATTGCCCACAACCAAAATCACAATCACGACAAAACTTTCCGCTAACACCAAGATTTCTGGGTCATTATAATTTTGCGAGATGAGAAAAACAGCTGTCATAATTGCAATCGCAATTACACCAAGCATAATGAACATAAACCCGGGTGTCTGCCAAATTTTCACACCCAAATCACGCGCTTGTTTTTTCAAATTTAAATCATTAATAATCTGCATATTTTTATTTTCTGTTTTGATTATAGCACAAAAAAATAAAAACAAGTAGCAGAAAAGCAATGCATTGCTTTTCTGCATTGCAATGTGGCTCTACCCTGGCAGATTGATCCCTATTTTAAACGCTCCTATTCCCCCAAGCGCTTCAATTCTTCTAGCAATTCTTTTTGCTCGCGAGATAATTTTTTCGGAGTGCGCACAATCACTTTGACAATTTGATTGCCTCGCACACCAGAATGCAAATCAGGCACACCCTTGCCCTTCACGCGAAACTGCTCTCCCGATTGCGTACCGGACGGAATTTTCAAAGTCAAGCGACCTTCGATTGTTTCAATAATCACTTCCCCTCCCAGCGCAGAAGTGGAAAAGGGAATCTCGACTGAACTCAAAATATCCTGACCTTTCCGCACAAATAGCTTGTGCGGTTTGACGTGGACATTAATAAATAAATCACCGGCTCGTCCACCTCGCGAGCCAGCTTCCCCTGCACCACTCATGGAAAGTGTCTGGTTATTATCAATACCCGCCGGAATATCAATTTCCAATCTATGCTCTTCCATTGTCCGTCCATCACCACCGCACTGCGCGCACTTTCTTTCCTGCACATGGCCTGTGCCGGCGCAATCGGGACATTCCACCACCTGAGAAAAACTGCCAAAAAAACTACTACCCACTTTTTGCACTCGTCCCGCGCCACCACAAGTGTTGCATACTTTTTCTTGACTATTTTTTTCTCCGCCCGTCCCAGAACAATTTTTACAAACCGTGCTTTTGCGCAAATTAATTTGTCTTTTTGCGCCACTGACCATTTCAGAAAAATCAATTTCCACATCCACTTGAATGTCTTTTCCGCGTTTTTTTCGACTACTTGTTCGACTTTGTGTGCCAAAAACGGATGAAAAAATATCTTCAAACCCACCACCGCTAAAATCAAAATCGAAGCCACCATTGCCCGCACCGCTGAAACCAGAAAAATCGAAGCCGCCAAAACCTTGACCACCACCAGCGCCCGTACCGCCAGATCTGCTCGCTTGATCAAAGGTTTGCCCAAATTGATCATATTGCCCTCGCTTAGCTTTATCAGAAAGCACTTGATAGGCTTCATTAATCTCTTTGAATTTCGCCTCATCTCCGCCAGATTTATCCGGATGATATTTATGTGCCATTTTGCGATAGGCTTTTTTGATTTCATCATCACTGGCGCCTTTGGAAACACCCAGGAGATCATAATAATTATTTGCCATAGATATAGTTTAATTAGTAAAATTCACACTCCGAATATTAGCATAAAATAAAAAAATTAGCAATCCCCCTCATTGAGTGCTAACTTAGTAAAAACCAAGACTTACGCCTGCTATTTTTTCACCACCCGAATTTCTGTCAGTCGCAAAGCTGGAATGAGCGCAGAAAAAGTCACCAAAGCCAAGAGAACAAACACCCATTTTAGTGGCAAAAATAGCAACAGAACCAAGGAAGCCAGCGCAGCTAGGATATATCCCACTGGCATAGCGGTGCGAAAAAAATCAATCAAATCCATATCATCTCCGTCAATGCGTTTGTAGAAATAGGAATCGCGCAAAACCTCCAGCATTGATGCGCCAACCCTTGTGCCAAAAAGCACAACAGCCCAAACTAAAATATTTTGTGAATGGGTGAAGTAGAAAACTAGCGTGCAAGAAGCCATAATTAATAATGCCAAAAATAGCAACTTCTTTTCACCAACTTTCTTGTCGGCCAAAACGCCCATCGGGTACTGCAAAAGCACGAAAGGCAAAAGCATAATCGTGAAAATTATACCGATTTTATCCCAACCCAATCCCAAATCCAAAAGATAGATTGGGGCATAGATAATCATCAAGGCATAAAAAAAATCCAACACTACGGCAATATAATAAATAGCTAAAACATTTTTTCGCTCAAGCACTTTCCTGATTAGCTTGAAAACAGAAAGGTCTCTTTTGAAAACGCTGTTTGCGGCCCGCAACCTAATCAAACTCGTCACAAAAATAATCATATTAAGCGTTAGCAAAAAAAAGAAAATCCCGGAAAAACCGAAATATTCCAAGAGCCGCGTCGAAAGAAACGGACCCAAAAGAAAGCCTGCATTAAGGATTGCCAGATGTTTTCCACGAATTCTGCCTGATTCATTGTCACGAGAAAAATTCTCGAGTAGTGCGTCCAAACTCACCCACTCTATCCCGGCAAAAAGGATATAGAGCATCAAAAGAAAAACACCCAAAAATCCCGGCTGCGTTCCAGCCAAAACAGCGATGATTATGATTTTGGAAAATAAAGCAAGAAAAAAGATATTCACACTGCCCAACCTTCTAGTTAGTTTGTGCAAATTCAAAAGCAACAAAAGCAATGTTACATAGGAAAGAATATAGAATCCGCCAATGTTTTCCGTGCCAGAGGCCACCTTAAAATAGGTCGAAATGACATATAGCAAAACCGCATCGGAAAAACCCAAGAGAAATGAAATGAGAGCGATGATTCGAATTTTTTTTCGATCCAAATGTTCTTTGTGTTTTAACATTTTTATTTTCACGACTCACACACTTGCCCGAGTCAGCCATATTGACTGCGAGGTTAAGCGCGTAACTCTTAATTTTTATCTTTTATGGCGTTATTCTTTTCACGTCCCTGGGGAAAAGAATCGCTTCTTTAATGCTCGCGAGATTTAGAATTTTTTGCACAATTCGCTCTGAGCCCAAGCCCCAACCGCCGTGCGCTGGCATTCCCAGTTTGAAAATATCCAGATAGTGCTCAAAATCTTCCGGCTTTAGTCCAAATTTAATAATATTATTTTTCAACTGCTCATAGTTATGAATTCTTTGCCCGCCACTGGCAATTTCCACGCCACGGAAAATGAGATCAAATGTCTCAGTGTACTCCCCATCCGCACTTGGCATCGAATAGAACGGCCGCACACTGACCGGATAGTGAGTCAAGAAAACAAAATCGCAGTTGTGCGTTTTTTTGGCCCATTCGCAAATCAAACGCTCGCCTTCCGGATCAATGTCCACGTCCTCCGTTTTTTTGCCATATTCTTTTTCCAAAATCTCCAGCGCTTCCGTCAGTCGCAAACGGGGAAATTTATCCGCAAACAGAAGTTCTCCCGCAGCATATTCCAAAAGCTCATTTTGACAATTTTTAGCTACATCCGAAAGCACTCGTTGCATCACTTTTTCCAAGCCGTCCATCACATCCGAGAAACTATCGATAAAACCCATTTCGGCATCGAGGCCTGTATATTCATTAACGTGGCGCGTGGTAAAATGCGGTTCTGCACGAAAAACTGAACCGATTTCAAACACTCGCTCAAAAGCGCCCACACCAGCTTGTTTATAGAACTGCGGACTTTGCGCGAGGTATGCATCGCGATCAAAATATTTTATTTTAAAAAAATTCGCTCCACCTTCTGTCGCAGCACCGACAATTTTTGGCGTCTTGATTTCCAAAAAATTATTTTCTCGCATCACTTCAGCGTATGACTTGAGTATTTCCGCATTGACTTTGAAAATATCATTGATTTTTTTGTTCCGTAGCACGAGATTGCGATTGTCAAGCAGTGTATTGAGATTAACATCCAATTCGCTTTTGGCCACATCAAAAGGCAACTCCGTTGCCACCTCAGAAATTACCGTGATTTTTGCCACTTCAATTTCCACTCGTCCCGTTTTAGCGTCTTTTTCTGCGCCACCCGGACGCTCTTTGACCAGGCCTTCCACTTCCACCACAAACTCACTGCGCACATCTTTCGCATGTTGATAAGCACTTTCTTTGTCAGGAATAATCACCATCTGCACCACGCCGGTGCGATCGCGAAGGTCAATAAAAATCAATTTTCCATGATCACGCCGGGAGTTGACCCAGCCAGCCAGTTTTATGTATTGCCCAATCAATTTTGGCGCCTCACCAATCAGTGTTCTTTCCATATATTTAACTTTCTCACGTTTAACCAATTATTTTCCTTATCTCTTCCACCAGCTCGCTAGGCGTAAATTGGGCTTTGACCACAAAGCCATTTGCTCCCAATTCCATTACTCTATCCACATCTTCTTTTTGACTCAGATTACTAGAGACTATAATTTTTATATTTTTATCATAATTACCATTGCGCAAGTTTTTAATCACCTCAAAACCATCCATCCGTGGAATGAGTAAATCCAAAAGAATCACATCAAATTTTTTCTTTTTGGCCAGATCCAAAATTTGCTCCCCGGAAGTGGCAACACTGACATCAAAACCCTGATCAGAGAATTTTTTTTGATAGATATCAGAAATCATCGGATCATCATCCACAATCGCAATTTTTAGCATATTTTTATCTTTAAGTTATAATTTCAACTCTCCACTATCCACCCGCTAACTCAAACCAAATACTAGCAAAATCAAAGAAAAAAAGCAACTCCCTATTCTTCAATCACTTCCATTTCCACTGGCACTTTTTTTATCCTCACCACATGCATCAAAGTCAAAAGCCAAAAAGCAAAACCAACGAAATGCACCAAAATTCGCACTAAGAATGCCCCAAGCGAAAGCACGGTCAAAAACAAAATAACTGCCATTCCAATTGGAACGGCCGGAAATTTCCCATTCACATAATCTGGCGAAACCAAGCTTTGCATTTTTTGATTTATATTTTCCGTGAGTACATCCGCCACCTTTTCTGATCCAGTCAATTTTCGGCCAACCATTTTGCCAAGTTGTTCCCGCCCCGACTCAAGAATTTTTTGTTTTTGCAAGTTTTCCATTTTTTGCAAACTGTCAGCTGAAATAACTTGATTGCCATCCGAAAAATTGAGCAGTTGCGCTTCCGCCATTCCCGCTTGACTCTCCTGGAAATTTTGCAAAATCAACTCATCCACTGTCAAATTTTTATCTTCCAATTTTTGCAAATCAGGATTGAGCTTATAGAGTATCCCCCTGGCAAAGTCGTTATCCAAAATCACATTCGCATCAAAAACCGGCAATTTGAGTAGTCCCGCCTCTTTAGCCTGGAAATAATATTGGCTGGAAATTACAAGCGCTATTGAAAGCATAAACGCCGTTTTTCCCATCCGCAAAGTTTTAGGCAGATGCAATTTCACATTCATTCCCAAATCATTTTTAATCTGCCGATAGGCGGCAAACAGCAGTCCTGTTGCCAAAGACAAAACAACCAAGTGTCCAAAATTATGCACAAATATGAGACTCAAAAAAATCCCCAAAATGATCGAGAGGATAGCAAGCGTTTTTTCCGCAAAAACCACAAATTCCAGCGAATACACCAAATAGAAAAAAGAGAGCCAAAGTGTCGGCACCAACCAAACACTGGAGTCCGGAATAGTGATTGCACTACTCAGAGAAAACCAAGAAAAAAAAGCCGCAATCAGTGAAAGAAAAAACAAGGAGAAATTAAATATCTTTTTTTGCATTTTTATTTTTTGAAAGTTATAAATATATTTTAGCAGAATTTCGAAAATGTCGAAAGAGCTTGCCAATAAAGACTGGCTGTGCTAATAATATTGCAGGTAAAAAAATAAACCAGCAACTTGAAAACCAAAGAGGGAGGAAACCACTATGTCGGAACCAAAAGAAAAAAACACTAAAGAATGGTACGCCTGGGCATTAAGACATCATTATCATTACAATCCGATTTTTTTAACCTGCGCAGTCAGAAACGGTCTCAATTTGGCACTCATCAGAAGCTATCTAAGATGCTTAGAAAAACGCATTGAAGATAAAAACTTTTCCGCTTTGCTGATGAAAAATTACCACTTCAACACAATACACATATGGAACGCATATAAAAACAGTTTTGATGCAATTGATATGCTCCTAAAATATATTGACTGCCTGGAAACTGAAATATATGGCAAACAAAAAAGCGTAGCCATAAACACCAAAAGCTGCATCGCCCTTTTCGTGCTAGTTTCGATGCTCATTATCACCTCTCCTGACGCGATGGCCTGCTGCCATCCACCAAGGATGTTGGCCTATCACAAAAAAACTGTTTGTTACGGTTTCGTTCCGCACATTTTCAAGGAACGAAAAGATGGACGATGGCGCTATTACATCAAAGAAATTCTCTCAGAGCTTCCCTGCCCACGCAGATAGCTCGCCGGCGGACTCAAGTATCACATGAGTCCGCCGTATTTTATTTTATTTTGGAAATCATAAATCGATATCCCTCGTCCCTAAAACCCAATCTTCGATACAATCTTTTGGCTTTTTTATTTTTCAGTCCCACTTCCAAAGAAACCGCCACGGAAGTTTTGGCAGAATTTTTCTTGAAATATTTAATAAACGCACTGGCAACACCTTTTTCGCGCCAAGCTACATCCACAAAAAGTTCGTCAATAGCCGCATAATTTCCACCCACACTAATACTCCAATAATTTGACGAAATAGCATAACCAATCATCTTTTCCTCTAGGACAAAGACATAAATTGCACCTCTTAGCGGAGACTTAGCAAATTCACTGATGGTCTTGTCAATAAATTTCTTGGGCATCTTCTCACCTCTTTCTTCCTGAGAAAAAAGTTGAATTAATTCCTCCAAACGCTTACGATCTTCACTTTTGTATTTTCGAAAGGTTATTTTCATAGGTTCATAAAATAATCATTGTCATTCCCGCGGAGGCGGGAATCTAGTGTAGGAACTAAATTAGCTAGATTGGCCTAATGCTTAGATTAGTTATTTTAACAAAGCTTTTCCACTGGATCCCCGCCTACGCGGGGATGACATTATGGTTTTATTTTTAACTGTGCTGAGGTGGATTTAGATTTTGGAGTGCTTGAAATTCATATGTTTATGTTTTAAACATTGTCTCTTATAAATCCAAATAACTTTTCATAATCAATTTTTTCTGGATTTGTTGTGTCGAGCTCATATGTAGCGCCATCTATCTCCAATCTCTTATTCTTATTTCCCAAGCTATTCAAAATTCTCTCTTCTCCATAAAGTTCAATCGTGTGTTTATGCCCGGCATGATAAGAATCTTTTTTCGTCCGCTCCTTGAATCTTTTTCGCAAAGCTTCCGTTTCGCAGTCACAATAAATCTGCAAAAGATTAGCGCCAAACTTTTTTTTGAGTTCATTAAATCTTTGATTGTTACGCTCGGGATTAAAGTGTCCCTCCACAACTACTGAGCCGCCTCTCAGCAAAGAAGCTTCAATGAAATAGAAAAGCAACTCAAAACTAGTACGCGCAATTTTATCATTGAATTCAAAGACGAAATCATGTCCCAGCGTATCCCATATCGTTTCCTTGATAGCATCTACGCTTGCCAGAGGAATATCAAATTCTTCAGAAATTCTCTTAGACAGTGTTGTTTTCCCTGTCGCTGGAAGACCGGAGACTAATATTAATACATTTTTTACCATACTTTTTGATGAAAATTTAGTTCGCTTTCTAATATCTGTATTATAGCATTTCGCCCCCTCTCCTTACTAAGGAGAGGGTTAGGGTGAGGTGGATTTAGATTTTGAAGTGTTTGAAATTCATATATTATTCTTAAATTAATCCCTAATTACTGCACTAATAAACATGCGCCCAAAATTTGTAATTTTAATAATCCCCTTCTGAGTCGTAATTTTACTATCTTTAGGATATGTCTCTATCAGACGCTTAATATTTTGATGATTTATTAGCTCCTCATAGACACTTTCCTTGGTATACGTCTCTGACATTGTATCTGAATAATTTATTATTCCCAATCTTCTCAAATTATTTAAATAGGACGGAGTTAAATCAGCGTTATCCAAACTCGCTATTTCTCCCAAAAGCGTAAAATCACTATATATTATTATGTAACCATTGCCAGAATCAAGTTCTAACTTCAGATCAATTTTAGGAAGAAAAGACTCTTTCGATATTGTTTTTATCAATTTTGCTTCATCTGAAGATAACTCTGAAATTATGTTTACGAAAGAAGGATGGGCATTTTGAATTTTATCTTTATTCATAGCACAAGCCAATAAATTTACAAACATTTCTGATAAATATTGATTATCATAAGCATACTTATATTTATCTATTAGGGGACCAACTACCGACAGCGGTGGTTCAACTATATTTTCCGATTTAACATTTGAGAGTTTATTCTCTAGTCTGGTCTTTAAATTTTCCTCTATTATCTTAAAGCCATGCACCATAACCGCCACAGGAGTCAACGCAACGTTTATCATTCCACTAATTGTTCTCAAACTCTGTCCCACCTCTAAAGCTGCTGGTTTAATTGCATCTTCATACACAGGCTTAATCACCTCTTTCGCAAGCTCAGAAGCAGCATTTATTTCATCCTTATTCATACCAATACTCATATGATTTTTCAAAAGAGCCCCGCTCAAGCGGGACTCTTTTTTAAAGTCTGCTATTCTTTTTTAGGTTCCTCACTCTTCGCCTCATTTTTCGTCTCCGCATCTTTCACCCCGTCCGCCGATGAGGCGGGTTCTCCTTCCTTGGGTTGCTCACCAGCTGGTGGCGCTTGCGCTTCCTGCGCAGCTTTATATAACTTCTCCCCAATCTTCTGCGCTTCCTGTGAGAGTTCTTCGGTGGCTTTCTTGATCGCCTCAGAGTCATCGCCATCCTTAACTTTCTTTAGTGCTTCAATTTTTTCTTCGACGGGTTTTTTCTCTTCAGCAGTGATTTTGTCTCCGGCATCGCGGAGAGCCTTTTCGGTTGAATAGACTAGTGTGTCCGCCATATTTTTGGCTTCAATCGCTTCTTTCTTTTTCTTGTCTTCTTCGGCGTGGACTTCGGCGTCTTTTTTCATCTTCTCGATTTCTTCTTTGGAAAGTCCAGTCGAAGCTTCAATGCGAATCGATTGTTCTTTGTTCGTCGCTTTGTCTTTCGCTTTGACATTCAAAATTCCGTTGGCATCAATGTCAAAAGTTACTTCGATTTGTGGGATGCCGCGTGGTGAAGGTGGAATGCCGTCGAGGATAAATCGGCCAAGTGTTTTGTTGTCCACGGCCATTTCTCTTTCACCTTGGAGAACATGAATTTCCACGGATGGCTGATTATCAGCAGCGGTTGAGAAGACTTGAGATTTGGATGTTGGGATGGTTGTATTTCTGTCGATAAGTGGTGTTCTCACTCCTCCCATGGTTTCAATTCCAAATGTCAGCGGTGTCACGTCGAGGAGAAGAACGTCTTTCACGTCTCCTTGCAAAACTCCACCTTGAATAGCAGCGCCCAGCGCAACCACTTCATCTGGGTTCACAGTGATATTTGGTTTTTTGCCAAAGAATTTTTCGACTGTGGCAAGCACTAGTGGCATTCTGGTCATTCCTCCCACGAGCACTACTTCATTGATGTCAGAAACAGAAAGTTTTGCATCAGCGAGTGCTTTTTTGGTTGGCTCAAGAGTTTTTTGAATCAAATCTCCGACCAATTCTTCCAATTTGGAACGAGTCAATTTCATCACCAAATGCTTTGGACCATTAGCATCCGTAGTGATGAAGGGTTGATTGATTTCTGATTCCATAGCGGTTGAAAGTTCGATCTTGGCTTTTTCGGCCACTTCTTTAATTCTCTGCAAAGCCAATGAATCTTTGGAAAGATCAATCGCTTCTTGTTTTTTGAACTCATCGATAATCCAGTTGATGATAATTTGATCAAAGTCGTCTCCTCCCAAATGCGTGTCACCATTAGTTGATTTCACTTCGACTGTGTCCTCAGACACTTCCAAGATAGAGATGTCAAAAGTTCCTCCACCCAAGTCATAGACCGCAATTTTCTCGTCTTTCTTTTTATTGAATCCATAGGCCAGAGCCGCTGCCGTTGGTTCATTGATGATGCGGCGCACATTGAGGCCGGCAATTTCACCCGCTTCTTTGGTGGCTTTTCTTTGCGCATCGTCAAAGTAGGCAGGGACAGTAATGACCGCTTCGGTGATTTTCTCGCCCAATTTTTCTTCGGCGTCCGCTTTCATTTTGGAAAGAATCATGGCTGAAATTTCCTGAGGAGTATATTCCTTATCGCCCATTACCACTTTCACGCCACTGCCGGATTTCACAATTTTGTAGGGCAAAAGCTTGAGATCTCGTTGCACCTCTTCGTCTTCAAATTTTCGTCCAATCAAACGCTTAATCGAATAAAGTGTATTCCCCGAATTAGTCACAGCTTGACGTTTGGCCAAAAGCCCAACTAGTCGTTCATTAGATTTGGAAATCGCCACCATTGACGGTGTTGTGCGATTGCCCTCCTTGTTTTCCACGATGCTGGGCGATCCACCTTCCACAATTGCCATCGCAGAGTTGGTCGTTCCCAAATCGATACCTAATATTTTTGTCATATATTTGATTATTAATTATTAACTTAATTATTTATTCTACAATTACTCGAGCCGCACGGATTACTTTTTCTCCTAATTTATACCCTTTCAAAACAACTTTTTTAATCTTATTTTTCAATTCTTTTTTTTCTACCTCATCCACATCTTCATCTTTTTGATTATTCGCAATCGCTTCATGCAAATTCGGATCAAACTCACCCCCCACCTGCACATTCATTTCAACCATGCCATTTTCTTTGAGAACATCCTCGAGTTGCTTTTGAATGTGCATTATTCCTACTACCCAAGGCATTTCTTTTTGCTCCGCTGGAATATGTTCAGTTGCGCTGCGAAAATTATCAATTACCGGCAAAATCTGGAGCACAGAGTCAACTTTCAAATATTCCCCGAGACTTTTCTGATTTTCTTGTTGCCGTTTTTTATAGTTTTCAAAATCGGCCATGCACCGCTTCCAGCCTAATAAATACTCCTGCTCTTTATTTTCTAGCTTTTCCGTATCCACTATTTTTTCAGTTTCTTCAGTAACATCTTCTTCTTTTTTCTTTTTTTCTTTCGTCATGTTTTTAGATATAATTTATAACAATTAAAATTACCGCGCTGGAACTCAAAAACTTTTTCATATATTCCATAAGAGACTTGTTCTTGGCATATTTCATCCGCTTTGGTCCGATGATCGCCAAAAGTCCCTTTTCTCCTTCTGTTGTTTCATAGGGTGAAACAATCATTGAACAATTAGAGATACCTTTGATCGGGTTTTCTTTGCCGATAAAAATCTTGGTTTCTCCCAGTTTAATTTTTTTGAGAATCGCGTCCACATTTTCATCGATATAGTCGAGCGCTTCAGCCACCTTGCAAAACTCATCGATTTCTTGAAATTCCGGATTTTCCAAGAGCTCTTTCATGCCGAAATCATAGAATTCTTTTTCAAAACCAGTTACTGCGAGACTGCCACTCAGTGAGGAAAGCAATTTAGCTGTTGCGCGAGAAAGCCGATTGTTTTGCGCTTTCATTTTCAAAAGTTCGACTTGCATCTTTTTTTGCTCCGAGAGACTCAGTTCTTGTTCTGGCATAATCTCCGAAACAAAATAGCGATAACCTTTATCGGTTGGGATTCGTCCGGCGCTGGTGTGCGGTTGATAGAGATAGCCAGCTTTTTCCAGTTCCGCCATATCATTTCTGATTGTCGCCGAACTCAAATCTGAGAAGTATTTCTCCGCCAAAATCTTTGAACCAACCGCTACAGCGGTTGCCGTATATTCTTCCACCACAGCTGCTAAAATTTTTTGTTGCCTTTCTTCCATAATGCTAATTTTAATCTATTAGCACTCACCTGTCAAGAGTGCTAACTCAACTTTACACAAATTGCTTTTTTCTGTCAATACTTCCCACCAGATCCCGTCAAAAAACCTTTTTCTAAAGCATAAAAAATGCCCTGCTCAGGCATTTTTTATGCTTCATTTAATTTCTCCCTACGGAAACATCAAACAATCCTTCGTCCCCTTAATCCTATTACATCCATCATCACAATAGACATCTTGGCAAGTGTTGGCAGCGCAATTGGCGTTGTCTGGTTTGCAAACATAGCCAGTGATGTTGTTACTATTGGCTAAGGTATAATATTCACATTTCCGTTCGCTGGAACATTCTGCTACCAAATGGCCCACGGAGATCCAGGACAAATCTGTTGTCAGATTAAGTTTGTCATCAGGGCAAGTGATGGCATTGGTTGGAGTTGTTCCAGTGCAAGAAGGAGTGCTTGTTACTTTTTCCTTAGCCAGGATGGTTACACTACTGGGTGTGCCGGGAAGTCCGTTTGAGCTATTAGTTGGATAGAAGGTGCAAATTTCAGTTCCAGCTTGATTGCTGGTAAAGCTGAGTTCATAACCCTTATCTGTGCATTTGTCGATTAGTTCACTCTTGGCACAATCAGAATCACTCAAAAAGGAAGCTCCGCGGTTAATTG
>JBAQNU010000010.1:0-96237 GCA_049304095.1 Candidatus Moraniibacteriota bacterium | reverse complement strand
TCCACATTTCCACTCTCATCAAGCCCAACCGGCGTATCTTCCGAAGGAATAATCGGCACAAGCACCATGAGTGCTTCAAATTGTTTTTTCACTTCCGCATATTCCGGTTCGGCCTTGGCCATTTTTTCTTTCACCGCCTTCCCCTGCTCAATCGCTGTTTTGCGCTCATCATCAGTTTTGCTCATCTGCATCAAATCATTCAGCTTATTTTTCTCCGCGCTCAAAAGCTCAATATATTGCAACATCTCAACTCTTTTTTTGTCCACTGCCAAAAGCTCATCCAGATCAAGTTTAATATTCTTATTTTTAATCGCCTCTTTTAGCTTGTCCGCATTCTCACGGATGAATTTGATGTCTAACATAAAATTAAATTACTAAATTGTTATATTGCCAAATTATTTTTTATAAATTCAAAATTATATCCCCCAAGGGGAGGCAGAAAAAGATGCCAAAATTTGATAAAATCCCTTATTCATAGCTAAAATCACTATATCACGAGTTTTGAAAAATAAAAAGACACGGCTTTACCCTGCCCAGTAATTATTGACAAATAGCATAATGTCTAACGCCAGAAAAAGAGTTGAAATAAAGATCCATCCCAACCGAAACGTTTCATTTTTTATGCTAGCTAATAGGATAAACAAGGGAAACATAACTAGGCTATAGCGACCAACGCTCATTAGCGTGCCCGACGAGAAAGCCGCAAACAGAGTGGCTGACATAAACAGCGCATATAGCACTGATATTTTTCGACCTACCATTATCGTAGCGCCGATGATAAAAATAGCCAACGTGATATCAATCCCCATGTTGGCAATTGATGGGTTTGAAAAAAAGGAAAAATGTTCCCAATTGATCGAAAATGCCCGCCCCCAGTTGCTCTGAATTTTGAAAAATAAAAACGGATCGTCAAATTTCAGATAGTCATAGGTGATAAAAGCAAAACTTCCAATTGGCGCAAAAAAGGCTGGAATCAATTTGACAAATACCTTTGGTGCAAGCACATTCTTCCAGCCACTAATGCGAACCACTTCCCATAGAATTGGCAAAGCTAAAAAAACACCATTACTATGTGCCAATGCTCCCAAAAAAGCAAAAAGTCCCGCCAGATAAAATTTTTGCCGAAAGGCATAGTAGAAAGTCGCAATAGTCAAAAAGAGGAATAGCGACTCAGTATAGATTACGTTGAAGAAAAAAGCAGTCGGAAAAATTAACATCAGTATTATTGGCAACTGCGGATCAACTTTAGGATGAAACTCGCGCAACAGTTTCCCAAAATACACACAAGCCAAAAAAAGAAATGCCATACTGAGCAACCATCCCGCCAAAACAAAATTTCCTCCCAGCACTGTTCCAGCAGTTTTTATCAAGGCTGGGTATAGCGGAAAAAAAACAACGTTCGACAAGGTGTTGTCAGTTTTCAAATAATAGCCGTTGTGCACGATATCCAGGTACCAATATGAATCCCAGCGATTATGCATATCCACCAAACCTGAACCAATTGGAACTGGAAACTTTTCCGGAGTAATCCAGGTGTAGGCAGTATCTGGACTCAGATTGAACCGATTCAGCACCACAAAGCCAAAGATATTCACTACGATAAGCCAAGTTAATACAAGTAATACTATTTTTTTCATTTCTTTAGTTTTAAATTCTTCCATCCCATTCTTTAATAAATCTGTCCAGATATTGTTCTATAAATTTATGCCTCCCCTGTGCTATCTTTTTTCCTGTTTTAGTGTTCATTAAGTCCTTAAGCAAAAGTAGTTTTTCATAAAAATGATTAATACTTGTGCCATTAGCATTTTTATATGCTTCAAATGATTTATGTTTTTTGGCCTTAATTTTAGGATTATATATTTCTCGCCCCTTGACGCCACCATAAGCAAACACCCTAGCTATTCCAATTGCGCCTATCGCATCCAGCCGATCAGCATCCTGGACAACCATCCCTTCTTTAGTTTTAATCTCAGACTTTACTTTCGCGCCTTTGAATGAAACGCCTTTAACGATATCACATACGTGATTGGTTGTTTCTTCATCCACTCCCTGTTTTTCCAGCCAAGCTCGTGAAACTCTTGCCCCGGCCGTGTCATCGCCATCATTGAATTTAAAATCGGCGATGTCATGAAGCAATGCGCCCAGCTCAACCACAAACATATCCACTTTTTCTTTCTCACCAATATGAACAGCCGTTTTCCAAACACGATAAACATGCCACCAATCATGACCAGAGCCTTCCGCTCCCATCTCAGCTCTCACATATTTTTCAGTATTTTTGATTATTTGCTTTTTGTTCATATTTTTCATATTTTCTTAAAAGCCTCAAAATGAATCTTCGGATCATTGCGATCAAACACTTCCATCACCTGATATTTTCCTTTGGTGAAAACTTCCCCGTTTTCCAAAAAATGTGTCGCTTCTAAAATTTTAATGCTGACAATTGGTCGTGATAATTCTTCTTTTCCATTCGTCTCGCAAAGCGGGATTTGTCCATTACCCCAAAATTCACTATCGCTCAGATAAAATAGTCTTTGCTTGCTTTTTAAAAAATCATAAACTTTCCCCACTTCCAAATTCTCCGGGACACACTCCTCAATTTTCCGCTTACCGTTTTTGTGCTCCGCAATATTGCGCAGCGCCAAATCAGGATTAAACTCAACTTTGATGCCCATAATTTTTAAATTTAACTAATATAATTGTCATTCCCGCGAAGGCGGGAATCCAGGTTCCACTAGTTATAAATTACAAACAATCGAATTATAAATCCTCTAACTTCTGATTATCAACCAATAAATTCTGTTTTTCTATTTCTTAAGCCTGAGGTGCCTGGATCCCCGACTTCTCGGGGATGACACAAAGAAAAAATTATTCCCTACTTCCTCACCGACGGAAAAATGACCGTCTCGCGAATGGATTTGTTCATTAGAAACGAAAACAGCCGTTCACTCATGCCAAAGCCAAAAGCTGGGGGCATGCCATATTCCAAGGCTTCCACAAAATCCTCATCCATCATCTGCGCTTCCTTGTCCCCACCTTCGCGCGCGGCCATTTGCTGGGCAAATCGATTTTTTTGATCAATCGGATCATTCAGCTCGGAAAAAGCATTACACAGTTCACTGCCTCCTGCCACAATTTGAAAACGCAAAGTCTTTTTTGGATTTTTTGGATCAATTTTTGCCAGTGGCGAAACTTCAAGCGGATGTCCGGACAATATGCAAGGTTGAATCAATTTTTGGCGAACGGTTTTTTTGTAGAGCAAATCAATCATCCGCCCCTTGGAATAACCTGGTTCATATTTAATTTTGAGCTCGTCTGCCTTCGCTCGAAGAGCTTCGGCGGATAAATCTGCATTCAAGTCTAAGCCGGTTTCTTTTTTGAATTCAGTGAAATAATCCACGACCGGAAATTTTTTGCTCCAATCAATTTTCGCGCCTTCATATTCCGTCTCAAGGCCACCTGTTACGTTTTTTACAATCTCTTTATACATTTTTTCGCAAAATTCCATCCCTTTTTGAAAATCCCAATAGCTAGCATAGAATTCCATGTGATCAAATTCTTGCAAATGGTCCCGGTCCATTCCCTCATTGCGGAAAACCCGCCCAATTTCAAAAACGCGCTCGTAGCCTCCTACAAGCAGTCTTTTTAGAGGTAGCTCTAGGGAGATCCTAAGATAGAAGTCTTGATCTAGGGCATTGTAGTGCGTCACAAAGGGTTCAGCCTCCGCTCCACCCGGTGTGTGCTCGAGAACTGGGGTTTGCACCTCCAGAAAGTTTTCTGCCACCAAAAATTGACGCACAGTCTGCCAAAAAATATTTTTCTTTCTGAATAGCTCGCGCGTTTCCACGTTCATCATCAAATCAAGATAACGTTTGCGCAGGAGCGCTTCTTCATCTTTCAAGCCAAAATATTCCGTCGGAATCGGTCGAATGTTTTTGGAAAGCACTTTCCAATCATGCACTTCCAGAGTTTTTTCAGCTTGTTTGGTCAGAAAAAGTTTTCCGGAGACTTGAACAAAATCACCAATTTCAATATTTTTGGCGAATAGTTTATATTTTGTCTCCTCAATGTTATTTTTATTCAAAAAGATTTGAATTTTGCCTGTGCCATCTTCGATATGCGCGAAAGTCGATCCACCCATTGGACGATTAGATTTCACCCGACCGAGCAAAGTCAGCTCCTTGCTTTGTGCAGACAGTCCGTCGAATTGTTCCAAGGCCTCGCCGTTGGTCATTGAACGCTCGCATTTTTCCGGATAGGTTTCCATTCCAAACTCTTGAATGTTTTTTAGTTTTTCCAGCTTGGTTTCTAAGATGTCTTCACGCATAATATAGTATTTTTAAGTTATTTACATTAACTTGATTTTAGCGCATTTGGCTAAAATTGGCAATTAAACCCCAAAAAAAAGACGCCCTGTCAGGGCGCCTTCATGAAAACAAAAATTATTTTACATTCAAAATCGTATATTTTACTTCCCCGCCCGGAGTTACAACATCCACCTTGTCGCCTTTCTTTTTTCCCATAAAAGCTTTGCCCATCGGTGATTCGTTGGAAATCTTAAGTTCCCCAGGATTGGCTTCGTTTGATCCGACAATTTGAAATTCCATTTCTGCTCCATTGAACTTCACGCTCACCTTGGAACCCATCTGCACCACGCCCAAATTTTTATCATAGGTTGCCACCTTGGATTCTTTAAGCATAAACTCCAGTCCCGCAATTTTGGCTTCATTTTCTGCCTGCTGACCTTTCGCTGCACTATATTCCGCATTTTCACTCAAATCGCCTTGCTCCTTGGCTTCTTTGATGGCGTTAGCAATTCCTTGACGCAAAGCAATTTTGCGGTGCTCCAATTCGTCTTTAATTTTTTGAAGACCCTCTTCAGTTACAAATTTTGTCATAGTTGTTTTTTTATTATAAAAAATTGCCGTTCGCAAAACAAACGACAGAGATAATTGTAGCAGAATTGATTTTTGTGTCAAATCAAAATTTTATTTGCTATTTATTATCTCTTGCAAAATACCAATCATACACTTCTTTTGTCACGGGCAATGCACTAGAATGCCCCTCTCCGCCACCTTCAACCAGAACCACCATAGCAATTTTCGGATTGTCATACGGCGCAAAAGAAACGAACCAGCCATGCGTTTCTTTTCCTCCCACGCCAAATTGAGCTGTTCCCGTCTTCCCCGCAATTGGCACAATTGAATTTTTGAGTGTTTGGGCTGTGCCGTCTGTCACGACTTGGCGCATTCCTTCTCGGATAACTTTCATAACCTCAGGAGAAATGAAATTCTTACGCACAATTTCCGCTGGCACAGATTCTTCTGTGCCATCACTTTTTCGAATTCGATTAACAACATGTGGAACATAGAGCGTTCCGCTGTTCGCAACGGCCGCTGTGTAATTCGCCAGTTGCAGTGGAGTGGCTGTCACGAAACCTTGACCAATTGCGCAGTGGTAGGAATCGCCGATATACCATTTCTCTTTCAGTTTATCCAGCTTCCACTTTTCATCAGGAATGAAACCACTGGATTCATTGGGCAAATCAATTCCGGTCGGAGAGCCAAAGCCAAATAGATTTTCATATTTTTTCATGGCGGACATTCCCAAGCCCCGAATATTTCCATAGCCACCACCGATTGTGTAGAAAAAAATGTCGTTACTCTCGGCAATCGCCGTTCTCACGTCACTTGGGCCATGTGGTTTCCAGTCGCCAAAATTAAAACTGCCGATAGAAAGATTGCCACCTAATCCATTAATAATCGTTTCCGGCGTGATAGTCCCTTCAGAAAGTGCAGCGGCTGCCACGGCCGGCTTGATGGTTGATCCGGGCGGATATTCACCGCTAGTGGCACGATTGAGAAGTGGCAAATCATTATCCGTAATCAGTGTTCTATATTCATCATTAGAAATCCCGCGCGCGAACAGATTATTATCATAACCTGGAAAACTAACCAGAGCCAAGATTCCTCCAGTATTAGGATCAATTGCCACCGCCGCTGCTAGTTTAGTACCTGTTTTTTCCAAAAGACTAGAAAGGCTATCATAAATCTTTTTTTGTAATTCTTGATCAATATTTAAAATCAGATCACTTCCTGATTGAGGATTAATTGTTCCCAGATTTTTTTTCACATTACCTTGAGAGTCGATCTCCACTTGTTGGGCGCCGGCTGCGCCGTGCAGCTCGGCTTCATAGGTTTTTTCTATGCCCGCTTTTCCGATATAGTCCGTCATGGAATAGCCCTTGTTTTTATCTATTTCTTCGCGAGTAACCTTTCCGTCATAACCCAAAACATGCGAAAAAATCGTACTGTCCTCATAGTTGCGAATAGCGGTTCTCTCGATATAAATTCCCGGCAATTCATTGGCATGCTCAGCTAAAATGAGCGCCTGATCTTGAGAAATATTTTCTTTAAGCAGTATCTGATCATTCGTTTTTCCGTCCTGACTCACAAGTAGCATCTCTACATTTCCCGAATTCATATTGAGAATATTAGCCACCTTGTCCGCCAAGATTTTTTTGCTTTGTTCATCTTTAGGCAAAAAGCCAGTTGCGACTACCGCATCAAGACTAGGAGAATTTCGCGCCAAAACATGCCCAAATCGATCAAAGATATTACCACGAGGAGCCTTGATTATGATATTTCTAATGCGATTTTCCCGCGAAACATCACTATAATATTTAGCTTCGATTATATCCAAATAGAAAACGCGAGCGAATAAAAAAACTAATGTTACCAAAACTAGGTACCAAATGAAAGATAATCCCTGCTTTTTGAAGGGCTTTTCAATTACAGCTTTCTCTTTTTCTGTAATTGTCATAATCGTATCTTCAATCTCTATGCCACGATCGATTCTTTTGTTTTTGAAATAGCGCTTAAACATAGTTGAGATTTTTTCTGTTTTTACGTAAATTTAGAAATTGCTCGATTTTTATTAAAGGGAAACTAATTAGAAAAAAGAAAAGCACATTCACTAAGATTTTCTTAGCCAGTACTGCGTCGTTTAAGGTAAAGATAATATTATCAATCTCGGCCAGCTTGAAATAGCCTCCTGCCTTAGAAAGTGCATAGAGAACCAACTCGCAAATCAAAGTGCTCGCCGTAATGAGAAAAATCAAAATAGCTGTACGCCAATTTTTCGCTGCAACCAAAAAACGTTTAATGAAAGAATCGGCAAAAAAAGCAATCGCGGTCAGGATAAAAATGTTCGTGCCAATCGGTTGGAAAGAAAATAGGTCTAACATAAATCCAACGAAGATTATCTTGAAAAAAGCGCCTTCAAAGCCTTCATGAACCGTCCAGAAAATCACTAAGATAAGCATCAAGTTCGGACTAACGCCCAAAAAAAAGAGGTTAGAAAAAAGCGACAGTTGAAGCAGTGCCGCAAAAAAGATTACCAAAAAAATAACTCCTTTTTCCAACATAATATTTTAATTGCTTATTACTTTTTGATTTTTGATAATAAAAATCGTATCCAAATTGGCATATTTCACACGTGAAGTGATAATTGCTCCTTGAAAAAGCTTATCGCGAGAAACTTGAATTTCTTTGACCTTTCCGATGAGCAGTCCTTTGGGAATTTCGCTACCCAGTCCGGAAGTAACAATACTATCGCCGACGTTGAGTAAATCCGTTTGCGCTACCATATCCAAAACTAATCCCAGCCCATATTCGCCACGCACAATACCTTTGGCGCTGGTTTCCAGGTCCAATGCATTAATTGAACTTGTCGCATTGAGCAAAAAATTGACTTTGGCACTATGCGCATAGACCTCATCAACTTTTCCCACTAAAATTCCACCAGAAACAATGGCTGCCATTCCCGATTTGATGCCGACATCCTCCCCTTTGTCAATCAAGACCCAACCAAACGAACCTTGCGGATCCTGCCCTACCACAAAGCTTCCCACCAAATCAAATTTATCTTTTGGCAACAAATCCAACTGTTCTCGCAGTGTTACATTTTCCTTCTTTTCTTGTTCCAATTTGGCAAGTTGAGCAGCTAGCGCATTATTTTCTTTGACTAGCTCAGCATTTTCCGTTTTGAGCTCGGAGATTGAGCCCAGAAAAAAAACCAACTCGCCACTTTTTTCACTCAGATCAAAAAAAATGCGCTGGAAAGGAATGCTCAAGCGTAAAAAAAATCCCCGCACTGGATCAAAAATGCCCTTGGGATTAGTGAAAATAAGCACCAAGCACACAATGACCACAAGCACCAATTTGACTATTTTGGAAGTAAAATATTTTTTGGGCATAGACTCTAATTAAACGACTTCTCATGTTGGTTTTCTACCAGCACTTCCCGCAAAGCGTCCAAATCTTCCAGGACAATGCCTGTTCCACGCACAACGGCGGTCAGAGGATCTTCCATCATCCGCACAGGAATTTCTGTGTAGTTGGCAATCACGCGATCAATGCCCCGAATGAGTCCACCTCCGCCAGCCAGAATAATGCCTCGCTGCATAATGTCAGACAAAAGTTCCGGCGGAGTTTCTTCCGCGACGGTTTTGATGTTATTAACAATAATCCTGATTGAACGCGAAAGGGCTTCGCGTGCTTGCTCATCCGTGATTGTCACTTCTTTGGGAAGTCCAGTCACCAAGTCTCGTCCGCGCACTTGCATTTGCTTGTGTTCTTTTTGCACACAAGCACTACCAATGCTAATTTTGACATCTTCGGCGGTTTTTTCTCCGATGAGAAGATTAAACTCGTCACGACAATAGCGCACAATGTCTTCATTCATTTCATCCCCGGCAATGCGTAAGTTGCGGGAAACAACAATGCCCCCCAGAGAAATGACTGCAATGTCCGTTGTTCCTCCACCAATATCCACTACCATGTTCCCGGCCGCTTCTTGCACAGGCAAACGAGCGCCAATCGCCGCCGCCATCGGCTCATCAATCAAATAGGCTTCACGTGCACCAGCATTGAGCGTCGCATCAATCACTGCGCGCTTTTCCACCTCAGTCACCTCAGAAGGAATGCCCACAATCACACGCGGACGGGGAAAAAGTGTAAAGCTTCCTCTGTGAACTTTGTCAATAAAATATTTGAGCATCTGCTGGGTCACTTCAAAATCACTGACCACGCCGTCCACTAATGGTCGCGTCGCCACAATATGCCCCGGAGTTTTTCCGACCATTTTTTTTGCTTCTCTGCCGATTGCCAAAACCTGACCGGTCTTTTTGTTGACCGCCACAACTGATGGTTCATTGATCACAATTCCGCGACCCTTGACGTAGACCAAAGTGTTCGCTGTTCCCAAATCAATGCCAATATCTTTGGAAAAACCGCCAAACAGATTGCCAGAAATCACTCGTTGCAAGTTTTTAATTCTTTTAAGCATAAATGTCTTGAACTATGATTAGTCTGATTATATGACAGACTATGATTAAAATTTTACCAGTGGATTAGAATAACCGCGCAATATCTTTGTAGGTTACTGCCACCATGAGTAGCATCAAAAGAGCAAAGAAAAATGTGTGAAATATTTGCTCCACTTTTTGACTAACCGGTGAGCCTTTGATTTTTTCAATTAGCACAAACAGGATTCTTCCGCCGTCCAGTGCCGGAATGGGCAAAATGTTGATTATTCCCAAATTGATGCTCAGAATTGCCGCAAATTGAATGATATAGACCAAGCCAAGATTAGTCACTTCTTTGGTGAGAATAGCAATGCCAACTGGCCCGGACACATCCGCTGCCATACCCCGTCCGACGAAAAGACTATGCAATAGTCCGAAAAGTCCAGCAAAAATCATTACTGTCATATCCCAAACAGCCTGTGCTCCCTTCCCAATCGCTTGGTACCAGGGATACCGAACGAGCGCCGTTTCAGCCAAAGCAATTCCGAGTGCCCCCTGACCTTCCGGTGCGTCCACTCTTGGCGTTCCCGTCAAAAACAACTTCTCCTTGCCTCGCAAAATCTCCAAAGTTATCTCTTGTCCTTTGTTGCTATTGACATATTCTTGCACAGCTTTCACGTTTTGCAAACTAATCGTTTCTCCGGCGGAATTTTTTTGCGTTTTAGAAATCTCATCACCGACCTTAAATCCCATCGTGCTTCCCGGCGCGCCAGCGATAATTTCGGAAATTTGAATTTTCGTATTAGGATTATTTCCCGTGCCAGAATCAGTTTGTTCTGGAGCGCCAATAACAAATCCCACCGAGAGCAAAAACCAGGCCAAAACAAAATTCATCACCACACCAGCGGCCAAAATTTTTATCCGCACCCAAGCGCTTTTGCCAGAAAAACTATCTGCTTCTTCTCGACTTCCGCCATCCTCCCCTTTAATTTTCACAAAACCTCCCAGAGGAATCCAATTTAAAGAATAGATCGTTCCACCAAAAAAATGATTCTCATGCGCCTCAGCCAGATCAGTCTTTTCATTCTCATCGTCGCCATCTTTGTTTCCCCAAATAATGCGCCATTTTCCCACCGGGACATCTTTTTCTATGTTATGGAATTTTTCCGTGCGAATTTCTTGAATAATTTCTTCGTCGCCACTTTTCACGTCAATCTTTTCTGTTTCCACGCTTTCCATTTCGACAAATTTTTCTTTTTTCTTTCCGCTGATAAATTGGACGCCAACCATTCTGGGTGGAAAGCCAAAACCAAACTCCGGCGCCCGCACGCCGTTCCTTCGCGCCGTCACAAAATGCCCCAGTTCATGCACAAAAACCAGAACACCTAAAATTATGATAAAAACCAAAATCGCTACGAACATAGTAGTTTATATTAAAAATTATTTTTTGTTTATATTTTCCTAAACTTGCATAATCTCCGCTTCTTTTTTCTTTCTGATCTCTTCAATCACCGCATTATATTCATCCACCACTTTTTGCAATTTTTCTTTGCCTTGGAATTTATCGTCGTCCCCGATTGTCAATGTTTGAATTTCATCCCAGGCGTCTTCCCTCAATTTCCTCACCGCCACACGCGCGCCTTCTGCTTCGAGATTTAGAATTTTCACGAATTCTTTACGCCGCTCTTCGGTGAGCGCCGGAACATTGATGCGAATAAGCACACCGTCATTCATCGGATTCAAACCCAAATCAGATTCCTTGATCGCTTTTTCAATGAGAGCGAGGGTGCTTTTGTCCCACGGTGCAATGACAACTGTGCGCGGTTCCGGCACGGACACGCTGGCGACTTGTTTTAGCGGTGACCGAGTTCCATAATAATCCACCATTAAATTATCCACTAAAGCTGTGGTGGCCCTACCTGTTCGCACCTTACCTAGGTTTTCCTTAAAATGGGCAACGGTTTTTTCGAAATTAGTTTTACTTTTTTCAATAATTTCTCGATACATAGATTAGAAAATATAAAATTAAACTTATTTACCTAAAAAGCTAGCAAAAATAGTTTGGGGACTCACCGGATTATATTTCAAATTATTAATCACTTTTTCCAAATCAAATTGCGCCGTAGTCCAAGTTTTTCCGCCATCAATGGAAATATAGGTTGCCTGCAAGGCGCCATAGATCAGCTCATTGGAGTTACTTGGATTGATTGCCAGCGCGCCAACAGGCGAATTTTCCGGATTATTAAGTGTCGCTATTTCTTCCCAAGTATTCCCTGCGTCTTTAGTGCGAATTATGCCAGTCCTTCCCGCCAAATAGAGCCAATTAGCTTTCATGGGATCAGTTTCCATCACCGAGAAACCTGAACCGAGCATGCCAGTAAGAGTAATTTTTTGCGTCAAACTTTCAAAAGTATCACCGGCATTGCGACTAAAATAAATTTCACCGTTTTTGGTGAGCAAATAGACCAATCTGCTATCCACAGCGTCAAGAGAAATTTTGATGACTGGAGAAGGCGCTTCGAAAACATTTTTCCAAGCTGTTCCGCCATCGGTGCTTTTTATAATCTGATTGTCGCTAGTAGAAGCATAGATCGTGCCAGCATTTTTTTTGTCAGTTGCTAAATAGACTACCAGCGGACCATTGGTCGCAAATGTATAGATTTCATTCCAAGTCATTCCGGAGTCTAAGCTTTTAGCTATTTTTCCGCGTCCATTAAAGACTGTGCTAGCATAAATAATTTTAGTATCTCGCGAATCAAGCGCCAAGCCATAAACTTTTTCTGTTTTGAAAGGCAAAAATTCCCAACTCGCTCCTCCGTCTTTGGTTTTGATGATTCCGCCTGCTCGAAGACCGGCATAAGCCACATTAGCATCATTAGAATCAAAAACCAAACTGAGCGGATTGATGTCCGTTACACTTGGCTTGTTGGTCGCCGTAGCTGAGGCTTCCCATTTTTTTCCCGCGTCATGAGAAATCCAAATACTCTCTGATAGGGTATATTTTTGTGCTGCTACCGGCGCAGACGTCGAACTACCAGCTCCACCAAAGGTACAGCCGGACAAAACCAGGACTAAAAACAGACCCATAAAAATGGCTAATTTCTTTTGCATATTTACATTATATACCACAAAACAAAAAAAATCCACTGGGGGGATTCTAACCTAAAAACACAACCCTCTTTTTTATCACCATTTAAGCCTAAATCTAATGGTGTATTGCATTATATTATCAAGTGGTGTAGTATTTTAAATACAAAGACCTGTATTCTGAACTGTCGCCGGACGGCGGCGTGGCTGGGACAACCAGCATAGGAACGTGGTCGAAAATAGCCCCTTTTGGGGTTATTTTTTATTATCTGAAATTCCATTCATCTTGAATATATTTTTCAATGATCTTTTTATAAACCACAGGATCGGCTTTGTCTTTTTGATATGACCTATGGATTGAACCTGCCACCATATCTGCCATCTGAATCAAAACGTCGCTCTTTGAATCGACCAATTTGCAGTTTTGCAATATCTTTCGATCTTTTCCGTTCAATTCTTTTCTGAGATAGGAAATGAAATTTCTCCTAAATGTCCGGTCTCCACTTCCATCAATTCTAATCTTCGCATCCACAATAGTTTCATTGCTATGTTTGAGCATCATCTTGATTATATAGCTATAAAAAGAATTTTTATTGCTTTTTAGTTCCGGGCTATAAAGCAGATTTTTGTCCACGACTACACATCTTATCCTAAACTTATGTTTCTTGATGCATTCTAGAAACTTTACCCTTTTTTCATCTTTTGATTTGTGAAATTTAAATTCGACATCATCCCGTCCAAATAGCTCTCTTCTTAATTCTTTTATTGAAATAGCTGTTTTTTCCGCATCTAAATTATCATCAAAAATAACTGCACTGATAATAAAAAATCGGCTCGATCCTTTATCGAATTTAAACCCGGCGCAACCTGAGTCATCAATAAAAACTAGCATAAAAAATTCTTTTTACATTTTTTAGATCATATTTTTATTATAATATTATACACCACAAAACGAAAAAAAATCCACTGGATGGATTTTTTTCTTTGGTGCAGCACTTACGCGCCAATTGGAACCAAATTGTTGCTGAATTGCTCCAATGGCAGAAATTAATGCAATCTGAAAGAACTGACGAATTATGCAAATAGCTACCGTTTATGCCCCCTCCATAATCTTTCCAACCGCCTTCTTGATATCTTTCGATGCATACTTGATGGCAATTGGATTCTGTTTAGTGGCTTCAAGAACCACGTCTTTGTCATTACTATAAGATGGCGCATATTGAAGAGCAAGTCCGTCGTGCCTTACCGCTTCCAGCACAACTTCTTTATCGTACCCCTTTCCCCGGATCTTGTGTAGAGCCTTTGCGTTCAATTTAACGGCTTCTAGAGCAAACTTTTTATTGCCCCAGACATGCTTTGGTATGCCTGTCAATATATCAGGATTGCTTTTTAGCCTTTCGATATAGAAAATCTCAGGAAATTTTTTGAAGTGCATCTCGTTCGCTTCTTCATGCAAAACATCCAACGAAGTCGGTTCAGATTCTTCTTTGACGGCTCTTTCTCTCAAAACATCTATTTCCGTCTGATCATTTTGCATAGCCTCTCCTATTTCTTTCATTCTTCCCGATCTGTCGTATCTCAAGATCTTTTTCGCGTCTACTCCCGCCTCTTTCAATTGATTAGCTAATTGGATTATTTTTTCAGCCTCAGCCTCTTCTTCCCGCGCAGCCTTGGTGACAAATCCGTCTTTATAATCAGCAAACTTGGGCTGCATTTCCTTGGGCAAATCTTCAACTTTTTTATATTTGGGATCATAGGGGTTGAACATCTCTGGTGACATATGGCGGGTAATTCTCAAAACGCGCCGAGCGGCTAGTTTTGAAAATTGAAGTTAGAATATTAAAGTTACCTATGTCTATATTGTATTACAAAAAATGGAAACGGCCTAGTTGATAGAACATAAAAAGTATCTACGGCATCTTGTTAATCGATTTTTTTGAAGGTTCCGTCTAGTAATATATCGCCCACAGATGGTGAAATATATCTACTAGCAAACACGCTCAACTCTACTGTCCTATATGAACGAATTACCTCGGTCAATCTGGCCAATAAAAACTGAAAATTATTTTCTCTTTTTGAAGTTATATATATAGAATCAGCGTCATCTCCTGGCCAATATCTTATTTCATTAAGCTTCCTGTTCATATATAGTACGAGTCCGTAATTCAAAATTGATATCAAATTAGGAGTATTGCATTTTTCGAATGATTTCAAAAGCGTGCAATATTTATCTAGTAGGGTTTGTGGTTTTAAGTCTACGTTTCCACAAAAAGCAAAACCAAAGATCTGATCTGTTCTTTTATTTTTCTGATCAAACTCCTCGGATTTTGTAGCGTCCCATGAAATGGAGTTTCCATAATTTCTGAAAGATACGCTTAATTCATTAGTGAGCTTGTTTTTAGAGGGATTTGCAAATCGCTCTAAGCTTTTTACAGAGTTTATTTTTTTAAAAATATCTTCCAACTCGTCACCATTTAAAGTACTTTTAACTTCACCGACAGCAATAACGCCTTCGCATGGGAAATAAGTTGTTTCTGGGCTATCGTTTATTGAAAAAACAGGACACAGTTGTTTTTCATAGATAACTATGTCTATTTGATTACTGGTGTTGCCATAACTATCTATTACACATCCAGTACCAATACCAACGCTAGATGGCAAAAAAGAAGATAGTTTTTTTCTAATCTCCCTTTCCCTTGCTCCCCCCACTAAGGCTGGAGTTGTTGCATCACCAGCGAAAGAATAATTACTTATTAATTCTCGTGCGATGTGGTTTAAATATAAATTTATATCAAAGTCTTTATTCATTGTTGATTATGAAAATTATTTCCAATTTGCTTGTGATATAAGCCAATTACACAACAAACAAAGGGTTCCAAAAAATGGTATTTCCCGAAGGAATTTCGTATCGACGAAAAGAAGGTTTTCGAACCACCCGATTGGGGGTTATCTATGAGATTAATAAGACTTGTGATTCTGATAAATCCCCTATGGTGCAGCACTTACGCGCCAGTTGGAACCAAATTGTTGCTGAATTGATCCAGTGGCAGAAATTAATGAAGGATTCTACTGTGATTCTATAAGCTAAAACCACGAAAACGGATTCCACCACTTAAATGTTTCTCGTGCTTCTGATTGCGCTTGCCCTGGTTGATTATTAGCGTCATTTGTATTGCTTTTCTCATCACTCACTCCCTGGACAGCATTATTATTCTCACAACCAAAATTTAATTCTTGTCCGATACTAAGCTTGGATTCAATATCAAGATATTTATCCTTATTTAAATCAATAATTTTTTGATACTCCGTAGCGTCGCCATAGACTGTCTTGGCAATGCTCCACAGAGTATCACCGGCTTGCACGGTGTAATTGCAAACATTGGGCTTACTTGCATTGCTCGCCTCCTGCTTTGACGATTCATTGCCAGAATTATCTGCTAGCGTATCATTACTGGCATTGGTGATATTTAAGACAGCTTTTTCTTCGGCGTAGTTCCCCGCCTTGTCATAAGCTCTGACCATAATAGTATCCGCCTGCTCTAAGATGTTTTCTGGAATAAGATAGAAACTTTTGATTTGTTTTCTCCAGGCTCTTGCAATATGACCTAATTTATCCAAAATTTGAATTTTGTAATAATCGATGCCTGTGTCATCAGTCGCTTCAAAATTTATTTTATCGTCTTTTTGAATAGAGAGTGTTTGAGAAAAGGGATTGATGAAAACTGGTTTTTCAGTATCCACTTTAACATCATGCTCTTTCTCGTCCCTGAGTGTTCCATACTGGTCATAGAATTTAAGTTTCAGTGTGTAAGTTTTGTTGTGACCGAAAGATAGCCTCTTGCTCCAACTGCCATCGCTACCAACATCAACCGTAGCAATTCTCTTGCCTTCTTTGTATATTTTAACTGTTCCGTTGGCGATGGTATCATCCTGACCTTTCAGTCGGCCTTCGTCCTCATCAAAGTAGATTTTCTTGTCCTTGTCTAGGGTTTCATTGTTTCCGTTGATTTTTAGTTTGGCGTCACTGATTCCAGTATCATTTTCTCTTTGAGCAATTTCAAATGTAAGTGTATAGCTGGTATCGTTGCCTACGGTATCACGGCAGATGGCATAGTAGGAGTAGTTACTGGGAGTAAGGCTATTTACTATCGTGGTGTGAGTAGTTCCACCCGTATTAGTAAAAGTGGTCATGTTGTCATAGGTGGTATTTTCTGTCGAATATTTGCAGGTGGAGTTTTCAGAAGTGACCAGAGACAGTGTGACGGAAGTTGTATCAGTGTGAAATTTGGCACTGGTTCCGTTGGTTACCGTTGGATCAAGGTTATCCCCCTCGGTCACTGTGAAAGTGTGTGTAGAATATCCGCCGGTCCAAGTGAACACGATTTGTCCGTTGGAATCGGCCTGGCAGACGAAATTGGAATCGACTGCATCGCAAGTGGCGCTGGAAAGACCCGTGACAGCATCGTCAGCAGTAATGTTGTAGTATTTTCCCGCTTCCAAATCGCCAACTGTATGCAAGGTGTTTCCTGTTATGGTGGTGGAGCTTTCTGTCCATTGTTTTTCATAGTCTCCTGAAGTTTCCCAAGTGGCAATGTCGATATCCAAATACTGGGTGATGTTGTCGGAAGCCGGATCAACTGAGAGATCGGCGTCCGTTCCGTTGGGAGTTTCGGTGTTTCTAAATTTTCCGTTTCCATAGACTCGCACATCAGCTGCAACGTCCACTTGGTTAGAACCCATGGTATATGGCGGCTGATATTCATAGGCGCCGATGTCAGGGAGGCCATAGATAGGGTTGCCGGCGTAGTCGGTAGCCAGTCCGACATCGGTGCCGGCATCGATGGCAGGAGAGGTAGATTGGATGGTAAAATCATGAGAAATAGAATCAATAAAAAGAGGATTAGTTAATTGTTCACTAGTCAAAGGAGACCATCCCGAATAATAACCTCCTCCAATATTATTTGTATGAGTTAACGATCCTGAAAAATCAGCAATATGGAAATCACTCGATGCGCCATACTCAGTATTATACGCGATATTGTTTTTAGTAATTATTAAACCAGAGCCAGATACACCTATGCCTCTTCCATAGTTACCCTGAGAGGTATTGTTATACATATTAACATCAGACTCTCCTCCTACATGAACAGCAATTCCTGTATTATTAGCAGCTTCTTCCAATCCATTTCCAGAGGCAATCGAATAATTAGCAGCTCCATCCGCTCCACTCGTCCAAACGATACCCTTGTTATAATTATTTGAAGCAAGGCTTCTATTTACAACCAAAGAAGCATCACTGCCTGATGCCAAAAAACCTATATAACTGTCAGATCCAGTACAATTATTAGCCACAAGATCTCCGTCTGAGCTAAAAGAACTACCATTAACATAATTCGAAAAAAAACTATGTACTCTACTGGCTATTGCGCTACCACCAGAGGAGATAGCAAGACCATTATTATTAGCAACAAGTAATGACAAATCATTCAAGGCAATTCCATTGCCACCAAAAATAAGTGTACTACCTATTGAGCCGATCTTTTCATGTATCATACCAGCCTCGAAATGAATACCTGTAATATCGGATTCATTAGCGGAAAGACGATAATAAAGTGTTCCGCTTTCCCATGTCCATTGTCCGGGAAATAATTCGTCTTTGCTTGATCCTTGTAAAATATTAGAAAGCGCGCTTGCCCCTAATGATGTCCATACTGCGCTAGTACATTTTGTTAGCGTTTTTATCTGATCTGGTAATATCTGGTCAAGTTTATATATATCCCCACTATAAACAGACCAGGAATAATTATTTTCGGTAGGAATAATAGTAAAATTATCAAGATAAGATGTTGTTGAGTATCCCATATTAACGGTTACATAATAAGTACTCGATCCGTTCGTCGTAAATGTTTTAGAATAGCTAGCCCAATGCCCATTTGAGTTTCCAACATCGTCAAAGGTGTAGCCAGAAGAAGACCAAGATCCATCAGACTGGAGATAATTATCTGTAACTAAATCTTCACGCACATTATATTTAAATCTATACGATCCTGCTGTTTCAAAATGATCAAAATTAATGCTAAATTCAGTATTCGCCGGTAAATAAACCACTTGCGTTAAAGAACCCGTTCCCGTAGACGTTCTTGCAAATTTTGCAGAACTCCCTGATTGAACAAAATCTCCGGTTTGTTGCGTAATTAAAGAGTCTCCTGTCAAAGTAACTGCGAGCCTTGTTGGAATGGTTGAAGAAGTCCAGCTATCCAAATCGGTATTATACGCGAGACTCCCAATATTAGCCCCACTCGAAACATCACGAGAGCCCAATATGTAGGCTGTCTCACCATCAGTTCCTTGCACTGTCAAATTATTCGTGGAAGTGTTCATGTTACCACGATGAGGATTATTAGCCATAGCTTTTATATTAAGCGTGTCGCCATCGGTCATTTTTTCATCAGCATACCAAATATTCTTCCACTGGGAATCTGAACTTCCTTGGTTAGAGTCATTACCAATTGATTGGTCCACATAATACGTCGCCGCACCCGCCTTCGCTCCAAACCCAAACACAAAAAAACCGGCACAGAAAATAAACAGCACCAGTCGAAAATATGCTTTATTAAAAAATAAAGATTTTAGTAGTTTATTCGAGAGAGAGAGAGAGAGTAAAAATTTTATTCATTTTTTTGGTTTTTGAGAAAATTTATATCTACTTTTTTTAATAAATTCATTGTAACACAAAAAACTATTCTTGCAATTTCTTAAGGCTCTATAATAATTAGTGTGGTGGATAACTAAAGAAGTGGTAGAATTTAAGCGCTTAAACATAAATTCACACCACTCCTATGAAACAAGATATCAAAAAACTGCTAAATTTGCAAAATGTCTGGGTTGACGGCTGGGAGATAACAGATGAGGAAGTTACCGTTAAAGTTAGAAACCCCCGCAAGTATTGTATCTGTCCGCACTGCACCTGTTCGGTCAAGAGGGTTCACCAGTACAAGTCCAGAAAGATATTGCACTCCGTATGGCAAAGTCGAAAGGTAATCTTGCGTTTGAGGGTTAGACGGTTCTACTGCAATCATTGCAAGAAAGCTTTTATGGAACATGTGGTTGGCATCGACAAGCGAAGTACAACAGAAAATTTCAGAAGAGTACTTTTAAAAGATCTGGCTCGGAATAGCTTGAGCTACGTGAAACAAACTACCGATATTTCTCCGCCGGTTTTGTATGCAGTATTGCAAGAAAATCATGAGAAATTCAAAGAGATTGATTGGGAGGAGCAGGGTGAAAAGTTCGTGCTGGGTATTGATGAACATAGCTATCGCGGAAGAAAATTGGTGTTGACGGCGACTAATATCACCAAAAAGAAACTGCTGATGGTGGGCAAAGATGACAGACTGGCAACATTAACTGAATTCTTGCAAAAAGCCGACCAGAAGCGTATTTCTGAGGTCTGCATTGATATGCAACGAGGCTATCTCAATACAATCAAAAGAGAGTTGCCTAAAGTGAAGGTGACGGTGGATAAATTTCATGTCATTGCTTATGCCAACAAAAATTTGGATGAAGTCAGATCGATTATGGTTAACAAGGGCTACCATATCCGGCAGATACTATTTAAAGGGAAAGAGAAACTAAATGAGAAAGAGAAAATCAAATTGGAATTGCTGTTTAAAAAGTTGGAAAAGTTTCCCTCGCTCTACCAAGCCTACTTCATCAAAGAAAAACTGCGAGATTTTTATTGTTTGAAAGATAAAAAAGAAGCCAGGAAGAAATTGAATACGATCATTATGTTTTGCGAAAATTCACATTCTCGGTATATGAAAAGCTTTGGAAAAACTTTGTTTCGTTGGAAGGAAAATATTCTGAATTACTTTGATAATTATTCCACCAATGCTTTTACCGAAGGGGTGCACACAAAAATCAAGATGATTAAAAGAGTTTCCTTTGGATTTAGAAATATTGATAATTATATTGCAAAAGTAACGCTCGCTTTTATTCCATTTCTAATACTAATTCAACACACTATTTGTTAAAGAGCCTTTCTTAATCGCCCCATTGCTTTGTCCTAAAAGTATTTTCATCTGATCAATTGCCATCTCATTCAACGCTTGCAGCCTTTGTTTTTGTGCTATGCCTTGTTTAATCAGTATCGCGTTCATACTTTCCAGATTAGTTAGACACACTAACTGCTCAACTGAAGAATAGTCCCTTACATTTCCCTCTTTTCCAGGATTTTTATCTCGCCAGTCTTTAGCCGTTATTCCAAACAACGCCACATTCAGCACATCGGCTTCGTTGGCATAAATTATGTTTTCCTGATTCTTTCTGATTTTTGCGGGAATCAAGTTTTCCTTGATGGCATTGGTATGAATTCGATAATTTATTTTAGCTAAATTTCTTCGCAGATCCCAGCCCAGTGATTTTCTTTCATTTTCTTCTTCTTTGAGCCGTTGAAATTCCTTGATGAGATAGAGCTTGAATTCGGCTGAAATCCAAGAAGCAAATTCAAAAGCAATGTCCTTGTGGGCATAGGTTCCGCCATAACGGCCTGACTTGGAAATGATGCCAATGGCATTTGTTTTCTCAATCCATTTTTGAGGAGATAATACGAAAGCATTGCTGCCCGCTTCGTTTTTAAACCCGTCGAATTCGACCAGTTTAAAATTAGAATTATTCAGCCTTTCCCATAAACCAAGAAATTCCACCGTGCTTTTTGTTCTTGTCCAGTTTTTCACAACATCGGCGGGAAATTCAGCATTTTTGTATTTGGCAATGTCAGTCAATGAAATATAGTCCGCTTGACTTTTTTGAAATAGGACAATTTCGATATTTTTTACATTTATTTTTTGTTTCATAACTTGCTAGATATGGGAAAATAATTTTAGTTCGCTATTTCGAGAGAGAGCAGATTCTTGTTCATTTTTTTGGTTTATATTTTTTATTATATTCCCCACTTCGATGAATTTATTGTAGCACAAAAAGCTCAAATATCCTACTGGTGTGAATAGGGATAATTCAAGGAATGCCATGACTTGTCATCTGGATGAAAGGAAAAAGAGCAAGAGGCTTCGGGAAAAGCTTTTCATGTCCCCTGAATGAGTTTTATACCAAAAAAAGAAGGTTTTCGAACCACCCGATTGGGGGTTATCTATGAGATTAATAAGACTTGTGATTCTGATAAATCCCCTATGGTGCGCCCACCAGGATTCGAACCTGGGACCGTTTGCTTAAAAGTCCGCCGGCTGGCGGATCAACCGGACTGAGTTTTTTATTTGTGCGCCCACCAGGATTCGAACCTGGGACCGTTTGCTTAAAAGGCAACTGCTCTACCGGACTGAGCTATAGGCGCATTATATATTATTTTGTCAAACTTCTAATAAACTTTCTGCCTTGGCAACTTTTTAATTCCTTTTCTCTTTTCATTGCATCTTGTCTGCTTTCGAAACTTTCTTCGTAAATCAATTTCCAATTTCCGCTATTTTTACTCGTAAATGATTTTTCTTTATTCCTAAGTACTCCGTTATGCCTCAATAGCCTACTTTCAAGATCAGCGGTCTGTCCTATGTATATTGTATCTTTTTCTTTATTGTAAATTGCGTAAGTTTTGAACATACCCACATTTATCCTCCCTGTTTGCTTAATAGTCCGCCAGCTGGCGGATCTACCAGACTGAGCTATAGGCGCATATTTTTCATTTTTCGATAACTTTGCTATTATAGCACCCAAAAACTTCTAGTCAAGCAAATGTATTAGTGCTCGGTGATTTTTTTGAAACAAAACTCCTTATTTGCATCATAAAACTCCCAGCTCGCCTAAGTCATTCTGTAACTTTTTCAATTCAGTGTATATGACAGGTTGATAACCAATTTCTTTTGCCGATTCTAAGCTTTTCGCTGTATCATCTATGAAAACAAGCTCTTGTGGTGATACATCAAGCTTTTCTATGAAGATATCAAACGCTTTTGGATTTGGCTTACTAAAACCAATTTCTGTAGACACAGCCACAACATCAAATAATTCCATCAAGCCAGCATCTTTCATTTTATCCACCCCCTCTAACGTATTATTACTTAATATCCCAATTCTATAACCAAGAGTTTTTAAGTGCCTAGCTAATTCTAAAATATCATTATTTATTTCGTGCTGATTTAGTGACTTGAGAAATTTTAACAAATCATCAAGCTTGTCGGATTTATTCATTTCACTTAACACTTTGCTCCAAAATTTATCTGTTGATAGTGTGTCGTGGTTTAATAAGTGGTTATTTCTAAAATAAACTGTTTTATACGTTTCGATGCTTACGCCAAGTAATTCTGTAATTCGTCGATTAAACTCTGAACTTGGAATGCCAGCAATAACCCCACCATAATCAAAACCCACTGCCTTATATTTCATAAAAAAATATTTAATCAATTAAACCTCCGTCCAAGGAATATTTTTCCACTCTTCATTTTGACGACAAAGTAATTTTTCGGCTTTTTCTGGTTCAGCCATGACCTCCTCCACCACTTTTTCCATCCGCATGCCTTGTGAGCCCTTAACCAAAACCACATCCCCGGCGCGCAAAATTTCTTGCAGTTTTTTCCCCGCTTCCAGTGGACTGCGAAAAGCATGAATTTCACCGGAAAATTTTTGTTTGCGAAGCTCGGAAACGGCAAATTGCATTCTGCGTCCGACGGAAATGAAAATATCGCTCTTGGTTTCCAGAAATTTCCGCGCTAGTGCAACATGCGATTCTTCCATCTGAGTGCCCAATTCCAGCATGTCACCTAAAACGGCAATTTTTCTCTTGCCCTCACCTAACTGAACAAGCGTAGCCAGCGCAGCTTCCACAGATTTAAGCGAAGAGTTGTAGGTGTCATCAATGATATAGGTATCTTTAATACCAGATAGTAGATTCAACCTAGATGGTGGTAAAGAAAAATTTTCCAAATTAGTCCCGATTTCCACCAGATTCATGCCTAATCCAATGCCGACAGAAATGCCGGCTAGCGCCGCATAGACATGTTCTTTGGCTAGAGCGTTATTTAAGCGCATCGGCATAGTTGTGCCTTTATAGTTCAACTTGAAGCTTAGCCCTCTCATCTCCTTACCACTCAAGAGAACATCAGTCGCTTTTGCGTCAGCTTCATCGGAAAATCCGAACGTCAAAACATTTGACTTCAAACTCGTTTTCAATTTAGCCAATTGCGGATTATCAATATTAATAATAGCAAGACCTTTTTCATCCAATGCTCTTACCAGCGTGGCTTTTTCTTTCAGTACACCTTCCAGTGTTTTGAAATATTCCAAGTGACTAGCAGAAATTTCCGTAATGACAGAAATATCTGGATGAGCAAAATCAACCAGATAGGCTAAATCTCCCGGGTGATCCGCCGCCATCTCAAGGATAAGAATTTCTGGATACTTAACTGAAAAAATGAGACTGCCAAGCCATTTCAAAAAAACCACGAGCCAGCCAAAAAGAGAACTGCCACCACTCTCAACACCTAAAATAGTCAGAGGAACTCCAATTTCGTTGTTATAATTTTTCTCGCTCTTTCTTGTGCGATAGCTCCCTGAAAGCACGGAAAAAATCGCCTCCTTAGCAGAAGTCTTCCCCACGGATCCTGTGATAGCCACAATCCGTGGCCGATATTTTCGCAAAATTGCGCGCGCCATAAAACGAAGTGGCCATTCCGCCAATCTTTTCTTGGAAAACTTGCCGACTTCTCCTCCAGCACTAGATTTATTTTTTTGGTTATTGAGCATCTTTTTTTTCAGTTTCAATAATTAAATCATTTTTAGGTTTTTCCGCTTCAATTTCTTCTTCTGGTTTCGTTTTCAAAAAATCATTCTCGAGTGTATGCATTTGATTAAACTTATCCCAAGCATTCGAAGGATAGCTTTCAGTCGGCTCGACATGATAATAGCTTAGCAAAAATTTCATCAATTCTCCAAATGTCGGAGCGGCGCTTGATTCCGCCCATTGGACGGTTTTTGGATCGTCCAGACGCACGAGAATAGTAAAGCGCGGATTATCCGTTGGAGCAAAACCAGCAAAGGAACCAATGCTTTCTCCTTCAGCATAGCCCTTAGCACTACTACTGGCAACTTGAGCCGTGCCAGTTTTTCCGCCCACCAAATATCCCGGCACGTCGGCTTGCTTTCCATGCCCATCCGTCACAACGCTACGTAGCATCTGCGCTACCAATTTTGCGGAATCTTCAGAGATTACCCGACGCACCTCCTCGGGAGAGTTATCAGTTTCTGTTCCATCGGCATGAATTATTTTGTCTATAATTTGAGGTTTTAAAAGCACTCCGCCATTGGCAATGGCATTGTAGGCAGAAATGAGTTGCAAAGGCGTGACTGTGATGCCTTGTCCGAAAGAGGCAGTGAAAAATTGGATATTACTTTTCAAGTTACCCAGATTGCGCACATTACCCGCTGCCTCACCAAAAACATCCGCGCCAGTCACTTCGCCAAAACCAAATTTGTGCATATAGTCGGCAAAAGCAACATTGCCCATCAATTTTTCAGCAAAAATCACACCGGTATTGAGAGATTTTTCCAAGACTTGCGTCATCGTTTGTGTGCCATTGGCTTTTAGGTCAGAATTATGAATTGAATAGCCTGCTTCTGTCACCGTGCCCGTGTCAGAATAGGTCGTACCTGGACTGATTTTTCCCGCATCAATTGCAGAAGCGATTGTGAAGGTTTTAAAAACGCTTCCGCACTCATAGGGATCGCTCACTGCCAGATTGCGAAAAGCTTCCATATTGTCCGTCTTAGCATAATCATTCGGATTAAAGGTAGGATAATTGGCCATGGAAAGAATTTTTCCAGTGGCAGATTCCATCACAATAATTGTGCCTCTGTCCGCTTCATATTTTTCCACCGCGGCGCGAAGCATCTTTTCCGTTTCATATTGGACAATGTGATCAATCGACAAAACAAGATTATCTCCATTTTTAGCATAGGCAATTTCTTTTTCTCCCGTAGAAATCCAGCGACCAGCATTATCCTTATTTTGAAAGAGCTTTCCCTCTTGACCTTTCAACTTCTCATCAAAAAACAACTCTGTGCCATAGCGCCCACCAAATTCATTGTTTCTCCAGCCAACAAAACCCAAAATATGCGCCGCCAATTCTCCAGCTGGATAATAGCGCAAGGCTTCATCGGTGAGATAGACGCCTTTCAATTTTAGTTTTTTTAGATTGTCCGCTTCCTCATCACTCAGCTTATGCTTTAAAACTTCATACATATCATTCTCTTTGCTAAACTTGGCAAAAAGTTCATCCCGTGAAAGTTCCAGCGCGCCAGCCACCTTGTCGCTCGCATCAGCCGGATTTTCAATTTCTTTCGGCACAGCATAGGCCATGTTCATTTCTTTATTCACGGCAATTGGATAGAGTGCGTCTCTGTCTCTCAGAAAAATTTCCCCGCGAGTGGGAATTAAATTTTTGAACAATGAGTGTTGATTTTCTGCCAAAGCTAAATAGGAGGCATGCGCACTGACTTGCAAGGAATACAGGCGAAAAAAAATCGCCAAAGAAATTAGCGAGACAGCAAAAGCCAAGACGTAGATCCGGGAATCATTCACTCCCGCATTAACCTCGCAACGACTACCAATTTTATATTTTTTCTGTCTTTGTGCATTTGTCATTGTTAGTTTTTTAGAGTCTTTACTATCTTAGTGCCACCGGACCATCAAGCTCCAGATAAGACACGCCTACGGGACTCACTAAATTGAAATTCGGTGCGGCTTTTTCCACCGCATACATCGAACGCAACTCCATTTCGCGAATCTGCATTTTTTTATTATCTTTTTGCAGTTTAGCAATCCGATTTTCCAAATCACGTATTTCATAGCCTTTCACCGCCAAATCGTTAACTTGGAATAGATAGAATGCGCTGAAAAAAACAACAAAAAGGATGGTAAGAAAACCAGACCAAGCCAAACCAATCCTGATACTTCCCCGCTTTCCAGCTTCAACTCTGGTCGTTTTTTCGCTGTTGCGCTTATTGTTGATGAAAATTACTTTTGCCATTTTTTTTCTGTCCCGTGCGGGATTTTTATTTTTATTTTTAGGTGACTTACGTGTAAGCCCAATCCTATATTACTTCGCAAACTCGCAACTTTGCGCTTCTGGCTCTGGGATTTTCCGCTAACTCAGTTGCGCCGGAAGTGAGTGGCCTTTTCGTGATTATTTTCACTTTTGCCGTTTTTTGACAAAGACAAACTGGAAAGTCTTTCGGGCAAATGCATCCCCTTGCATTTTCCCGGAATTTTTCTTTCACAATGCGATCTTCCAATGAGTGAAAGGAAATTATCGCCAGTCGTCCGCCACTCCTTAGCGCACCCAGTGCACTTGGCACAAATATCTCTAAACTTTCCAATTCTCTATTAACTTCAATTCGAATGGCCTGAAATGTTTTTGTGGCAGGGCTGATTTTTCCGCTCCGATATTTTCCCGGCACATGCGCAGAAACAATCTCCGCCAACTCTTTCGTATTTTCAATGCTCTTTTTCTCTCTATATTTCAAAATTCCTCTGACAATATTTCTGGCAAATTTTTCCTCTCCAAATTCTCGCAACACCCTCTCCAGTTCTTCTTCGCTATATTCGTTCACGATTTTTCTGGCTGTCAATTCTTGGTTTTGATCAAAGCGCATGTCCAAAGGAGAGTCCAACTGAAAACTAATTCCCCGTTCGGCGCCTTCCAGTTGATCCGAAGAATAACCAATGTCTGCCAAAATTGCATCTACTTTTTCAATCCCTAGCTTTTCTAATTCTTTTTCTAAATTTCTGAAATTTGCATTTACTAAAATAACATTTTTCTTATCTTCTTTTTTTATGCTTGCTTGAAATTTTTCTATCGCCAGCGCATCCGCATCAAAAGCAATCAATTTTCCCTGCCTACCCTGCCTACCGGACAGGCAGGCGGCAGGCAGGCTGCTATCTCCAATTATCTTTAATATCTCGCGACTATGTCCGCCGCCACCCAACGTTGCATCCACCACAATCATTCCTTCTTTTAAGTTTAGCGCTTCTATGCTTTCTTTCAGTAAAACAGATTTATGAATAGTCATATTTTAATATACCCCTAATTTTCCTAATTGTTCCGCAATCTCATCACTATTTTTCTCAGCGCTTTTTTTGTATTCATTCCATTTCAACTCATCCCAAATTTCCAAACGATTATAGATTCCAGCAATAACCACATTGCGATTAAGGCTTGCATATTCTTTCAAATAATCTGGAATAAGCACGCGACCTTGTTTGTCAATTTCCACATCCGTCGCTCCAGCCAGCATCAAGCGCACAAAACTGCGTGTCGCTGATTCTCCCACTGGAATAGAACCCAACTTCTCTGCCAACTCTTGCCACACTTTCATCGGATAGATAAAAAGACATTTATCTAGCCCGCGCGTCACCACTACCTTATTTTTCAATTCAACGCGAAATTTGCTCGGCACGGCCAATCTTTTCTTAGGATCAATCGCATGTTGGTATTCTCCAATAAACATAATATTTCCCCACTTAGCTCCACTCTTATTGACGATAAATCTATTTTACCCCACTTGAGTTTATTCGTCAACACTTTTTAGAGCTATTTTTTCACACAAAAAAATGGCTGTTATAAGCCAAGAGTAAAAAAGTTATCCCCAGGATATGCACAAAAGCTAAATTATTGCGTATTTTCCTGCACGCATTGTTCACGTGCGCCCGCACAAGCATAAACCACATCGCCCAAAATGTCTGTGCGTAAAATTTTAAGTTGCTTGCTTTTTAGCCGATCCAAAACTTCTGCCGTCGGATGACCATAGCGATTATTTTTTCCCACGGAGATGACCGCAACCTTCGGATTAACATAATCCAAAAACTGCACGCTTGTGGCGGATTTTGATCCGTGATGAGAAACCTTGAGTACTTCAGAACTCAAAGGTAAGCCTGCGCTGACTAATTGATTTTCCAATTCCAGCGGAAAATCTCCCGTGAAAAGAAAACTATTTTCTCCATATGTCAGTCTTGCCACGATACTCGCCGAATTAGTGTCATCTTTTTTCAAACCCGCAACAATTGTATCTGTCGGACTAAAAATTTCTAAACTGGCATCATCAGACAATTTTATTTTCATCCCTCTTCTTGCGATTTGCTTTTCCACTTTTTTTTCAGAGATTATTTTTTCCATTGCCCCAAAAACTTGCGACTGACTCTCGGCGCCACTCTCAATCACTTGATCAACAGAATAATTTTTGAGCACCGAAACCAACCCGGAAATATGATCCGCGTCCGGATGCGTGGCAATCACAATGTCAATTTTGCGATCCCAAAAAGGGACATATTCTCCCAGTTTTTCCAAAAGATTTTGCCCACTCACTCCGCCATCAATGAGGATTTGTTTTTCACCCTCGGAAATCAAAATGGCATCCCCCTGTCCGACATCCAAAAAAACAACTTGCAATTTTTGACTCTGCGCATTGGAAGAAACACCAAAAAAAATCAAACCAAAAGTCAAAAGGATTCCAAGAAAAGAATAGATTAGTTTTCGGTTTGGCATATTAAAAAAATTCTTTTTTCAATTTCTGAATAATCATTCTCATATGCCGCAAGCTGACCAATATCGCGTCGAGATTTCCTATATTAGAACTGAAACCCCTGAGTTCGGATCCATATTTTTCTTTCGCCTCAATTTTCATTTCTTTTTCCTGGCCTTTCGCCAAATATAGATATTTCTGCCTATGCGAATCTTGCCTTTCTTTTTCCAGAGCAAGCTTACTTTCTGTTCTGCCAATGAGCCGTCGCATTCTTTCTTCGCACGAATTAAGCTCCCCCATTAGACCGTTTCGCTGCTCAATTTGATCAACGGATTCTGATGACACTAGTTTTAATTTTTTTCCTGCAAATTTTAAATTGAGTTCGGCTATTTTTTTTCTCAACCCTCCCCATTGCTCATCTATTTCAAGCTGTTCTTTCTCTATTGCATCAATTTCTTCATCCCCATAAGACGTCGCCATTGAAGCTTCTATCATTTCCGCTTCTGATAATTTCTTGACGGGTCGTTTAAATTCTAAGACTTTCCCTTCCTTGCTCATATTGTTTTTGGTTATAAATTAAACTTATTGCCTTTTCTATATGACATCCTCATCCTTCGCAAAATAGTCTCCTATTGCTTCCTTAGCTAAAGATCTAAATCTTTCAATTCCTTGATTTGCTTCCGTGGAAAGTTTATCCTTATTTTTCTCAGGAAATCCCATGTCTTCCTTCCACTGACTTTTCGTCAAGCCATTTTGCTCTTTCCATCTAGCAAGCGCTTCCGTTGGGTTGCCGCCTTCGTAATAGACTATTTTGGATGGTTTTTTATTTGGTTGATTTTTGAATTTATTTTCCCAAAATTCCTGAGATGATATTGTTTTTTTCGCTTTTTTATAAAATAACCACTTCTCCTCTATAATTATGTTCTGCTTTGAACCGAGATTCTTCACGGCTTTCTGAATAAAACTGCTGTTTAGAATATTCTCTCTTAACTGTCGACTTTTTATGTTGTATTTTTCTTCCAATTCTTCGATTAAAGATTTCGTCTTGGCTCGAGATTCAACATCACTTGAATCAGTCAAACTTTCCGATGCTTTTTTAATAAAGTCATCAAAATCATCAGACATGATGAAATCACCAACAACCTGCCTCTGCTCACCATCCTCAATAGCTTCCCCATTTTCCCCTATTTCATATTTTGAGCCAGTAACTGGATCCACCTCGGCATCTCTAGGGATAAACACGATACCAGAATTCAAATCTATCCCGTTATCTTCATTGGTCCAAATCCATTGATCGTTAGGGACGGAAAAATCTTTTTTATCCAGCCTTCCATTAAAATAATATTGAGAAGCAATCTGATTTGAAGAGAAAGCGAAAAAAATTTCATTACCCCTCTCGGCACCATAAAATTCATCAGCCACTTCTTCAGCCGCAACATGTATGGCATTGTAGTCAGAATAACTCTCTAGGTAACGGATTCTTCCACTCGTATCAGTCAGTTCGTCCAGACTCCTCAATGCATCTTCTTTTGTTTTCCATTTCTCCCCAAGGCCTATTTTCTTTAGGGCTTCAGTAATCGCTTTCTTTTTTTCGTACTGCTCAAAATGCCTTCCCCAATGAGAACGCAACTTTCCATCAGAAATAAGCTCATTGAAGCCTTCATGATACATGCCTGTTCCAGCGGTATGCCACATTTGCCCAGTATGATCCCTCACTCCCTGCCTAGTTACATGAGTCACCATCTCACCAGGAAACCTCTTTAATAATAAGGCATAATCTTCTAGGGAAAGCGCTGAGAGATGTTCCTCGGAAAATAATTTTATAATATCATCCTTGTTATAGGGTGATGATTCCCATCTGCGCTTTTCAGCATCGCAAAAAATTGCAATATCTTTTTCCATTTTTGAATTAAATGCTGTCCTGTCCAAATTATGCTCGTCAAAAAACCCTACTATTTCTTGAGAATTTTCTTTCTGAGCTATTTCAGTTTTTAGCTTCTTCCGTTTAAAATAATTAAGAAAACTCCCGACGGCAGTACTTGATAATTTTTCAAGCTCCTGCTTCAACTCGCTTAAGCTCTCCAATTCTTCTCTTTTTTTCTCTTGTTCAATTCTACGATTCTTCCTTTTTCCTATTATTTCTTTTGCTAGCTCACTTCTTCTTTTTCCTGAAAATTCTTTTATAAACCCAGGCTGTAAATTTTTCCTTAACCTTTCTACTTCAACTTTTGCCTCTTGATTTAGAGCAGCTAACTCATCTTTATTTACCGCATCAATCTCCAGCCCATCCTCTACAGCCCTTTGCTCAAGAGAAGCCATGCTTTGGGCGCCTTCAGATTCAAAACTCACCACTGCCTCCTCAGATTTAATCAACGCCTCTTGCATAAAAGTCTCCTGAGATTCTTGCGTTAGTGGCATTTCTTGTGCTTCCCGCACTCCAGCTTGTTCAATTTTAGCCTGTTCGTTTCCCATTTATTTTTTCAGTTTTTTAATTATACTGTCTATTTTTTGTTGGTCTAGTTTCTTACTAATCGACGCTAAAACAGCAGCTTGCCTTTTTCTGAGATCGGCCATTTTATTTTGAAATGTTTCCCATGCTTGTTTTTGCTTTTCGTCCATAAAAATATTTTTTAAAACCTAAACGTCTGCCTAGCATAATTATATCATTTTTTCTTATTTTCCGTATATTTCAAAAAAACTCCAAACTTTTTGTAGCATGCTTTTAGTTCTTCAATTTTTTGTTCCCTGCTCTCGTGAGAAGCCTTTTCCGCATTCTTCACGCCATAAATTTCTAGCGCCAAGCCCTCACTTTTGACAATTAAATCAAGCTCTTCTTGGCTTATATTATTTTCTTTGAGAGCGCTTCTGCACGCTTCATTTGTAGCCTGTTTTGCCTTGTCGGCAATATTTAGACACTGCGCTTTGATTTTTTCATCATCAACTTCTCTTGCCCTAGATTCAAAAAAAAGTTGCAGTGTTTGAGTAAATTCGTGATCAAAGCCTCTATTATTTTTTATTTCATCAGCAAAATTATTTACTGTCTGCACTTCTTCCTGGCTAAAAACTATCGCTTTTCCCGCTTCGTTGCGTTTATCGCGCCAGCTATTGATAAAGCTGGAGAATTTTTTCATGAAAGGATTGTTTTCCTCTTCAATTCCATATTCCCACTCTCTATCCACATCCACAACAAGCTCCCTCCTTTTTGACAAAGCTTGATGTTCTAATCCTTTTCCTTTATAAAATTCTAAATTGGAATACGCAGAAGCTAAATCACCAAAACTTGGTGGACAAGCGAATTTTTCTGAATCATATGGAACAGCGCTTGTTTTTTTAAATTCTTGTTCCCCAGTTTTTCTTGAGTGCGTGTGAATACTTTCAATTTCTTCCCCTTCCTTGAGCGAGTCTAATGTCAAGTTTAAATCGGAAAAGGCGCTCGCTTGACCGCCACCACTTATCTCCAAAATTCGTCCCTGTTTTTCATCGGCACCTTTTTTCCAGGCAATCACGACTATCCATTCATTTGGTTCATTGTGAGAAGCTTCATGTAGACACTTTTTCAATTCTTTTCGATCAACAATCATCCCTGGGCGCAATTCTCTAATCTCCAATTTTCCAGTTTCAATCTGTCGCTCGATAGCCTGTTCGTCAACAACCACATCCGCCCGCGCCTCAGAAGAAAAATTGGGCATAGAAAGAGAAGCCATCAAAACCCCAATCGCCACAGCCTTTTTGACTCCTTTTTTAAAACTTTCCAGAACCTGTTTTGATTTAAGAGACAACCGACTCAATCTTTCAAAATCCTCACTGACTACTTCTTGGTCATTAGCTAGTGGATTAGATAATTCCTGCTTAATTTTCGCTATTTCTTCGCCATCAGCATCAGCCTCCACGCCAGTTACCCGATCGCCCATCTCTTTTATTTTCTTATTCGCAAATTTATAAAGCTCAGCTAGGTCTGACTGGGTTAGTTTCTCTTGCGAGATATCCTTATTTTTTTCCTCCTGCCCTTCGATAGATTGCTCTGACAAAAGATCTGGTTTTAAAAAAGACTCTTTTTTATTCATGTTTTTTTTCAAATGCTTGATTAAGTTTTTTCTGCGCCACCTTTTTTCTCAAGCGATCCAAGATCGCTTGTTTTTCTTTTTCAATTTCACCCAATTCTTTTTCACATTGAGTATAGAGCTCTTCTATTTCTTTTTTTGTCTCTTCTTTAATATTATTCATCATATTTCTTGGTTTGGATTTTTTTAGACTTATAAATCGCGCCTACTATAATTATATACCAAACCACCATTCCTTGCCACGAAAGGCCGACTACAAGAGCAGAAAACTTGAGATTAGCAAAATAGTTGATAACAGAAATTTCATAGCGTAACGGAAGATAACTTAGCCAAGAAAAGAAAATAGCAAGTGGCTGAAAGATAAAACTGGTGGCAACAGCCAGAAAGCCAATAAGCATTGTGATGGGTAAAATTGGCAGGACTAAGATATTCGTCACAGGAGAAATAAGCGAAAGCGTTTGAAAATTAAACAGAATTATCGGCAAAACTAGAATCTGAGCTGAGAGCGACATAAACAGAATTTCTCCCACGAACGAAAAAATATCGGGATATTTTTTCAACTTTTCACCAAAATATTTTTCAAATATTGGATAGAAATAGACAATGCCAAGAGTGGCCAAAAAAGACAGTTGAAATCCGACGTCATAGCGGAGAAGCAGTGGATTCCAAAAAAGCATCACGACAGCGGAAAAAAGAATGGCATTACCGGCGTTCGCCAGCCGCCCATTTTTCATCGCATAAAGAAGCAGTGTGCCCATCACCCCAGCGCGAATTGCCGACGCCGGAAAACCCGTCATGAGAATGAAAATCCAAATGCCAATGAGGGCAAACCAAAACGCTTGTCGCCGCCAAAGACCCAAAAAAAGTCCGATGAGCATCAGATACTGCGCCACAATTGTTATGTTATATCCAGAAACCGCCACGATGTGCGTCATTCCGGTGCGCGAAAAATTGGCTTGAATTTCCTTGGACAAATTTCCGCTTCCGCCAATAATGAGGCCTTCGAGTAGTGCCGCTTCCGGCGAAGGAATGAGCGCATAGATGTTCGCGCTAAATTTATTTTTGAGCGCCACGACCGCGCCATAAAAACGATTGCCCAAATTTTTACCCGTCTTTTCAATGCTAGGTTTTTGACAAAGATAAAAAATATCTTGCCTGGCCAAATAGGCCTTATAGTCAAAATCGCTGTCCGCCATATTTTTCGGCAACTCCAACTTGCATTTCAAATCAATTTCTTCGCCATAAGCAAAATTTTCAAAAGCGCTTTCTTGAATGAGAATGCTGTAGTTTATATTATCAGACGATTTATCTACCGAAGCCTTAGCGTAGGCAGAGAAAATTAAATCCTGTTTACTATCTTTTATTTTCGGCTCCGCTACAATTATCCCCCGACCGGAAAATTCTACCTCCTCCGGCGCATCTTTAAATGAGTTTATTTTATCCAGTTTTTTCTGAGTAAGATAAAAACCAAAAGCAAACATCAAAAGCGCCAAAGAAACCAGTGTTGCGATTTTATTTTTATAGAAAACAAAAAAGATAATTATGGCCAAAAGCATCACTAAACACAAGGAAATCGATGGCAAAAAAATGGGATAAAAAAATGACGCCAGAAAAATTCCCAAAATAAAACTCAAAGAAAATAACAAAAATATTTTCGCCTTGTTCATGGGGATATTATAGCAGATTCCTTCCTAAGATATCCACCATCTTCCTCGAAGAACTTTTTCCACCAACAATTTCAATAGCACTCTTGGAAACGTTAAAATGCTCTGCCAAAAGCTTAATCAATGCTTCGTTGGCTTTGCCGTCCACTGGTGGCGCAGTGAGGTGCACGCGATATTCGCCAACGCTAATTTTTTCGACAAGATTCCGTGATGAACGCGGAATAACTTTAAGATAAATTCGCATTTGATTTCGACGTAAAAGTATTTTTTAGCTTCAAAAGCAGACTCGCAATCATCAGTCCAAAAAGCAAGATGTTCATTCCCAGGAAAATTTCTCGAATGAGGCCAGACTTCAAATCAGTGCCAAGATAGTAGGCATGAAAAAAACCTGCGCCGTAGAGTGCGATGTTGAGAAAATGCACTGCGCGCCAAGCGCGATAGGAAATGAATCGGCGAAAATATGATGTAATAAGCAATATCAACATTAAATACATCCCGATAACCCCCATCGCCACCAATTGCGGTTCAAAGGTGGAAGCGAACGGCACAAAAATTTCCTTTAAACCAAAATTGAGATAGATATCTCCCAGAAAAAATAGTCCATGCAAAAGAACAAAAATGAAAACTTGCGCGGAAAGTGTCCGATGCAGAGAAAAAGAATCGCCCGGTGCGATGATTTTTTTTAGTATTGGAAGTCGAATTGCCAGACCAAAAAAAATGGAAAAATAGAGTAACAAAAATGCCACGAGACCCCCCGCTCTGGCAAAATACCACGCCCAAGGAACCGCTTGCACTATTTGACCTGCACTATCAAGACCCATATTTTGCATTATTAATCATATTAATCCTTTAATCAGCTAAATCATAGTTCAAAATTATTCCGTTTCAACTCACTAGAAATCCAAGCATTTCCACGATAATCCAAAAAAATACTTTTGAGCTCTTTCTCTTGCGCCAGCTTTTGTCCATTTTCTTTGCCCATGAGAAATAAAACTTTTGCCCAAATATCCGCTTCGGTAACATTCGACGCGACTACCGTCACAGATTGCAAATCAAAAGAGAACTTTTCTAAATCCCTAGGGTTGATCAAGTGATGAAATCTTTTTCCGCCACTTTCCCACTTTCTTTTGCCAATACCGGAAGTGGCAATTGCTTCGTTTTTTAAGCCTAGCAACAATCTTCTTTCCGCAACGCCTTCAATATCAATTTTCCAGGTTGCGCTTTCCTGATTCATGCCTGAAGCTAACATATCTCCGCCAGAATCAAGCAAAAAATTGGTATATTTTTTTGCTTGCAAAATCGCACCGGCTCGATCAGTGATGTAGCCCTTAGCAATACCAGAAAAATCCATTCGCTGTAAAAATTTTATTTTATCATCTTTGATTATTAAGTCTTTTTCTAGTTCACCAAGTGTCTCTCGCTTTGTGTCTTCAATTTCTATATCTGCCAAATCAAGCGTCTTAAAATCTTTTTGATAACCAATTTTTTCCAGCGTTTCAATAATTCGCGGATCGAACAGTCCACGAGTCATCTGATTGTAGTCTAGACTTTTTTTTGCTACTTGCAAAAAATCTGCCGAAACCGGGTGAAATTTTCCCAAATTAGCATTCAAAAAACTCAACTCGCTTTCCACGTCAAAACGACTAAATATTTTTTCTTGTAATAAATAGAATGCTTGCAAGTCAGCCAAGTCTTTTTTGGCATCAAGCGCCTCTTTTTCAAAAACCAATTGAAAATAGATATCCGTTCCCAGCGCTTTAAATTCCAGCTCCGCTTTTTCTTGGCTTTTTGGCATATTATGATTTCTTAGTCGTGCGCGTGGCCTTGGGTTGTGTGTTAGCAGTTGTTGTGGGAGTTGTTGCTATTGGCTTGGTAGCAGCTACTGGCGGAGTGGCGGTTGGCGAAGCAGAAGTTGGCACTGGCACGGGAGCATTTTCGCCCACAGAATCAGTCGGAACTGGCGAATTTTCAATCATAACGGAAGCGTTATCAAGTTTATTTTTTTGATCCTGCCCCTTGATTATCAACGCGACAATCACAACCAAAAGGATGTTTATGGTGAAAAAAAGGATTTTATTGAGATGTTTTTTCATACAAATAAACTTTTTTAGAAAATCAAATGAACCTTTAAAAAAGCATAACACAAAAAAACTTTAGCGTCTAATCCCCATTTTTCCGAAATTTTTCTCGATTTGCGTCTGAATCTTTTCCAGATCAATCTTTTTTCCTTTCGTTTTCTTTTTCAAGTTTTTATCCAAAATTACTGCTTCCCGATATTCTTGGAGATAATATGCCTTTGCGCCAGAGAGCCACTTAGCAATTTCTAGAAAATCCTTTTCCGTATGGATGCCCGGCACAACCGTGGTGCGAAATTCATAGGGCACGCGACTATTGCGAATTAAATCGATACTTAATTTTATCCGCTCAATATCCACTTTCACACCAACGGTTTTGCTATAATTTTTTAGTTGATTTTTAATATCCATCGCCACAAAATCCAAAAGTTTCAAATCAAGCATTTTTTTCAAAATATCCGGTCGCGCTCCATTAGTATCTAACTTAACCAGATAGCCCAGCGCGCGCACTTTTTTCACAAACTCAATGAGATCTGGTTGTAAGGTCGGCTCACCACCCGTAATGCAAACGCCTTCGATTTTTCCTTGACGTTTTTTTAAAAACGCGAAAAATTCTTGTTCTGTTTTATTTTCCATCCCCGACGCAAGTTGCCCAGCGCCCAAAACTAATTCCGGATTATGACAAAAGGGACAACGAAAATTACAGCCGACCGTGAAAATAGTCGTCGCGATAGTGCCGGGAAAATCAATCAGCGTTAATTTTTGATAACCGCCTATGTTCATGAAGCATGAAGCATGAAGCATGAAGCATGAAGCATATGACATTCGCAACTATCTCTACTTAGCCACGGGTTGCATGTTATATGTTACATGTTATATGCTACATGATTTAGTAAAATTCGGGGCAATCCCGCGATAAACAAGATTGCCCCGCTATCTTTCTTGAGTTAGCAGCAAGCTGCGCCTTCTAGTTTGAACTCTTTGCGATCATCAAATTCGGCTTGCTTTCCATTGTTCCACTGTGCTACTGGACGAATGTAGCCCACCACGCGGGAATAAACTTCCGTTCTTTGAAAATTACGCAGCACCGGATCGGTTTCGTGGCAACTTTTGCACTTGCAAAATTCTCCGCTTTCCATCACATAGTTCATATATTCTTCATTGTTTTTAAGCTCTCGGCCACAGTCGTGGCAAATTTGTTTTTGCATATTATTTTTTTTAATTGTTATTTATATTTAAATTTTTTATTTGCTTTTTACTTTAAACTCTTTGCGATCTTCGAACTCAGCTTTTTTGCCGTTGTTCCATTGTTCCACTGGTCGGATATAACCCACTACGCGCGAATAAATTTCGGTTTTTTGTTCCATGACACACTTGGGACAATAGGGATGCTCACCATTGATGTAACCATGCACCGGACAAATACTGAAAGTTGGCGTAAGAGTGAAATATGGCAGAGCATAGTTTTCGGCAATTTTGCGCACCAGCTTTTTGGTAGTTTCAATATCCCAAATTCGCTCGCCTAAGAATCCATGCAACACCGTTCCACCGGTATACTTGGTCTGCAATTTATCTTGCAAATCTAGTGCTTCAAAAATATCTTCGGTATGTTGCACGGGCAGTTGAGAAGAATTAGTATAGTAGGGCTCCGCTTCTTTTTTATTCACCTTATCGCTGTTGGCAAAAATGATTTCTGGATATTTCTTTTGATCCATCCTAGCCAAGCGATATGATGTGCCTTCAGCCGGCGTGGCTTCCAAGTTATAGAGATTGCCGGTTTCTTTTTGATAGCCAATAATTCTTTCTCGCATATGCACAAGAATTTCTTCCGCCAGTTTTTGTCCAGCTGACGTGGTAATGTCCTTGCCAATTAAGTTTAAAAGCGCTTCATTCATGCCCACCAGACCAATTGTTGAGAAGTGATTAGCCCAATACTGTCCACGACGCATTTTGATCGGAGCTAGATAAAATTTCGTGTAGGGATAGAGACCACCTTCGGTCAGTTTTTCTACCATTGTTCTTTTGGTTTCCAAACTTTCGCGCGCCAGATCCATCAGATAGTTTAGTTGTCTCATGAATTCTTTTTTATTCTTGGCAACATGTCCAATGCGAGGCATATTAATGGTTACCACGCCAATTGATCCAGTCATTGGGTTCGCCCCAAACAGTCCGCCTCCGCGTTTGTGCAATTCCCGATTATCAAGACGCAATCGGCAACACATTGAACGCGCGTCATCTGGATCCATGTCGGAATTCACAAAATTTGCAAAGTAAGGAATGCCATATTTAGCCGTCATCTCCCAAATCGCATCAAAACGCTTATCTTTCCAATCAAAATCTTTGCCAATGTTATAGGTCGGAATAGGAAAAGTGAAAATGCGTCCAGCCGCGTCCCCTTCTGTCATCACTTCCGCAAAGGCGCGATTAATCAAGTTCATTTCTTCCTGAAACTCACCATAAGTTTCCTTCTGAGGCAAGCCACCAAAAATCACGGCTTCGTTTTTGAGATTTTTCGGACAAGTGATGTCCATGGTGATATTGGAAAAAGGCGTCTGGAATCCCACGCGCGTGGAAACATTCATATTAAACACGTAGGATTGAATCTCTTGCTTCACTTGATCATAGGTCAATTTGTCATAACGCACGAATGGAGCGAGCAGTGTGTCAAAATTAGAAAATGCCTGCGCGCCTGCTACTTCGCCTTGCGTGGTATAGGTAAAATTAACCATTTGACCCAAAATTGAACCTAGGTGTTTCGCTGGCTTGCAAGCCACTTTTCCCGGCACACCCGTAAATCCTCTTCGCAAGAGATCTTGCAGGTCCCATCCGCAACAATAGGCAGCCAAGAGTTGCAAATCATGAATGTGAAAATCCCCGCCTTCGTGCGCTTCGCGAATCGCTTTTGTGTAAACACGATTCATCCAATATTTAGCGCTCACAATCGAAGAAATGTAGTTGTTGAGTCCTTGGAGCGAATAGGCCATGTTGGCATTTTCTTTCACCTTCCAGTCGATTTCTTGAATGTATTTATCCACCAGATTCACCGCCTCATCCAGCGACTTTTCCGCTTCACGATTTTTGCGGTGTTGCTCGCGATAGAGAATATAGGCTTTGGCCGTTTCTTCAAAATCCAAAATCATGAGCACTCTTTCCACGAGGTCTTGAATTTCTTCAATTTCTGGCACATAGCCTTCTTTATGTTTTCGCCCCAAAAGCTTCGTAACTTTTTCGGTCACTTTTTTGGCGTCTTGCGCTGTCCCTTCTTTGGTTGATGCCAAAGCTTTCGTCACACCTTTCGTAATTTTGCTCTCATCAAAGCTAACCAGTTTCCCATCACGTTTGATAACTTTTTTAATTTTAATTCCCTCTGCCTTGGCTACATTTTTTTTGCTAGCCACTTTCAAAGCAACACTTTTTTTCGGTGCTACTGCCTTTTTTTTCGCACTCACCTTTTTTCCCCCTTTTTTCACTTTTTTTGCCATACAGTTTTTTGTTATTTTTATTTCGAATTATTCCCCCTTTTGAAAAATTATTTATCAAACGTATCCAATTCTTTCTTGAAACTCTCAATACTGCAAAATGATTTATAGACGCTGGCAAATCTGACATAAGCGACTTCATCTAGCTCGCGCATTTTTTTGAGAATGATTCGACCAATTTCCCTCGTGCTCACTTCCGGTTTTTCCTTGGAACGAATTTCATATTCCACCTCTCCAATAAACGCAATGATTTTTTCTTCCGTTACCGGCCGTTTTTCTAGAGCTTTTCTTACGCCGGTTTCAATCTTGGTTTTATCATAATCGACTTTCGCGCCATTTTTTTTAATCACACTCAGTCGCAAGAGTTCAACTTCTTCATAGGTACTGAAACGCGACTCACATTTTGGACATTCGCGACGACGGCGCGTGATTTTGCCTTCATTGGTTTCACGCGAATCAACCACCTTAGTTTCCGTGTTGTTGCAAAAGGGACAATTCATAATTTTTGCTGTTTTATACTACATATAGTGTAACTATCTTCGATTATACCACAAGGAGAATTCTTGGCAAGGGGTATATTCTAAGCCAAAATTCGGGGGTGTTTATGAGGGAGTTTGTGAATTTTGAATTGATATTGTAGAGACGAGGCACTGCCTCGTCTAGGCGTTCAACAATACCCGCACAAAACCAACAACACAAAAAAGACGTGTCCGCCTAGGCGAACACGTCTCTACGGGAAAATATTTTTTAAATCCTATTTCGCCAACTCTCCATCAATAGCTGATTTTAATTGATCGACGGAAATTGCTCCGGTTTGGAATTGATCGTTCACAAACACGCCCGGCGTTCCAGAGATACCAAAACCATCAGCCTCCTTGGTGTCCTTATCAATCTTGGTTTGATATTTTTTATCATCCAAGCATTGATTAAATTGAGTGGCGTTGAGTCCCAACGTTCTGGCATATTCCTTGAATTTCGCCAAATCATTTTTATTTGCCCAGTTGGCCTGATCACCATAGAGCTTATCCGCATATTCCCAAAATTTTCCTTGATCCAAAGCGCATCCAGCGGCCAGCGCCGCATCATTAGCCTCGGCATGAATGCTAAGAGGAAAAAATTTATAATCAAAGGCAACATTGTCCGCATAATTTTTCATCGCCGAGCGAAGGGCTGTGTGGAAAAGCTTGCAATAGGGACACTGAAAATCAGAGAAAACCACCACCTTAACCTTGGCATCAATTGCTCCAAAAGTAGCATCGCCATCATTAATCTTGGGCAATTCAACATATTTTCCCACTGGAATACCAATATCCCCGGTACGCATCGCTAACTCTCCATCTTTCTCATCAAAAAGCGTTCCGGCCTCCGCATAGAAATCAGTGCTTTTGATTTCCGCGCCAAAAACAAACGCTGGCAAAGTTTTGATGCCAAATTTTTCAATCAATTGCTTGCCTTCATCTGAAGTATATTCCACTTTTTCTGTCGCGACTGTTGGCAAAATCCGTCGCATCCAAACCAAAATTTCATCTACCTTGCACTCTTTGCAAGTTTCATCGCTAATCACCTTCACGCCAACTGCTGGTTCGCCATAAGCCACCCAGGTCTTGCCGTTCGCCTCGAAAATGTCTGACTGGTTCAACTTCTTTCCCGAAAAACCGCTTTTTTGCAGCATTTGCGAAAGATCGATAAAGAGACTACCTAGGAACATACCGGAAATCAAAATCAAAGCCGAGATTAAATTTTTTATTTTATTTTCCGTCTGTTTTTTTCTCAAAACGTCATCACTCCATTTTTGCATATTATCTTCCATAGGATTAGTAATAAAAAAATTAATTTTGCGTTTGGTTATTTTGCTCTCCGCCGCCCACCGCTGGATTTGCATCCACGCTGGAATCGTCAGGATTTTCTGGCGTCTGCGCTTCACTGGCTGCGTCTCGTGCTTTATTTAGTTCTTTTTGCGCCTGATTAATATCATAATCTTGTGACTTGGTTTTCACGAGGTAATCGTTATAACCAACTGTCACTTTTTTGAGTGCTTCAGTTTTGAACGCAATGCCGATCAGAAATCCTAAGACAAAAATCATCACCAGGCGCGACAAAAATTCTTTTTTATTCTTTTTCTCATATGCTTCTTCCTCCTCCTGGTCATTCATTTCCTGCATCACCTCTTCCTCCTGGTCATTCACTTCCTGCATCACCTCTTCCTCCTTTGGTATAGATTCAATTTCCGACTTGTCTTTTTCGACTGTCGAAGTAGTTGCCTTCGCTATTGGTTCGCCAACTACACCACTTTGGATTTCCTGAGTTTCTTTTTTTGGCGAGTCTTCCAATGTCGCCTCTTCCAATAGCTCTTTCCATTCTTCCTTTTTTTCTTCCATATATTTTGCTACTTATGTTTGCTATTTAAATTATTTCTAGCTTATCACAAACAAAAAAGCGCTACAACTTGCGCTTTTTTGGATTTATTGCGTAATTCTAACCTAGTCCTTTCGCAATGCTTCCATCGGGCTAAGTCTCGAAGCTGCGCGGGCTGGATAATAGCCAAAAATAACGCCAGTGGCGACAGAAAAACCGACAGCCAGACTAATCGAACTGGCACTTAACCCAAAACGGATTGGATAACCAAAAGAGGCCACGAAATAGGAAAGCACGAAAAGCAAAAGATAGCCCAAAATTATTCCCACCATTCCGCCAAAAAAAGTGATGAAGATTGCTTCCCAGAGAAACTGACGCAAAATATTTTTTGACTTCGCGCCAACGGCTTTGCGCAGGCCAATCTCAAATGTTCGTTCCGCCACGGCCACATACATCACATTCATAATCCCCACTCCGCCAACAATGAGCGAAATGGAAGTCAAAGCGAGAAGCAAAATATTGATTGTGGCAAAAACATTTTCAATCGTCGCTTGGGCTTCTTTAATGGAAGTGACACCAAAATCATCCTTGCTTGGATCAGTAATTTTATGCAGTCGTCGCATCTCCGCCATGAGATCAGATGCCGTCACATCAATCTTTTTTTCATCTTTCACCTTAACCATAATAAAACGAATATAATCAATACCCAAAATCTTTTTTTGCATCGTTTGCACCGGAATGTAGATCAGGTCATCATAGTTGAATCCGGCCACTGCGCCCCGCTCGCTGGCCAGTCCGACTATTTTATAGTTTTGATTTTTAATTTTAATGCTTTTTCCCACCGGGTCATCGTCGCCGAAAAAAGCATCGCGGATATTACTGCCAATCACCGCCACTTGCGCCAAACTCTCATCATCACTAGCGGAAAAAAATGCGCCTTCTGACAATTTCGTGCTTTGATCAATTTGACTGTACCCCGCCCCGACTCCAAACAGAAAAACGCGCTTGTTGGTATTTTGATAGCTAGCTAATTCCTGCGTCATTGTGCCCGGGGCAGTCGCCGCCACGTTGGGCAACTTGCTGATATTTTTTGCGTCCGCAATTGTCATAGTTGTGATTTGAATGCCTGTTGCTTGACCAACCGCATTTTGTGTCGAGGCCTTGCCAGTCGCCGGCACCTTCACTTCAATCTGAATAAGATCTGTGCCAAAAGTGCCGACTTGGTTCAAAATAAAATCCTTCACACCTTGTCCCAATGAGCTCACCAAAATTACCGCAATTACGCCAATTACCACGCCAACCAAAGTCAAAATCGTCCGTCCCAAATTGGAACGAAGATTCTTGAAAGCCAGTTTGATTGAAATGATTAGTTCATGCATAACAGAAAAATTTTGTAATTTTGTAATTTTATAATTTTTAAATAATTTTTTTAATGTTTTAATTTTTAAAAATTAGAAATTTATATTTATTTAAAAATTACAAAATTTAAAAATTATTCATATCTAAGAGCTTCCATCGGGCTTATCTTTGAAGCTTTGCGGGCAGGATATATTCCAAAAATAATACCAATGGCGACAGAAACAGATGTGGCCAGAAGCATTGAGCTGAAAGTTATGATAAACTCCCAATCATAGCCAAGGCCCTTGATAATTATCGCAGCCAAAAACGCGACGACAATTCCCAAAATTATGCCCAAAATTCCACCAATAAGTGTGATGAAAATCGCTTCAATAAGAAACTGGGAGATAATATGGATATTCTTGGCTCCCACCGCTTTTCGCAGTCCCACTTCCCTGATCCGCTGATTGACGGAAATGAGCATAATATTCATAATCCCCACTCCGCCAACAATGAGCGAAATGGCGGCTACTGCTGCGAGAAAATATTTGAGCACATTGGTGACAGTTGTGAGCAACTCAATTGCCTGCGCACTATTTCTCACAGAAAAGTCATCGCTGGCATCGGCTTTGATTTTGTGCTGTTCGCGGAGCGTGGCTTTGACATCCGCCACGGTGCGATCGAGATTGTCCTTAGAATCAACTTTGATGCGCATAAAATTGAGATAATCGATGCCAAGTAAAAGCTTTTGCGCGCTAAAAAGCGGCACATAGACCATGTCATCTGTGTTGGAAAAACCGACCGAACCACGCGCAGAGAGAACGCCCACGACGGTGAAATTGACATCTTTGAGTGTGATGCTTTTTCCAATTGGATCAACATTAGGAAAAAGATCAGTTGCGCGATTAGATCCGAGCACAGCCACATGCGCCAGGTTTGTGTCCTCTTCGCTCAGAAAAAAGCGACCAGATTGCAACTTGATATCTTCCACATCCAAAAGACTGGCACTCACTCCTTGATAGCTGGATTGAAATGAACCATTGGCGTTTTTGACTGTCGCCGAACCACTGACATAGGCCGTAACATCAGCCAAATTGGGCACATTCTTTTTTTCTTTTAGGGCAACCAGATCAGCGTATTTCAGTGTTGTGACCACAATACCCATCGCTGATGCTGGTGGGCCTTTTTCATCTGACGCGCCAGGAAGCACTCCAATTAAATTTGATCCGATGCCCGAAACCTGACTGAGCACTAATTTTTGCGCACTACCACCAATCGCCATTACCACCACCACTGAAGCAATGCCGATAATAATTCCCAAGATCGTCAAAAAAGAGCGGAGCTTGGCCGCCAGAAGATTTTTTAGTGAGATTTTGATGGGGTTTAGGATATTCATAAATCTGAACCACATGATTCGCACTGATTATTTCAAAAGCTCATTCTCCCCCTCCGCAATCCGTCGATTTTTGACCGGATCATCGGCGATAATTTTTCCGTCTTTGACATAGATAATTCTCTTGGCGTGCTCAGCGGTATAGGTTTCGTGCGTGACCAAAATGACTGTGCGACCACTGTCGTTCAATTTTTGCAAAATCCGCATCACTTGAAGACCAGATTTGGAATCTAAATTTCCCGTTGGCTCATCAGCAAAAATCACTTCGGGATCATTAACTAGAGCTCTCGCTATTGCCACTCGCTGTTTTTCTCCGCCAGACAGTTGATTAGAAAAATAGTTGGCCCGATGTTCCATACCTACTGCCAAGAGCGCGTCCAGCACTTTTTTTTCATTATTCTTTGCAATCTTCTCGTCATAGAGCAAAGGCAACTCGACATTTTCAAACACGGTTGTGCGAGAAAGTAGGTTGAAAGATTGAAAGACAAAACCGATTTTTTTGTTGCGAATTTTGGCCAGCGTATCATCATCAAACGTGAAGGTATCGCGACCTTCAAAAAAATATTTGCCTTCCGTCGGCCGGTCCAAAAAACCCAGCATTTGCATGAGAGTTGATTTGCCCGAACCACTTGGACCCATAATAGAAATGAATTCGCCTTTTTGGATGTCAAAAGTCGCACCACAAAGCGCCCGCGTGTCCACACCGTCATTAGAATAGGTCTTGCACAAATTTTGGACTTGGATTAGGGGGTTTGACATAGAAAATAGTTGGACTATTATGGAAGTAACAAGTAGGGGCAGTTCTTTTTTCGCAACAACTTATTTAGAGTAAAGGAGGAAAGCTATGACTTACAAATTATTTGTCCCGATAGGAGAAATGATGGTAAGGTGCAATAACTGCACCGACAAACTAAGTTATAACTTTGAGCCCACAAATAATCGCGAGAATTTTTCCACGCATTGCGTGATTTGTGGGGAGCCATTAACATTACCTGATAAAATCAAAGGACGCTAAAGTTATGTTGATGTCTCCATAAAAAGCATATTTATGCGTCAGCGAAAAATCGCGACGAACAACATAGATGTGCTTTTTCATTTGTCTGAACCACTGATTATCACATGAGTACACTGATTTCACTGAACTTAGAATCTGACATTAATCACGTGCAATCAGGAAAATCAGTGCGAATCAGTGGTTCTGATAATTAAATATCTTTTGTAAAAGTAACGACCTTATCCCCTTCTTTCACGCCTGATTTCACTTCCACCATTCCCCCGTCGCCTTCCAGTCCGGTGGTGATTTTCACTTCTTCGGTTGTGTTGTCCGCTTTCAAGATTTCAACTGATTTTTCTCCATTGTTTAGTTTTATCGCCCGAAGCGGGATCATGAGAATTTCACTCTTTTCGTTTGTTGCCACATCAATGTTCACACTCATTCCCACTTTCAGTCTTTGATCAACCGCCGTTAGTTTTAATTTTATCCCATAATAGACTACGTCTTGAATAACCGTTTCCGCTGGATTGATTTCAATGAGCTCCGCGTCAAATTCATCTCCGGCTGGCAGTGCATCAAAAGTAACCTTGGCCTTTTGACCCAGTTTTAGTTTTACAATATCCGATTCGGGAATATTCGATTCAATAATATAGTCATCGGCAATGATGCGCGCAAAGGATTCCTTAATCACGCCAGTGCCTAAGATTTCTCCCACCTTGTTGTTCACTTCTACAATCGTACCAGTTACCGGCGCTTTGAGGACGGCCTTGGAAAGATTATTGAGCGCGATGTCATAGTTGGCTTTGGCATTGTCCACTGAGGCGTTCTTGGAATTGAGCGTGAAATCCGACTGGGTCGTTTTTAATTTCGCTTTCGCCGCGTCCAAAGAGTTGTCCGCGGAAGTAATCGCCAAATCTCGAGATTTTTTGGCAGTATCCAACGCTTCCTCAGCCGCTTTTTTGCTGTTTAGGGCTGTTGTCAAAGTCAACTTCGTAGTTGTGTCCGGATCATCATTATAGAAATCCAGCGCGTCAGAATAATAGTCCTCGGCATTATCGAGCGCCGTCTCGGCAGCGTCCACTTTTTGTTTTTCCAATTTTTCCGTTTCATCCAAAAAATCATCAGCATTATCCACTGCCACATCCGCTTCGCGAACCGCATCATTATTTGCCCCAGCATCAGCCACCGCTTTGTCCAGCGTTGCTTTGGCGACCGCAACTTGACCAGACAGATTGGCATTATCCAGCATCGCAATCGAATCACCAGCAGCCACCTTGTTGCCTTTTTTAATGAAAACCTTGCTAATCCTTCCGCCCAACTCAAAGTTGAGCACAATTTCCGAATCATCTCTGAGATCCCCAGTCGCTGAAACTGTTTGCGCGAGATGGCCTTTTTCCACTGTCGCCGTGGTATATTCCACTTTGGGCTTTTTAGACTTGGCATAGAAAAAATAGCCTCCGGCAATAATCAGAATCAATATAATAGCAATGGTTTTTTTGTATTTAAACATAAACTTTATAATAATACTTTTTGAGCTTTTTCTGCATCCAACGCCTCATTCACAAGCGCGTCAGCAATCGTGTTCTTCTCCCTAGCTATATGATAAAACTTAACTGATTTAAAATCAAGCGCGATATTCCAAATTTCAATGAAATTTTTCTGGATATATTCTTCTTTTAACTTATACTCATGATTGAGCTGTTTCACCACTAACTCAGAATCAAGATAGCATTCAATTTCATATTGACGCGTCTTATCTTTACCCAAAAGTTGTTTTAATTTTTTGAGGCCAAAAATCAGCGCGGCATATTCGGCGACATTGTTCGTCGCGATCCCAATGCACTCACCATATTTCTTTCCTAATGTTTCCACCCAAACACCAATCCCCGCCGGCCCAGGATTGCCCCGCGACCCACCATCGCTAAACATTACAATTTTTTCTGTCATAGATTTGAAAATTTAGAGTTAATTTGCCAACCTCAAATCAATCAACTTCAGTTGCATTTTTTTTGTCCCATTCCATTCGTCTTCGCTGAGATTGAAAACTACATCAAGTAAATCGCCCTTTTTCAAGTCAGGAAATTCCGCCCCCAATTTGAAACCAATCGCATCAAAAATTTGCGGGCCACCACTATCGGATTTTAGGCTCATTTTCAAGTGTTTCGATCCATTGCCAACCATCCGCACATCACTAATACGCATCCCGCGAAGCATAAATACAGGCTCTTTGTTCCCCATCCCGAAAGGTTCCATCTTTTTTAGCTCCGCCATAAATTCCCAGCTAAGCTCCCCCACGCCGACTTCCGCGTCAACCAAAAGCGTGGAAATAATTTCTTTGCCCGCCAGATCCGCCTCAATGAGCTTGGTCATTTTAGCGCAAAATTTTTCCATATTTCCCTTAGAAACCCGCACTCCGGCCGCCTGAGAATGCCCGCCAAAACGTGAAAGAAGCTCCGCACACTGCTCAATCTTTTCAATAATATTTATCTCCGGAATACTCCTGAGTGATCCAACATATTCCTGCTCTTGCTCTTGGAAAACAACAATCGGTTTTTGAAATTTTTCTGTCGCCTTTCCAGCCACGAGCCCCAAAATTCCGACTGGCCAATGCGGATTTGCCACGTGAATAAATTTTTTTTCACCAAAATCTTTCAGCGCGAGAGTTTCAATTTCTTTTACGATTTCCGCCGTCATCTTTTGTCTTTCTTGATTTTTGCTCTCCACATCAAGCGCTAGAAGTCTCGCCTGCGCTGTGTCTTTTTCGACAATTAATTTATAGGAAACACTGGCGTGATCCATTCGGCCGGCCGCATTAATTCTGGGCGCAATCTGATAGGCGATTTTTTGCGTATCCGGCAGGCTATTTTCCCCAATTTCAATTCGTCCCACCTTGAACATTTCTTGAAAGCCAATTCGGCGCGTTTTGGACAAAACCACCAGGCCATATTTAACCAAAATCCTATTCTCGCCCAAAAGTGAAACGCAATCCGCCACCGTTCCAATCGCCACAAGATCCAAGAGCCACTTGAGTTGATCCATTTTTTCCGGCGCCATTTTTTGCATCAAAGCTTGCGCCAGCTTGAAAGCCACACCCACTCCAGCCAAATCAGTAAAGACAAACCCGGAATTTTCTAGGTGCGGATTAATCACCGCCACAGCTTTGGGCAAAATCTCTGGCGCATGATGATGATCGGTAATAATCACATCTAATCCTAAACTTCTCGCTTTTTCCACTTCGACTGCATTGGTAATTCCCGAGTCAACTGTGATAACCAATTTTACACCATCAGCCGCCAAAAATTCCAGCGCCCTTTCATTTATTCCATAACCCTCCAGTTGACGGTCAGGAATATAGTAAGTTAAATCAGCAAAACCTAAACTAGAAAGAATTTCAAATAAAAGTGCCGTGGCGGTCACTCCGTCTGCGTCATAATCGCCAAAAATAGCGATGCGCTCTTTATTGGCTTTCGCCAAGACAATGCGCGAAACTGCCTCGGACATTCCGGAAATATTTCCCACCTCCGACAAGGCAGCATAATCGGCACTAAAGAAATTTTCAATTTTTTCCTGCGAAAAAAGACCTCGATCAAAAAGCAATTTTAATATGACCGGATTATATTTTTGCAACAACTCCTGTTCGAAATCATTTGCTACTTTTTCTTTCAGCTTCCAGCTTCTTGTCATCTATTTATTTTCATCACAATTCGGACAAATTATATTCGCACTAAATTCTTTTTTCGCCAGATCGGTTGCACGCAAAATGAATAGCGCTTTTCCATTGCATTTTGGACAAATAAAACCTTCCTCCAATTTCAAATCACTTGCCAAGCGAAAAGCATCCGTTCCGGCGTCATCAAGTTCCAAGCGATATTCATTAGATTTGAAAATAGCATCCACCTGAGCCACAACAGCTTTAGGAGAAATGAGACCAACTACAAAAAAATTCTTGATGCCCATTTCAATCGCTTTTTTGCGATCTTCTTCGCGTCCCATATGTGAAGACATCATTACCGGAATCTTGCTAGTTGCCACATTCTTAGAAAGCGCTTCTTTCAAGGCAAAGCCATCCATCCGTGGCATAATAATTCCAGTGAAAATGATATCCGGCAAATGTTTAGTAGCACTATCCAGCCCTTCGATTCCGTCTTTCGCTTCAATCACTTCATAACCTTCATTTTTGAACACATCAACATAGATGCCTTTAATGGTCTCGTCATCGTCCACAATGAGAATTTTGTGTTTTTCTTTTGGCATTTTATTTTAATAGGAGTTACGCGTTTAACCTCGCAGCCGTATTTTCTAAAAAAATAACTCGAACGCTCTTTTTTCTTTTCAAAACTTTCCCTCACTCGGCGGCATCCGGTGGAAAGTTTTGAAGAAAAAAGGCATTCTCAGACAGGATTTTTTTAGAAAATACGACTGACTCGGGTAAGCGTGTAAGTCGTGTAAATTAAATAATTACTTTGACATCCACTGCCACAGCCTCTTTTCCATCATTATAGACCAAAAGCGGATTAATATCGAATTCTTTCACACTTTCCGCCTCAATTGCAAATGCTCCCAGGGCGAGGATAATTTTGGTGATTTCTGTTAGATTATAGGTTTTTTGTCCACGCGTCTCTCTGAAAAGAAAGCTCAATTTCCCCGTCTGTAATGATTTTTCCACGGCTTCTTGGGAAAATGGCGGAATAAGCATTTCGGCTAATTTAAAAACTTCGGTATAAATTCCGCCCAAGCCGTAGACAACGACCGGACCAAAATTAGCGTCTCTTTTAATCCCCAAAATAAGTTCCATGTCCCTCGCAAGCATTGGTTGCACTATGAGTTTTGCTCCAGGAAAATCGGCTTGCATTTTTTGCACTGCAGCGTCCAGATCAGACTGGTTTTTTAGATTCAAAACGACTCCACCGCGATCGGTTTTATGCAGAACGTCATCGCTATCCACTTTCAGCACAACCGGAAAATCAAAGCCAGCTTCGCCAGTTTCAAAAGATTTTATCGTATTTATGCCATACAGCTCAAAAAGCGCCCGACTTTCTGAAAAATAAAGCGCGCGCCTGTTTTCTTTTTTTGCGAGAGCAATAATTGACTCAGCTTTAATTTTTCTTTCCTGGTTTATGTCGCCAACTAAATTTTCCGTTGATTTTTTTTCCTTACACTTCCACCGATAGAACGCATCGAGCACGGAAACTGCACTTTCCGGAAAAGCAAAATTGAAAATATTTTCCATGCGTAATTTCTTCACACCTTTTTCCACTTTCTTGCCACCCACAAAAGAAGCCACGATCGCTTTTGTGCTCTTGGCATTAAACTTCACAATCACCCGTGCAATTTTTTCCACCGGCGTTTGATCTTGCGGAGTGAGCAGGCATATGACCGCGCCAATTTCATTGTCTTTGTCAATAATCTGCAATACTTTTTTATAGCGATCTTCCAACGCATCTCCCAAGATATCAACTGGATTTTCCACAGACGATTCTTCTGGCAAAATTTTTCGCAGAGCCGTTTTGGTTTTTTCGCTAAACTCTGCGAGAGCTATTTCTTTTTGCAAAAATGCATCAGTCGCAAGCACGCCCAAGCCTCCTGCATTGGTAATGACGGCGATTTTGTTGCACGCGATTGCTTTATTGTGCGAAATAAAGCCGATCAAATTGAAAAATTCTTCCAAGTCCTGCGCTCGCAAAATCCCCGCTTTGGCAAAGGCGACGTCCATAATCGCATCACTTCCGGCCAAAGCTCCCGTGTGAGAAGCAATCGCTTTTTGTGAGCGCTCAGTTTTTCCTGCTTTCAAAATTACAATTGGTTTCGTCCTGGAAACTCGACTGGCCACTTTCAAAAATTCAACGCCATCCTTGATTCCTTCGAGATACATCCCAATCACCACCGTATCCGCATCTTTTTCTAAATATTCCAGCATTTCTGTTTCCGAGATATTCATTTTATTGCCAATCGAAACAATTTGTGAAAAATTGATTTTTTCTGCCTTGGCAAGATCGGTCAGTGCCACCGCCAGCGCGCCAGATTGTGTCACAAAAGCCACATTACCCGCTTCTGGCAGGCCACTAGCGAAAGAGGCATTCAATTTGAGCTTGGGGATAATAAAGCCCAAACAATTCGGCCCTAGAATATTGAGATTGTTTTCCTTGGCTAGTTGCAAAAGTTCCGCTTCGCGCGCTTTTCCATCTTCCCCCATCTCAGAAAAACCAGCGGAAACAATCACGAAATTTTTTGCCTTGTTGGCATTTTCACGAATTTCAGAAGCCACAAACTTGGCTGGAATGGCCATTACTACCAAATCAACCTCGCCTTCAACATCAGCTAACTTTTTGTAGCATTTAGCGTTAAAAATCTGATCATACTTCGGATTGACCAAATAGACTTTTCCCGCATAACCCAACTCTAGAATATTTTTAGCAATCACATTCCCCACCTTTCCCTCTTCTTGCGAAGCGCCAACAATGGCAATAGACCCAGGATTAAATAGTTTTTCGAGATTCATAGTTATTGTGTTATTTTGACTTATCCAAAATCCTCTCCTCATCAAGCAATCCTTTAATTGCTCCATAAAATTGCACTGAGCTAGAACTATTAGCGATGCCCCAATCTAGGCAAACCTTGAGCGGTTTTTCTTTAAAATAGGCTCCAAGAAAACCACTGGCAAATGCATCGCCAGCACCAGTCGAATCAACCGCATTCACTGCTTGGCCAGGCACAAAAAAGACTTCCTCGCCATCACTGGCCCAGGCACCACGCACACCGTCCGTTATCACTACAATTTGCGCGCCTAGCTTTTTCAACTCCCCTACAAGAAAATTTTCGTCCGCGAGATTTTCTTTGGAAAAATCACCTAGCTGAGAAAGAATTTCTAAGGCCTCGTCTTTGTTGAGAAAAAGCACAGCTGTTCCAGCAATAATTTCTACAATTTTTTTGACATCATCATGGATCTGACTTTGCTTTGGATTGTAGGCTAATTTAATCTTGTTTTCTTTCGCCACGGTGATAATTGCATCCAAATCTTTTTGCCAATTGCCATGCAAATCACCAATGAAAAGCCACTCCGCGGAACTGATTTTCTCGGGAATTATTTCTAGTTTTGCATTCGCTTTCTGATTAGAAAAAATCACTCGTTCACCAGAATTTTCATCCACCACAATCGCGGACATATCACTAGACAGCTCATTATCTTTTGTAACCAACTCCGTCCGAACATTATTTTTTTCCAACACCTCTAAGATCCAATCCGCGTTTTTGTCATTGCCAATATGCGAATAGCACCCCGCACTCACACCAAGACGAGCCAATCCCACTGCCACGTTAGCCGCGCAACCACCTAATGCTTCATGACGCTCCTCAATCCGATACTTCGCCCCCAATTCAAACTCAATCTTCCTTTGACTTAAAATTTCCTCCGGCGTTTCAACTATACGCCCTTCCGCAGTTGGAAAAAAAACATCTTTGCAAGTCGAACCAATACAAATTATTTTTGTCATATTATTTTTTAATTTAATAATGATTCTTTATTCATTAATTTTGGTTTAGGAATTTCCAAAATATCCAGAATAGTCGGAGCGATGTTGCCCAAAACTCCCCCATCACGCAGTTTGCCACCTTTAAACTTTTCAGAAACTATGAGAAATGGCACGGGATTTTTAGTGTGATATGTATTGGGCTGGTCGCTATCAAAATCAACCATGTCATCCGCGTTGCCATGATCAGCAGTGATGATTAGGTTGCCACCTTTTTCCAAAACAACTTTTTCCAAAACTTCAATTTGCTTATCCAGACATTCCACAGCTTTGACTGTCGCAGCTAAATCACCAGTATGTCCAACCATATCAGCATTAGCATAATTTATTGCGATAAAATCATAGACATCTTTTTGCACACTTTGCGAGACCACATCCGTTATTTCCCGCGCTGACATTTCCGGGACTTTAGCATAGGAATCAACCACTGGCGATTTGATCATAATTCTTTCTTCATCATCAACCGGGTCAGAATAGCCACCATTGAGAAAATAGGTAATATGAGCAAATTTTTCCGACTCGGCGATATAGAGCTGTTTGAGCTTCCCCAAAATCATTGGCAAGGTAGAAAGAATTGTATATTCAGGAAAAGCCGTGTGCTCATCCAGTCCTGGTCCAAAATCGGTGAGGGTGACAAAATAGAGATTTTTAAGTTTATCAATGATCGGCATATCATCATCCAAGATACTTTTTTCGTCTGTGGCAATAAATAGCTTACTAAACTGGCGCGCTCTGTCAGAACGAAAGTTATAGAAAACCACCGCGTCATCTTTTTTTATTTTCGCTACCGGCTCGCCGTTTTCCAAAATAACTGTCGGCAATAAATATTCGTCCGTCAAATTTGCCGCATAGGCTTTTTCGATTGCCTCTTCTGCACTATTCGCTTTTTCGCCCCGCGCAAAAACGGTAGCGTCATAGGCCAAAGTCAAGCGACTCCAGTTCTTAGCCCTGTCCATTGCATAAAACCGACCGGCCAGAGTGGCGATTTTGCCGATTCCTTCTTCGGCCATCATGCGCCGAAAATATTTCAAATGCGTTTTAGCACTTTTTGGATAGGAGTCTCTTCCATCGGTAAATAAATGACAATAAACCTCTTTGACATTATTTTTTTTGGCTAATTTTAAAATTGCCCGAAAATGCTCCGGATCACTATGCGGACTATCCCCATTGCCCATCAGTCCCATCAGATGAAAATCACCGCTCGTGCCTCTTGCATGATTAACGGCTCCAACAATTGCCGGATTCATGAAGAAACTGCCGTCTTTGATACTATCAGTGATGTGCCGCGAGTCCTGAAGCACAATTCTGCCCGCTCCGATATTCATGTGCCCCGCCTCCGATCCACTCATTTTGTGATCAGGCAAGCCAACGCAAGTGCCTGTAGCACAAAGCGTCGTCGAAGGATAATCGCGAAATAACCGATCAATTGTCGGTTTTTTGGCCAGGGTTATCGCATTACCATTTCCCGGTGGAGCGATACCGTAGCCGTCGAGGATAACTAAGAGTGTAGGTGTTTTTTTGTTAGTCATAATATAATAAAAAGCTTTTCTAAATTTATGATATTCTCTAAATTTTTAATTTTTAATTTCCAATTTTTAAATAATTTTCTAATTTCCAAATGTTTTAAACATTAAAAAATTTAGATTTATTTATAAAATTACAAAATTAAAAATTATAAAATTTTATATTTCTTCTTCAATTCTTAACAATCGATTATATTTGCAAATTCGTTCTCCGCGCGAAAGCGAACCGGATTTCATGAAATCTGCGCCAACGCCAACTGCGAGATCTGAAATGAAATCATCCGTCGTCTCTCCTGAGCGATGCGAAACAACAATTTTCATTTTGTTTTTCTTGGCCAGTTTTATGCAATCAATCGTTTCCGAGAGCGTTCCAATCTGATTAACTTTAATGAGAACCGCGTTGCAAGCATTTTTAGCAATCGCCATTTTTAGTCTTTTAACATTTGTAACGAGCAGATCATCGCCGATGAGAATAATTCGATTACCTAATTTTTCATTCATCATGTGCCACCCTTCCCAGTCGTTTTCATTGAGCCCATCTTCGACCGAAATCTCATGATACTTCGTGATCCATTCGTTATATATATTGATTAGCATCTCACGAGTCAATGTGGAATTTTCCGGCTTGAACACATAGCGATCTTCTTTTTCGCTATAGAAAGAATTGGCCGCCGCGTCAATGCCCACATTCACTTGCGTCCCCGCCTGATATCCCGCTTTCCCGATTGCTTGATTAATCAGCTCCATCGCCTGCGCATTGCTCTCCAAGCGCGGTGCAAAACCACCTTCATCTCCTACGCCGATTGAATATCCTTCGCTCGAAAGAATTTTTTTGAGTTCATGAAAAACCTCGCTTCCTGCTCGCAGTTGCTCTTTGAATGTTTTTATGCCATTCGGCACCACTTTATATTCTTGAATAGAAAGCCCAGAATCACTGTGCTGTCCGCCATTAATTACATTAAACATCGGAATCGGCAGTTTAAACTTTTTCGGCATCTTAAATGTTTTGGCAATATATGCATAGAGTGGCAGTTTATTTTCCAACGCTGCTGCGCGACATGCTGCCAAGGACACTCCCAAAATCGCATTCGCTCCCAAATTAGTCTTATTCTCCGTTCCATCCAGCTCGAGCATTTTTTTGTCGATTTCTTTTTGTTCACTCACTTCCATCCCCGTTAGCACTTTGGCAATTTTTTTGTTGACATTCTCGACAGCTGTGAGCACGCCCAGTCCATGATAGCGATTAGGATCATTATCCCGCAACTCTAGTGCTTCATAGGTTCCGGTTGAAGCTCCCGATGGCACCGCTGCCATTGCCATTATTCCTGATTCCAGTGTCAGCTCCACTTCCACTGTCGGATTACCACGCGAATCCAAGATTTCACGCGCGTAGATTTTTTTGATTTTTGACATAAAATTATTTGATATATTTTTTATTACTTGGAATACTAGGAACTCTCACCGTGATTATTTTATATGGTTTTATGGTTTCTAAAACTTCTTCGCATATTCCTCCCTCAGAATACAAAAAATCTCCTTCCTTCAAAATTGATTCTTTTCCATCAATTTTCATTTTCAGTTCTCCTTCTATAACAATGCAGATTTCTTTTCCTTCAGGATGAAAATGTTCTTTTTCTGTATGTCCCGGGACATTGGTGCTAAATTTTACCTCAAAATCTGAATTTTTTTGGATATATTTTTCTGGCAAAAAGTGTCCACAAATCCAATTCTTGTATTGCTTATAATTTTTAACATTATCGATGGTATATCTTTTCATTTTTCAAACTGTGAATTATCTAATTATAAACTTACTGGAAATTGTGGATTGGTTATTAATAATTATGTTCTTAGCGTCTCTATTCCCGGCATCGCGCCTCCACCCAAATAATCCAACATCGCGCCTCCACCAGTGGAAACAAAATCGACTTTTTCCATTGCGTTGGTTCGTTCTAGAATTTCTAGCGTCTCTCCCCCACCGATTAGTGTGAAAGCGCCACTTGCCAGCACTGCTTCGAGTATTTCATTAGAACTGACGGCATACTTTTCTTCTTCAAATTTTCCCGTCGGTCCGTTCCAGACAATTGTTTTGGCTGTTGCAATAATTTCCTTGAATTTTTCCAAAGTTTTTGGACCAATGTCGAGTCGGTCATCAATAAAATCAATCGGCAAAATCACCTTCTCACTAAACTCGATTTTTTGATCCAAGGCTTCATTAGCAATCATTCCGCCAACCAAAATATAGTCATATTTTTCTTCAAAAAATTTAATCACCGGCAATTTCGTTTCAATTTTCGCCCCACCAATAATCGCGACGGCAGGATGCACGGGATGCTCTTTCACAATCGTCATCTCCGCAATTTCTTCTTGCAAATGAAACCCGGCATAACTTGGCAAAAATTCAGTTATTCCGGTAATTGAAGATTGATTACGATGTGACTGACTAAAGGCATCATTAATAAAAATATCAAAACCTGTCGCCATTTGCTTGGCTAACTCTTCATCGTTTCTGTCTTCTCCTTCATAAAATCTAACATTTTCCAGCATCAAAACTTCCCCTTCTTCCCATTTCTCTATCGCTTCTTGCACTTTTTCTCCCACACAATCAGAAACAAATTTTAGCTTAACGCAAAGCGACTCTTCCACATCCGCCACCAGTTGCTCCATAGAAAACTCTGGCAAAACTTTTCCTTTTGGTCGTCCAAAATAAGAAAGCAAGGCCACCTTGGCTTTTTTACTCAATAAATAATCCAGAGATTCTTTCGCCGCTTTAATCTTAAAAACTTCTTTTGCTCTTCCGTTTTCCAGGGAAACATTAAAATCCACCCGCAATAATACTTTTTTGCCCGCCACATCGGCGTCTTGAATTCTTCTTAAGTTCATAGGTTTTTCAATTTAGCCAATACTTAACGATTTAATTATAGCACATCATAATAAAAAACGGATATCCCGAGCTATGCCCGCGTAGAATATCCGCTTTTTAGTGCTTTTTTTTAAAAAATTTCTACATCATTCCGCCCATACCAGGCATCCCTCCGCCCATTGGCGCTTCCTTCTTTTCTGGTTTATCCGCAATAGCCACTTGCGTGGTGAGGAAAATTGAAGCCACGCTGACGGCGTTTTCTAGTGCCGTTCTCGTCACCTTCATTGGATCAATAATTCCACTTTTGAGCATATCAGAAACATATTCCCCAGAGCTGGCATCAAAACCATAGTTGGCTAATTTATTTTTGGTAATCTCATAGATAACCACACCGGGATCTTCTTGTCCTCCATTGGCCACGATTTGTTTTGCCGGCTCTTCCAGGGCACGCAAAAGCATTTTGTATCCAACGCCATATTCCAAATTATTTTCGCTAAATTTCTTGTCGGCCTTGCTTTTCGCGGACAGTCCGTTGGCTACTCGCAAAAGCGCCACGCCACCACCAGCCACAATGCCTTCCGCATAGGCAGCGCGTGTTGCCGAAAGCGCGTCTTCCATTTTATGTTTCATATATGTCAACTCTGTTTCTGTCGCCGCGCCAACCTTGATCACTGCCACGCCACCGGAAATCTTGGCCAGGCGTTTTTGAATTTTCTCCTTGTCCCATTTGCTTTCGCTGGACAATAATTGTTTTTGGATTTGTGTCACACGCACTTCAATTTCTTTTTTCTTGCCTTTACCACCAACAATTGTTGTCGTGTCCTTGGTGGCAATAATTCGCGACGCTTGACCAAGCATATTGAGTTCTGCTGTTTCCAGTTTCATTCCTAGCTCCTGCGAAATCACACGCCCGCCGGTAATTGTGGCAATATCTTCCAGCATCGCTTTTTTATTATCCCCAAATTCTGGCGCTTTGATTGCCAGCACATTCAAAATTCCGCGCAGCTTATTCACCACCAGAGTTGTGAGCGCCTCGCCATCAACATCTTCCGCAATAATCACAATTTCTTTTTTTCCACTGGCTGTAATTTTTTCCAAAATTGGCAAAATTTCTGCCACCGCTGAAATTTTCTTATCCGCGATAATAATGTAGGCGTCTTTTAGCTCCGCTTTCAGTGTTTCATTGCTCGTGATCATATAGGGCGAAATGTAGCCTTTGTCAAAATTCATCCCTTCCACGATCTCATATTCCAAACCAAATGTTTGCGATTCCTCAACAGTAATCACGCCGTCTTTTCCCACCTGCGTAATCACTTCTGAAATCATAGTCCCCATTTCAGCACTTTCCGCAGAAATTGTCGCTACCTGAGCAATCTCTTCTTTGGAACCAATCGCTTTGGAGATTTTTTTCAGTTCGGCGATAACATCATTTTTAGCGTCTTCAATGCCATGGCGAATACTAATCGGATTCATACCAGTTGCCACCAGCTTTGAACCTTCCCGCACAATCGCCTGCGCCAAGACAGTTGCGGTGGTTGTACCATCCCCTGCATTATCATTAGTTTTGTTCGCCACTTCCTTAATCAAATCCGCTCCAATATTTTCAAATTTGTCTTCCAATTCAATTTCTTTGGCAATCGAAACGCCATCGTTAGTGATAACTGGACTGCCAAAGCCTTTGTCCATAATCACATTTCTTCCCCGGGGTCCAATGGTGATTTTAACCGCGTCCGCCACCTTGTCGATTCCCGCTTTGATTTTCTGCCTTGCCTCCTCGTCAAACATAATAATTTTACTCATAGTTTTTTTGGAAAAATTAAATTATTAGATTATTTTAGCAATCAAGCACGTTGAGTGCTAACATCCTCTATTTTGGCAAAAATTGGAAAAATAGTCAAGAGGCTGTTTTTGGCTTTTTTAAATTCCTTCTGGACCTTCAAAAGATTTTATTGCAAATTAAAAGCCCCGCACATATTGCACGAGGCTTCCGATTAAACGCAATCGGGAGCGTTGCGGAAAAATTTCCGCACTTCAAAGACTAATTTGTAAACAACACTGCGGGATGATCCTCGGAAGGGAAACTACTACCGAGACAATGGCCGCACCAATGCCACCGACAATACTCCAGCCATCTAAGGTATAGAACGCAGAGATCACCGTCGCAATCGCGATACGTTGTTCCTAAAAAAAGTACAGACTTATCTTTCCAGCCTCTAGGAATGAGGGATGGATTCTTTAGGATATAGCCCAGAACATTAGCATTAAACACTGGGATATTTTGGCACATCTTGCGAAATCTTTCCCCATCAATAACACCTCTTTGTTGTTCTCCATACAATAGATGGAGTGAAATTTTTTTCGCATCCCACTCCCACTGCCCACCCTTAAGATGAGACTCGACTTTCCAGCCCTTAGGCACAAACGGCTTCGTGTCACAATCTATAATGTGTTTTTTAATCAATTTCAGCTCATGAGTTCCGCGCAAAAGACCGCGGATGCCAGAAAGATTTTCGAATTGCCCGAGTTTGGTAATATCACTAGACGTAAACAACCCTCTCAACTCGAGCGCATTAGCCAATTGATGAACCTGACCTTCGGCATAAGAAGACATGTCTTCCTCCTTTTTGGCACATGTGCCATTTTTTGCTTCTGGCTAACCGATGTTTCGCCACAGCAGAAAAAATTCTCATCATTTTGATAACAAAAAAATCCTTTCCGCCATGGCAAATTGCCAATTCATATTGTCAATGTACGATATTATAGTATGCACCCAAAGCGCCGTTTTGTCCAGCCCTTGACAAAATATCCATTACACCAGATAATAAATCTATAGAAACTACATTGTCTCGTGGGGCTGAAATGCAGGAAATTCGGCTCTACTGCGGAGCGTTAGTAGACTCCTTTGGAGTATCCAAAGCGCTACGATGGGGGTTGCCGTTCCCCCAGTCCCACAAGAGAGTGTAGTTTTTTATTATGTATTTTTCATCCCTCAATCGAAATGCTGTCGCAACTTGAATTTCTTTATCTGTGTTGGAAATTTCTAAAATTTCAACGGAACAAAAATATTCTTCATTACCCATTTTCTTGGTAAAGCAAAAATTGCCTCTTTTTCCTTCTGCATTTTCATATATTTTATCAGGACATTTCACTATCTCATGCAAGTGATCGATGATAAATAAAAACTCTTCTGCTGGTCTCTTGTCGAATAAATGCTTCACGCACCTGGATGTAATATAGACATTTCTTGGTAAGTTTTCAATTTCTATTCCGTCTATAACAGCCTCAGTGAGCCTGCACAAAAGTGCCCGACGATTAGCAACGATCGCTTTTTGTGGCGTACCCTTGATATAATTTTCGAAAAATTTGCTTAAATACATAATATAAGAAATTTATTCTTTTATTATATCAGAAATAATTCAGAATAGAAAAATCCCATTCGCTTAAAAAAATCGTGGCGTTTTTTTGCTTTATGCAAGTAATGAATTAATTACGTAATCTATCCATCCGCTCTTTAAATAATTCAAAAACCCGCGGCCCTTGATTTTCAAAATTGGGCCAGAAAGCCAGCTCATCACTACTGCAAATAATCATGGCGCCTTTTTTCTCTGTCAGTGCATTTTTGGCAATTTTTTCCGTTTGGATTTTTTGCAAAAATTTTTCCAGAGCTGGAAAAGCCAAGCATTTTTCCAAAATATTTCTACTACATCGAGAAATAAAACTGTCTTTGATAATTTTTAAATTATCTTTTTCTGGCAAATAGTTTGGCTTATATTTCTCAATCCAATTATTTTTTTGATAGAGGCGCCCAAAAACTTCCGGCTTGAAAATCACCCGAGCAAAAGTATATTCGTGCGCTGAAAAAAGATCTTGCACGCCCACATTGAATTCATCAGTCAAAAAATGATTGAGACAAATGCGGTTAGCAATTTTTCTGCCATGCCGACGCATCCCCGAGACTTGCAAAAAAGCTGTTACCAGCATTCGACCAGTAAAAATATGCCCGCTTTTAAGCACAATGAGCAAATCCAAATCACTTTGAGTTTCCACATTTTTCATCGCTAGTCTCCCCACCACAGCCACCGAGCGCACAAAAGGAACGAAGCGCAAAAACCAAACGGCTCTTCGCGCTCGGCGATATTTTTTTTCCGCCAGCTTATTGCGCTCCAATCTTTGCGCCACCAAACTTTTGCGACCAGCTAGAAAATAGAAGCCTAGGTGTTTTTCAATGTTTTTTTGCAAAGCTTCATTTTCCAACTCAGACACAACCTCCGCAAGTATTACTTTTTTTGTCTCACACTTGCCTGCCGGCTTGTCTGCCGAAGCTTTAGCGTAGGCAGAAGCTTCAGCGTAGGCAGGATCACTAATCAAATATTTCCACAATTCAAAAACAGTCAAAGGATAATCCAAGACATCATAATAACAAATAGTGGCTAAGATATTTTGAGAAAGTGGATTAGGCATAAGAAAGATAATGCACAAAAACGCATCATAGTTTTCATTTAATCAGACAAATCATAGTTCAAAGACTACAAATATTTCCCCGTCCAACTTCTCTTGCATTTTTTGAGATCCACGGGTGTTCCTTCAAACACAATTTCTCCGCCCCCAGTTCCACCTTCTGGTCCCAAGTCAATCACCCAATCGGAATTACGAATCACATCCACATTGTGCTCTACCACCAAAACTGTGTTGCCTTTGTCAACGAGAGCATCAAGCACTCCCAGCAATTTTCGAATATCTTCAAAATGCAGTCCGATTGTTGGCTCATCCAAAATATAGAGTGTTTTTCCTGTTGCACGTCTGGCTAGTTCCGTGGCTAACTTGATTCTTTGCGCTTCTCCGCCAGAAAGATCCACCGCGCTTTGTCCCAGTTTCAAATATCCCAAGCCAACTTTTTCTAGCGTGGCTAATTTTTCCATCACCAATTTGGAATTTTTGAAAAATACATGCGCATAGCTGACGCTCATATCAAGCACCTCGGCAATGTTTACTCCGCGATATTCAATCTCCAATGTTCTTTGATTGTATTTCGCGCCACCACAAGTTTCGCAAGGCACATAGACATCTGGCAAAAGATGCATCTCAATTTTCTTTTTGCCTTCACCCTGACAATCCTCGCAACGCCCACCTTTCATGTTAAAACTAAAGCGACTAGCGTCATAGCCACGCGTCTGCGCTTCTTGCATCTCCGCAAACAATTCGCGAATCAGTGAGAAAACTCCAGTGTAAGTCGCCGCGTTCGATCGGGGCGTACGACCAATCGGTGCTTGGTTAATGCTGATCACTTTGTCGATATGTTCCATTCCGCTAATTTTCTTGTGACGTCCGGGAGCTTCTTTGGTATTGAAAAAATATTTTGCTAGAGCTTTAGACAAAATGCCGGAAACTAAAGTTGATTTTCCAGAGCCGGAAACACCAGTCAGCGAGATGAATTTTCCCAACGGAAAACTCACATCAATATTTTTCAAGTTATGTTCCATTGCCCCTTGAACTTTGATCATTTTCCCCAAACCTTTGCGCGCTTTCTTTTTATTTCCCACCTGTTTTTTGCCATTCAAATACTGCGCCGTCAAAGTTTTTGATTTCAAAAGTTTTGGAAGATCGCCAGAAAAAATCACCTCTCCGCCATCTTCACCAGCGCCTGGCCCCATGTCAATAATCCAATCAGCTGAGCGGATAATTTGCTCGTCATGTTCCACGGTAATAAGAGAATTGCCTGCTTCGCGCAGTTCCTCCATTGTTGAGATCAATTTTTCCGTATCGCGGTTGTGTAGTCCAATCGATGGCTCATCCAATACGTAGGTAATGCCGGAAAGTTCTGAACCAATTTGCGTTGCCAGACGGATGCGTTGTCCTTCTCCGCCAGAAATCGAATTGGCACTACGCGCAAGAGCCAGATAGCCCAAGCCTACGTTAGCGAGAGCCACGCTTCGCGCTTTCATTTCTTTGATAAGCGGCAAAATTATATTTTTCCTAGTTGAGCTAATGTTGGCTTTTTCTAATGCTTCCAAAAATTGAGTAAAGTCAACGAGAGACATATCAACAACTTGATCAATTGATTTTCCAGCAACCAGCACGGAGAGATATTCTTCTCGCAGTCGCTTTCCTAAGCAAAGCGGACAGATTTTCTCAATCATATATTTCTCAATTTCGCTTTTGAGATAGTTGGAATTCAACTCTTCATATCTCTTTTTCATCGTCGGAATAACACCCTCAAAAATAATCTTAGGATCATTGGAACCATAGAGCACAATATTTAGATGTTCACGACTGATTTTTTTTACCGGGATGTCGATAGAAAAACCATATTTATCCCCCAACATTTTGAGAATATTGTTCCCACTCGCCGTCACGCTTGACCGACCGCCAGATTTATTCCACGACAAAATTGCTCCTTCAGCAAGAGTAAGATTTTTATTGGGAATGAGCAAATCTTCATCGATTTCCTTAATCACACCAAGACCGGAACAGTGCTGGCAAGCTCCTTCCGGGCTATTAAAAGAGAAGTGTTTCGGCGTGATATCCACCACTTCAAAAAAACATTTCTTGCACACAAAATCACGATTATATGTTTTTTCTGTTTCATTGTCCTTCACCACCACTGCCATACCCTTGCCTAATTTGAAAGCAGTTTCAATTGAATCCAAAATTCTTTCTTGGTCGGGGTTCTTATGATTCAACACAATCCGATCAATCACAATCTCTGCGTTGCATGGAGACATTCTTTCAATATCGTCTTGCGCCAAAGCTTCCGAAAGTGACATTATTTTTCCACCCAAACGAATTCGTGCATAACCTAGTTGACTCACGCTCTTTAGTCTTTCCCGAAGACTTTGATCCTTGCCATTTAATTTTGCCAGGATTGCAATATTGGTTTTGTCGGGAGAATTGAGGATATCCTCCAAAACTTCTGCGTTAGTGATTTTTTCCAAAGGCGTTTTACAATGCGGACAATGTGGCACGCCAACTTTGGCATAGAGCACACGCAGATAATCATAGATTTCCGTCAGTGTCCCAACAGTCGAACGCGGACTGCGCGCGATGCTTTTTTGATCAATCGAAATGGTCGGAGTGAGATTTTCAATTTTGTCCACATCCGGTTTGGCTGAAACATCTAGAAACTGCGTCGCGTAGCTCGACATCCCTTCCAGATAGCGCCGATTGCCTTCCGCATAAATCGCATCAAAGGCCAAGGAGGATTTACCCGATCCAGAAAGCCCAGTAATAACGACTAATTTGTCTCGTGGAATCTCCACATCGATATTTTTCAAATTATTCACCCGCGCACCACGCACGATAATTTTGCTCCGATCCTTGGGTTTGTTTTTTGGCATAAAGAAAAAAGAGTTACATTTTTAAAAAGACGTCGTACTAGGAAGAAATTTTACACTAGTTTTTTATTTTTGGCAAGCTGTTGTATTAGAAGAGTACATCTTGTGCGATTGTCCGTTATTCCAACGTCAAAATTATTCCAACGTCAAAACCTTGCTATTCTCTCTCAGCCACTTCCTGGCTTGTTTGTAATCCGGCATCACGACTGCGACTTTGTTCCAAAAATGACGGGAATGATTTTTTTCAATAATATGTGTGAGCTCGTGGATGATGACATAATCGATGACACCCTCAGGCGCCATAATGAGGCGCCAATTGAAATTCAAACTATTTTTCGGACCGCATGATCCCCAATTAGTTTTGGCATTGGAAATTTTGAGCGAACAGTATTTGAGATTTAATTTAGAGGCTATTATTTTTGTCCGCTCTGTGATTTCCTTTTGCGCTTGTTTTTTGTACCAATCATGCATCCTGGCTTTTGCTCTCCATAAAAACACGCGCGGGAAAATTAATTTGAAATCTTGGGTAATTCTAATCTTTGTCCCTTCCGCTATTTCTAATTTATATTTTTTTCCCAGATAGAGAAATTCTTCGCCAACTTGAAAATTTTTTTTCTCCGCCTTGGGACGCTTTTCAAATTCTCGCATCTTCCTTTCAATCCAAGCAAATTTTTCCTCGACCAGTTTTTCAATATAACTCAGTGGGGTACGCATCGGCGCGCGCACAACCAAAGTCGCATCGTGCGAAATCACAAGCGCGATATTTTTTCGCTTGGAACGGATGATTTTTGAGATTGGGATTTTTGGCATAAATTAATTATTGTCATTCCCGCGACCGCGTGCCGCATTAGCTTTAGCGGTGGAGCAAGGCGGGAATCCAGTCGCAAAACTATCTTAGCATATAAGTCTTTTTGCGTCGCAAATATTTTATTTATATCCTCTTCTCCCTTCGGGAGAAGGTGGCCGAAGGCCGGATGAGGGATCTTTTGGAAACAGCGACACTTTAGCTTAACTGTTAGTTTTTTCTGCATAGGTGAGAACCCTCACCTGTCACGTGCTCGTGACATCCTCTCTCGGAGGGAGAAGAGGCAGTCAGTAGCGGACAGTCCGCGAGCTCGCGGACTGTCCGCTTTCAAATAAGCGCTACTCCATAAACCTCTTTTTCCGCAATTTCTTATGATAAGTAATCGCAAAACGATGCGCTTCGTCGCGGACGCGTTCGATAATTTCGTCGGAAATTTCCGGCACACTGCCAAAAGCATAACGGTCTAGTTTTTTGCGCGTTGGACCTTTGGCGACAGCGAGCAGTGGGATTTCCAGGTGAAAATTCTTGAGCACGCGTCGCACCGCCGTCAGATGCCCCTGCCCACCATCTAAGATTATGAGATCTGGTTTCGGCCAATTATTTCCAAGTCTGCGCCCCAGCACTTCCGCCATCGACGCTGTATCATTCGCACCTTCCACAGTTTTTATTTTAAACCTGCGATACTGGCTTTTGTTCGGTTGCATTTCCCCATTTGCATTATCAAAAACCACCATCGACCCCACGCTGGATTTTCCGGAAATATTCGAAATATCATAACCCTCGATGCGAAATTTTGAATTTTGAATTTTGAATTTTTTTGGAAATTGGAAATTGGAAATTGGAAATTGGAAATTATCATCTCGCTCAGAGATGAGTGCTATGTCTTGAATATGCTGCAACGCAAAAATCGCATTGCGCACTTTCCCGGCTTTTTCAAATTCCTGTTTCTCACTTAATTCCAACATTTCTTTTTTCATTTTCGCAAGCAACGTCTTTTTCTTCCCTTCCAAAATCATCCGAATCCCGCGGATATTTTTGGCATAATCCTCTTTCGAAATTGCTCCAGCATACGGCCCCGGACAAAGTCCAATCTGAAAATCCAAACAACCCTTCTCTGTCTTTTGCACTTTAGCATGATAGGGAAAAATTTTTCTGAGAATTTTCAGCGCAATTTCAATATTTTTCTTGGAAACATATGGGCCGTAAATTTTACTAAATTTTGATTTTATATCAATATCTTGATCCATTTCCCTTTTCCGTAAAAATAATATACGCGGAAAATCTTCTTTTGTAATGGCAACATAAGAAAATGATTTATCATCTTTCCCTGTAGCATTAAACTTCGGCTGCCACTTTTTAATCAGTTCTTGCTCCAAGATATATGCCTCCAAAACTGTTTCCGTTTTTCGAACTTCAATATCCGCGACCTGGTCCATAAACATCTCAATCGGCCGGGCATAACCACTACGTCCCTGGAAATACGAACCGACCCGATCCTTCAACGACGTCGCTTTTCCCACATACAAAACCGCCCCGGCCTTATTCTTGAAGATATAGACACCGGGAGAGGCGGGGAGAGATTTTAATTTTTGCGCTAATTTGCTTGACATTTGCATAGATATAAGCTACATTACAATATCTTCTTTGACAATACAATTAACCAGATTGGGGGCTATATGGCAGAAAAAGAACTGTTGTATGCATATCTTATAGTTATTTGTCGCGAAGGAATAACAGAGGTTGTTCCTTTCGGGAGTGAATGCACTCTCGAAGAAATTGAAAGATATTTCGACCGAGCTTCCGAACAATGGTCAGATGCGTATTTATGTAAAGTTATCAGAGGGCCGATAAAAATATAGCTGAAAGGGGTTGCCAATGAATATAGAAAAGGGTCAAAGTCGCACGGTAATAATTTTGGGGGATTTAGTTTTTAAATTTCCAAGAATACTTCCTTTTATCACTGCCTTTAAAATGACATCTTCTGTCGCAAAAGGACGTGGAATGAAAAAGCTGGATGAATACACGTCTAAACTCTTCAGAAATGCAACGAAAAAATTCATTGCTTCTGTCGAGGATAACATAAACGAATACCTTCTTTGGCTAAAGTTAAAAGCAGTATTTTTACCAAAAACTCACTTCAGCCTTGGAATAGTTAATATCCAAGTCTTCATAGAAGGAGAACATCCAACTCAAGAAGAACTTTGGAGTATTTTTTCCAAAATCGACAAGCGAACTAATTACGAAAGAAGGCAAGTTTCGACACATTGTTTTGACCGAAAAAATATCATTAAGACAAAAAACGGTTTAATGTTAGTTGATGGAGGAGACACTAATAACAAACCAGGGACTCCTTTTGATGTTTTCATGCTCAAATGGCATGAGGTAGTAGCGGAAGAATTTTCAAAAATAATCTAACATTTCAAGAAGCCAAAAGTTTCACTCACCGGTCATGCAAGAACCTCGCATGACCGTGTTTTTATTTCCAAAAATCAGTGAAATCATTTTAATCAGTGTTAATCAGTGGTTCAGACATTCTTTTAAATACCTCCCCGTCCAACTCTCCTTATGCCACTTGGCCACTTCTTCTGGTGTACCAGAAACAATCACTTTTCCACCTTCTTTGCCTCCTTCCGGTCCGAGATCAATAATCCAATCGGCGGTTTTGATTACGTCTAAATTATGTTCGATGACAATGACAGTGTTGCCTGCATCAACCAAACGATTAAGAATGCCCAACAGTTTTTTGATGTCATCGAAATGCAAGCCTGTAGTTGGTTCGTCGAGAATATAGAGCGTGTCCCCCGTTGCGCGGCGAGAAAGTTCAGTGGAAAGTTTGATGCGTTGCGCTTCTCCACCAGAGAGCGTCGTCGCGGATTGTCCGAGTTGAATGTAGCCCAAGCCGACATCTTCCAAGACTTTTAGCTTGTCGGCAATGTCGTGAAAATTGGCAAAAAATTCGCGTGCTTCGGAAATGGTCATTGAAAGCACATCGGCAATATTTTTATCACGATATTTCACTTTGAGCGTTTCACTATTGTAGCGCTTTCCGGAACAAACATCGCAGGGCAAATAGACATCCGGCATAAACTGCATCTCGATTTTGTTATATCCATCACCCTGACAATTATCGCATCTCCCACCTTTCACATTGAAGGAAAATCTTCCCGGAGAATAACCTTTCGCTTTAGCGTCGCGCGTTTCAGCAAACAGTTCGCGAATAGCCGTGAACAGTCCGGTATAGGTCGCTGGATTCGATCTGGGTGTGCGTCCGATCGGTGATTGATCAATCATGATCACTTTGTTAAGATAATGATCGCCAACAATTTCACTATGTTTCCCGGGCCGTTCCAGTGAACGCATGATTTTCGCAGAAAGAGATTTATAGAGAATATCTTCTACTAGGGTGGATTTCCCTGAACCAGACACGCCCGTCACGCAGGTCAAAACTTTCAAAGGAAACGAAACGGTAATATTTTGCAAATTATGCTCGCGCGCTCCCCGCACCACGAGCGTTTTTTTGTTTTTGAGTGGTCGGCGATATGCCGGGATTTCAATCTGCATTTCCCCTCGCAAATATTTGGCCGTCAAAGATTTCTTACTTTTCAACACTTCCAGGGGCGAACCTTGCGCCACAATTTCGCCGCCATGCTTTCCTGCGCCCGGTCCAATGTCCACCAAATAGTCTGCCGCGCGCATTGTTTCTTCGTCGTGTTCCACCACAATTAAAGTATTTCCCACATCTCTGAGTTGTAAAAGTGTAGAAAGCAATTTGGCGTTATCGCGCGCATGAAGACCGATTGATGGTTCATCGAGAATATAGAGCACCCCAACGAGCTGTGAGCCAATCTGAGAAGCCAGACGAATGCGTTGAGATTCGCCACCTGCCAAAGTATTGGCGGCCCGACCAAGAGAAAGATAGCCAAGTCCTACGTCTTGCAAAAATCCCAGACGGTTTTGAATTTCCTTGAGAATTCTGCTCGCAATCAATTCTTCTCGTTTGCTAAATTTAATTTTTTGAAAAAAATCCAAAGCCTCTCGCACGCTGATCATAGAAACTTCTTGAATATTTTTATTTCCCACAGTCACAAGCAAAACTTCCTTTTTATAGCGTGATCCAAGGCAAGTCGAACAAGGATTTTGCGACATATATTTTTCAATATCTGTGCGCACACCTTCGGAATCAGTTTTAAGATAACGATCTTGCAAATAGCCAACCACACCGCGCCAGCGCATATTGTATTTCCAACTTGACCCAGTTTTGCTGCGCAGAGTCACGGGAATTTCATCGGCATCTTCTTCCGCAATCATATCAGCCGCTTCGGGTCCGCCATAAAGCAAAGTATTAAAATCATCATCCGACAAATCACGCAACCGCACATTATCACGAATGTGATAGAAATTCGTGACAGCCCGCAAAATCGTCCCCTGCCAGTTGTTTTTTTTGTAACTCCAAGGCATAATTCCACCTTCGGCGATGGTCTTGTTCATATCTGGCACGACAAGTTCTGGATCAATTTCCTTTTTCACGCCCAAACCTTCACAAGACGGACAAGCGCCAAAGGGACTATTGAAAGAAAACAATCGTGGCTCGAGCTCAGGAAAATCGACTTCGTGAATCGGACAAGAAAAATTCTGATTGAAAATCATCTCACTAGTTTCTTTTTTTTCTTCAGCCTTATTGCCGTTTGTTTTTTTATCCTTTTTGTCATTAGAATTTTGAAATTTGGATTTTGTTTGAAATTGGAAATTTGGATTTTGAAATTTAACCCGAACTATTCCTTTCGACAATTTCAACGCCTGTTCCACACCTTCAAAAATCCGCGAAATATTCTCAGAATTTATTTCCACCTTATCAACTAAAATATCAATATTATGTTTTTTATAGCGCTCCAACTTCACTCGCGTCCCGATCTTTTCATCCAACGTATATTTTTTTTCATTGACCACTGCGGTGGAAAAACCGCGTCGAAACATTTCTTCCAAAAGTGTCGAGTATTCCCCTTTTCGTTCTCGCACGATCGGAGAAAAAATTTCAATCGCACAATTATTTTTTGCATCACAAATATTCAAAATTCTGTCCACAATCTCATCCGTGGAAAGCCTTACGATTTCTCGGTTGCAGATCGGGCAATGTGCGATACCAATTTTGGCATAGAGCAAGCGCAGATAGTCATGAATTTCCGTCACCGTTCCCACGGTTGAGCGCGGATTATGCGAAGCGGCTTTTTGATCAATCGAAATCGCGGGACTGAGCCCCTCAATCGAATCGACTTCCGGCTTTCCCATCTGACCCAAAAATTGTCGGGCATAACTAGACAAACTTTCCAAATAGCGCCGTTGTCCTTCGGCAAAAATGGTATCAAAAGCCAACGTACTCTTGCCAGAGCCGGAAATCCCCGTGAAAACAATAAATTTATTCCGTGGTAGATCAAGGTTCACATTTTTTAGATTGTGCTCCCTCGCGCCACGAATGATCAGTTCATCTTGCATAAATATACCCTACAAACTCACATACTTCACTGGCAAAACTTTTCTAAAAATTCCGGCAAAAATAAACGAATCGGATTTGTGGATGAAAATTGGTTGATGAATTGAATTGGTCGATTTCGGAAAAAGTCCAATCACGTCTTCGCTGACTTTTTTATAACGCTTAATAGTCGCCATACCATTCACCACCGCCACTACAATTTTGCCTTCCAACTCTTCTTGCTGTTCATATTTTTCAAAAATAACATAATCACCGTCATTAATTTTTTCTTTGTCCATTGAATCGCCCAAGGCTTTCACAGCGAATAGAAGCGATTCGTCTTTATCACGAAAAAGGGCTTTGGAAATTTGCAAAAAACCATCAACATTATCTTGCGCATAGGCTAAAGCTTCTCCACAAGAAGCCAATCCATAGACGGGAACGGAAAAAATATTTTTAAAGTTAGTATAATTTTTATTTTCCACCAAATAAATCTTTTTATTCTTGTCTCTCTTGATAAGCTCTTTTTTCTCCAACGACTCAATCACCTGCATCACTGATTTCAAGCTGTCTTTCACGCCCTGCGATTCCAGAAATTTTTGCAAACGATAGCTGGTGGGATTTTGTTTCCCTTGCTCGATCAACTCTCGAATCGATTCGAGAATGTTTTGTTGTTTGGCTGTTAGCACCATATTTTTTATTTTTAATGATTATGGTGTTATTTTATCATTGATGCCCTAACACTGTCAAGCCCCCCCAGAAATGATTCAAGCCAACCTTGAGTTCTCAAGATTGGCTTGTCTACGGGGTAGGGTGACCATATACGTTTTAAGTGAATATGTACTCTGTGCTCGCAAAGAAAGATTTTGCCAATCTCTCCATGTCAGTTGCATACAGTTTCACGCCATCCCTTTCTTTGACAGGGACTCCCCAATTTGAATCGTCCCTGGCAGAATAGACCCTGTTGCCAACCACGACAACATTGGCCTTGGCGAATTTCTCCGGACAAGCATTTTCGTATTTTTTCAACAATTCCGCCAGTCGCCTGGATCCTATGACCGTAATATGATCAATAAAATCCTCTTCTTCAAATAGCATTTTTTCCGTCATTTTGATTCTCCTTTTCCTAGAAAATGAAAAATACTAAAAACCACCCTGCCTAGCCAAATAATAGCGACAAAATGGCTTTCGTGTCAAGTTTTGAAAAAAAGAGAGCCGAGTCCGCCAACTGACGAACTCGACTCTATGCAATATCTAAATTTTCGAGATTAGCTCCCGCAAGCTGCATCGCTTGCACTTCCAGCAGCTGCAGTTCCTTCGCCAAAACCTGCTGCAGGAGCAGTCGAAGAAAGTGCAGTAGAACATTCTTTCGGTGCAGTCTTGAATCCTGAGCAAATGGTTTTCAAAAGACTAGCTGAATCTCTTCCAGCAGAAGAAGCTTCCACGCCGTTAATAATCAGTGTTGGGGAACCCTTTACACCATATTTTTCATTATCAGCCTTATCCACCTCAAACGGTGGAAAGGTTCCTTGATAGGTGCTCTTGTCTTCAAAGTTTTTCGTTACATTAAACTGCGTATCGGCTTGCTTCATGCAAGTTGCGACTGTTGTAGCTGTCACACCAGACGATGTCATGCAACCAGCTTCCGTTCCTTCGCCTTTTTTCAAAAAACAAGTCAGATAAGCACTCAGCTTAGCTGGTTGGTTTTTCTGAATACAATATTGTCTCAAATTCTCATCAAGCTCTTTTTTATCATGCATTGCATAACTAACAAATTTTAATTTGTAATCAATCTTTGCTCCCAGTGCACTAACTACCGGCAAGATTCCTTTTTCAATCTGAGTTCCATAGGGACAATAACTCATCACAAAGAGTTCCACCGTTGGCTTGTCAGTCTTCGGAATTTCTGCTGCTGGCTTAGCTTCTGCTGATTTTTGATCAGACATTTGTTTTTCTGTTTCAGCAATATCCATCACGCTGGGAAAGAACTTTGATCCATCAACTGAAAGATAGGAAGTGATTGTTTGTTTTTGCGCTCCTTCGCCGATTTCCACCATCACCTTATACATTCCGTTTTCTTTGGTTACAGAAGTAATGTTAGCTTTCGCTCCACCTTGCATCAAATTTTTATTAATGAAATCTTCTACTTTCGTTTTGGCCTGCTTCTGAGTCAGATTATGCTTGCTCCAAATTAGCTTATAGTAGCCAAAGGCTCCCAAAGCAACAACCAAAAGTGCTACGGCAATGATTTTGGGTAGATGTTTTTTATACTTCTCGCAACCACAAGCGTCTTTTTCACAGCAATCAGCCTCCTTCGGCTCTTTTTTTTCTTCTTCCATAGTTGTTTATAATTTATTAGATTTATTTATTAAACCAGCACTTCCAACATTATAGCTAATCTGTTATTTTGATGCAAGCTTCTGCTTATTTGTGCTAACTCACCGCCATAGCTACTATTTTGTTGTTGCTTCTTGAGGCTTGGTCACAAAAATCATCCTAGCATTTTTCGTTATTTTTTCATAGACTACTCGAACAGTATTGCCAATTCGTAAATCAGCCATCTGACCAGAAGTCGCCTTATTGTCATTGCCTAAAAGCATCACTGGAGTGGCACCATTAATATTAACTACAGCCGAGTCTGCGCCTGAACTTTTGACTGTAATTGTTTTATCACCAATTATATTTAGCACTCCAATTACTTCGGTCGTTTCCTTAGTTTTGTCGTCGCTATTCGCTCCTTGTCCAAACAAATTTACTGGTTCTTTCTTTGCTATCGCTGGATTTTGAGTAGATTCAGAAATCGATTCTCTGCTAATAATGTTTCTGGTAATGATAAAAACTCCACCGATTAGCGCGACTAGCGCAAGCGCAATAATAGCAACTTTTTTTGTGTTCATATTTATTAGATAAAAAATTAAAATTCTATTCTGGTGCCACTTCCTGCCAGTTGCCCGAGTTGCATGGGCCGCAATATAGATTTGGACAAGCTGCTCCACAGGTGCCCTCTCCTGCTTTTGTGCCGCAATCTCCGGCGTTACATGTTGTCGTGCATATTTTCGACTTTGTTCCGGTAACATTCCTGCATCCATCATAACAAGTTTGATCTTCGCAAATATTCACCACACAGCTAGCGTTATCAGGCACACAACAAGCTCCATCAGTTTTTGTGCCAGCGCAAGTTCCCAGGCACCCATTAGAGCAAGTTTCATTCACGCAGGTGCTACTAGCACAAGAGCAATCAGGAGAGCAACTGCCGCTATTAACTGTTACCATAGTACTGGCATCATTTATGCAACCAGTGCTTTGAGCTGTCACTCGAACCGATGGTTGATATGTACCTGCCGTGGGATATACGCAAGTAAACTTTTCCCCGTTTATCACCGGCCACCCCCCGGATCCGCAACTTTGATTGGAATATAGATATGTTTCGCCACCAAAAGATTGATTGGTTTGCGCAGTCAAAATTGAGGTTAGTGGCACTGAGCCAGAAGCAGGATTAGCTAGCAAAGAAAGTGTCCAGCCAGAACAAGTTGGCCCGCCAACAACAACACTGGCTGAAAAAATTGTGCCGAGAACTCCATTTTTATATGGCTTAAAAGTACAGGTTTCTACACCAGTTTGGTTAGCGGCAAAGGGAAAGTCGAAGCCACCAGCAGTATTATAACTCAAACCATAATTGCCATAAGGAATTGGCAATGGTCCAGTGCAAGATGTCCAAACTTCATCAGCATTAGTTGAGTTCCAAGAAAGCTTGCTTGTTCCAGGAGCAGTTAGCGAGCTTGGATTGAAAGAAGCATTGCCAGAAGCAATTGGAATTGGAGCTGGAGAAGCGCAAGTATTTCCATCCCATGTAGTATTGGGTGGACAAGCATAGCAAGCCGTTGCCGCATTACAACATTCACCCGCAGTAGGTATCATGCCATTGTTGGGATTAGTTATCACGCAACTACCCGAACAAGTGTTTACACACTCAGCGACTTGGACTGTTACGCTAAGAGCAATTGCCCTAACTGTACCACTCGCAGCAAAGGCAGTTTTTCCTCGTCCAAAGTAGGCCAAAGAATCGGATATCGCATTAGAAGAAATTTCCAAATTAGACTCCTCGACACCGTTGCTTATTACAAGTTCGCAAAGGACAAAGCCTGCCCGATTAAATTGCATCCTATGCGTACCTTTAACTGGCACATCCACAGGACCAATCGTATCTATTGGTGGGGAATCATTTGGAGTACCCCAGCAATGCAAATTAGCCGTTGTGGCATTTTCCGTTTCCCACTGCACGATTCCTGATTGGCCAACCTTATAGACTAATTTATTGCCCACAAACCAAATTTTTCCCTTAAGCTCAGGCTCTGGAGTTGGAGTGGGAGTAGGAGTAGGAGTAGGAGCTGGAACGACTACTGCTATTGAAGGGGTGTGGCAAGTATTTGACTTTGCTCCATTAGTCACCGTCAAAACACAATAAGCCGATCCTGCTGAAGTGAGCTGAACACCAAAAACATTATTAGAATAGCTACCTGCAGTAGCTGGGTACACTGGACTATTCATAATAACGTTGTTTCCATTCGCACAATACAGACTTGCTCCTGTCGCGTTAGTGTTTGACCAAGTTAACGGACCCCAATCTCCGACATTATATGTGCCACTACCAAAAGAAATATTGCAAGTCGGCTCAGGCGTATTGTCAGCAACTGTGTAATAAATATCTCCTGAACCAGAATCTCGATTAGCACCCTCCCCTATTAACGAGAAGTTGAAACTATATCTTTGAGTTCCCGGCGTAGTTGACGCACTGCAAGTGCTATCTGAAACATTAACACCTACGTATCCACCGCCAAGAACAGACTGTCCGTAAGAAAAAATCGGATTCTTATAACACGAACCGGTTCCTCCGCTCAAAGAAACTCCGTTATTGTCGTGATTGGCACAATCCACTATTTGCGCATAACCCGTAGTGGTAGTTGTGACTTGCTCTCCTGGCTCATAAACACTCTTATTTAAATTAATATTTAAGACTACATTAGTCCAGTTGTTATAAAAAGTATTAGATAGCGTCAACGCCTCCGCCTTTCCGAAGCTTAATCCAAAAAGAACTAGCACCAAAAGTGGCAAAACGTTAGCAGGCTTAATGCTTCGCTTCCTGAAGAAAAATAGCACAACTAAGGCCACTAACTCACAAAACAAAAAGATGCTTAATGTTTTTTGACCAGTTTGCGGTTTTTGCGGAACAATCTCTTTATCCTTGAGAAAATTAAATTCCTTCTGCGCCAAAACTATCCCTTGCTCATTTTTCAAAACCACTCTCACTTTTGGATCAGCGCAATTTGCTTTCGCCACAAGCGCTAATTTTGCCTCTCCGTTCGGTTCCAGTTTTTGTTCCAACGCATTCGCACATTCCTGACCAGATTGATTAGAAATATTCAAACTAAGCACCACTGGACCATTTTCAGCTACGCCTATTCGCGAACCCTCAAAATTATCCGCCGAACCAGACCAAAGCAAAGTTGCGCCAATCGCATCCCCTTTTTGATAAGCTATTTTGTCCAAATCCAATTTTTGAATCGTGGCGCTTTCTCCAGCAATGACATAGTGGAAAATAATCGGAACAGCAGCGCTACTAAGATCTCCACTGGTTCGCATCAAATCTAATCTGGCTTCATAGGCCTGGGAAATGGTTGGTTTTTCAATAGTAAATTCGATTGTTTTTTTCTCTCCCATTTGAAAGGAGACTTCGGTCCCTTTTCTGTTTTTATCCACCAAATTGCCGAAAAGCGTGCGTTCATAGGTATTAAAAATCGGTGCGACTATTGTGAATTCTTTGAAGCGACTGATTGCATCACAACTCAATTTCAAATTTTCTTCCGCCTTCAAAGAAACTCCTTGCGATAAACCATATTTTTTGTCCTCTGCTTCTCCATCAATTTTCAACGCGCAAGAATTCTGATCGATTTCCAAATATTCTCCATCACCCTTAAATGTCACTGGTTTTTCCATCTTGAATGTCGCCAAAGGTAATCCGCTTTCATTTTTTGCCACCAGCCACAACTCATATTCACCGGAAAGATAGGTGGGAGCGATATAATTAAAGACTTTCTTAACAGACTTATTACCTTCGATAGAAAGAATATCTTCTGTATAAACCTTTTCATCGAAAAGTTTCTTATCCTTGACTAGTTGCACGCCATAACGAATACCAGACTCGCTCTGGGAATAGTTATTTTCTAGGCGAAAATAGATATCTAGAACGTTCTCCTCTTGGTTAAGAATAATTGAATCGCGAAAATTGATGTCAGCAATCGTTGTCAGCTGTTTCGTTTCTCCGCCACTACTATCCACTCCCGTTTGCGCCACTGCCATTTGTCCATAAAAACCAAAAAAAAGCATAAGGAATAAGCTCCATGCTATTTTTTTCCCCAAATTATTTTTTGCCTCCATTTTTTTGTTTTTGTTAGAAAAATTAAAAAATCCCTCAGGCTATTTTTTAAAATAAAACAAGTCCTGCATCTCACATATATACTACACCATATTTAAAAGCTTGTCATTTTTTATATTTAATCTTTCTTCTGAGGAAACATCAAGCACGAATTCGTCCCTTTTATTAAATTACAACCATCATTACAATAGACGTCGTGACAAGTGTTAGCCGCGCAACCAGCATTGTCTGGTTGGCAGATATAGCTACTCTTTAAAGGATTATTAGCATTGCTTATAGTATCATTGACCTTAATAGCTACACTGTAGGGTATGCCAGGGAGTCCATTTGAAATGTTAGTTGGATAGAAGGTGCAGGTTTCGATACCTGTTTGCTTATCTGCGAATTTAAGTTCATAACCCTTGTCTGTGCATTCGGGGACTAGTCCGCTAGATTTGCACTCAGCGTTACTAAGAAACCAGCCGCCACGGTTAATTTTGACAGGTCCAAGACACTCTGCTTCCATTGATTTAGCACCTTGGGATGTCCATTTAGCAAAGACTGAGTTGGGAGCAGTCACTTCAGCTGGATTGACCGTTACTGAGACTGTGGCGCAACCTTCCGTTTTGGTGCCGATAATCCAAGGATTGGAAGATCCATTTTGACTATCGCAAGCAACATCTTTGCAGGTTTTTGCGGCGCAGTCGGGGCCGGTGGCTGGAACATTCTCAGAACCAGCCTCAGTAACTGTCACATACCCCGTCTCGCAGGCAGAAATAGCGTTAGACCAATCGCTTGCCGGTGTTACGCCCTTAGTGAAAAATACCAAATGACACCTCTCCTGACCGACGTTAGCGAAAGTCCAGTCCCCGCCCATTTCATTTGCATTAATCGTATTGGTCAATTGAGTCAAAACTTGTGACCCACTATTTTCGCAGGCATAGTAAGCCGCATGTGAATTCGGATCGAAATCAGCGACGGTTATCCAGCTACCCCTCATATCACCCACTCTAGCTGTCGTTATTACCGTCGGATCAGTCTTGCTTTGGGTGAATTTAATGGAACAACGAGGAATAGTAAGTTTTGTCGCACTGCAATTCGCTGTAACTGCCGCACTCGCTTTTGATGCGAAAAAGACGTTGACTACCAATAGTCCCACGATTGCTATGATTGTTTTTTTGTTTAACATATGAAATAAATTTAACTATTACATTTTAAAATGATTCCATAGACTACCACTGATCCGGCTTTTTAAAATTAAGAGGCTCCGTTTTCTCTAATCTTTTTTTAAGATAACACAGCACTAGACTAATGGCGATAATTCCACCTAAAATTAATGCCGCCACAGCTTTATAATCAATCCTACTTGAACTATTATCGGCAACATCAAGTACTACCGGTTTGCAATCAGGATCCGGTTTTGGAATCGCTCCGGCATAAGTCACGATCTGGGTGCAATCGGGATCACACTTGCCGTCGGGCGTTCCATCGCAAACACCATCAGCGACACCCGAGGGACAGTCTTTGGAACAGCTCATGTACGTTTCGAGCGGTGAACATTTTCCGTCCCCGCAAGGCGCATCTCTAAAATCCAACTTCATAGCATCAGCCAGTACTACCGCTTTGCCACCAATAATACAGACAGCGCATTCATGATCAGGAGAAAATGGAGGACAAATTTCCTTACTATTGATTGTTTTGATTTCATAGCCATGCAATGCGCAATAGCCATATTTCTGCCCGACTTTTCCGTTGTAGAAATCCCATTCCGAAAATGTTTCGCCAGAACTAGGAATCTGACATTGGTTATTGCCAGATACGTTTTCAATATATTTATAGCCCATTGAAATGCAATAGACCACGGCTGGATTTTTCATTGCCTGGACATTAAAAGCTGGCAAAAGAAACCCTGCGATTAGAATGACAACTAGTTGGCTCATTTTCCTTGAACAATGTTGAGTAAAGATGGGTATTTTTTTCATTTGATTTTAGGATTAGTATTTATTTTTTTAGTAAGTGCCTGCAGGTTGAGATGATGGACCTCTTAACTGGTTGAAACCTGTTACCCACTCAAGCGCGCCACCCCAGCTGTTTTTGAATAGAATATTTCCGTTTATATCCCACCCGGTCAGAAGCACTTGGTGACCACCATATGACCCATCATCGATATTAATTGGCACTGGTCCATAATCACGCACGAATGTAAAGAGATTCTTACTCAAGTTAGGAGACCGATATGAAGAGAAGCTACGCTTTGCTGATGCACAAACTGTAGCACAGGGCGTCAAATCACTTGCTACATATGGGGAACAGCTCTCAGGAAAAATACCTTTGGTTTTAATATAATCCAATGCGCCTACCGGCGATCCGCCACTACCACAACTGCCCATACCGGAACAACTAAGCACTTCTTGCTCCGACAAATCAAGATTGCTTCCGGCGCCATGCTCGATATTATACATTGCCTCCACCGCCGCGACTGCGGCGAAATCCCAACAAGCTCCGCACGATCCCTGATTTTGGACCGGCGAAAGCCAGTTTTTTCCATCCTTATTGGTCCAGCTGAAACTTTCCGGCAGGCCGTTACTAATACAAGTATTATCCACCGTGCTACATTCTTTATTCGGCGAGCATCCGCAAGTCTGGCAAGCTGGTTTTAGCTCCAATCCCGTGGGTGCATTAGCAGGAGTAGCAACGCATTGCATACCATATGTCCTTGATGAACATTGATTTACGAGCGTATAATCGCTACACATATTTGAAATGCACGATCCATCAAACAATTGGATTTGGCTATTTGGATCACAGGCACCGCTACTGCCTCTACATGAGCCATCCGCATTACAGGTCGGCGCATTACTAGGACAGGGACAATCAGCGCAGTCATTAACACAATTATCTCCGGAACATAATTGTCCTTGATTATTGCAATAATTATTATCGCCACAATTGGAGTCATCTTTAACGCAACCACCCCAAGCTCCCACATTGCAGGTTTTTTTTCCAGCACAGTTATCAGTAGTGGTACATTCTTGGAAATCTCCGTCCGTGCAAGTCGCGTCCGATCCGACACAGGTCCAATTCCAAGGTCCGCTTCCGGTCACAGCCGAAGCGGCTCCGGCATTGCAGAGATCAGTGGTAGGAGCTGAAGGCAATGCCTGACCGTTCGAACTGCCGCAAGCACCGTCGGTCGCATAAACAGTTGAAGTTTTTATGAAAAATAATGAAACAACAACCAGAAGAAAGATATTTTTTGCTAATTTTGTTTTCATTTCTAAAAAATAAATTTGTTATTAATATAATTTTATGCATTTCCACTATTAGTTTGATTATGCCTCAGGACTATTTGTGACACCAGTCAGGATTTTAGTTTTTTATTATATTTTTTTTGCTAAATTTTAGAGTCGCTTTTTGTATCATTTAGTATGTGCCGGTCGGTTGCAATCCGATCATTGTTATATCTCCGAAACTAGTTATCCATTCATAATTGTTTCCACCCCAGCTATTTTTAAACAAAATGTTTCCCGCATTATCCCAACCGATCATAAGCACGGCGTGACCCGTACCCCAATTGATACCAACCGGCACTGGCCCATGTTCATATACAAATGTAAAAAGATCCTTACTCACACCAGTGCTGAGCAAAGAAGAAACACCATGCTTGCCCGATGCGCAGGTTGTGACGCATGGTATATCAGGATCTCCTTCATACGGAGAACAACTCTCGGGAAAAATACCCTTGCTCAGAATATAATTCGTAGCCGAATCCGGCCCTCCGCCATTGCAACCCAAATACTGAGAAGCGTTACAACTAAGCAATTCTTGTTCTGACAGATTGAGGTTGTTTCCGGCACCATATTCGATATTATACATCGCCTCTACCGCCGCAACTCCAGCAAACGCCCAACAAGATCCACACCATCCCTGATCCTGGATCGGAGAAAGCCAATTGACGCCATCCTTGTTCGCCCAACTAAATCTTTCTGGCAAGCCATTACTGCTCCCACCACAGGTATTGTCAGTCTCACTACACCTTGGTTTGTTACCAGAGCATGGACAAGTCCGACAAGCAGGTTGCAATTCCAGTTTCGTAGGTGCTTCGGCGGGAACACCTACACATTGGAAGCCAACACTCCCAGAAGAACATTGATTTATTGCAGTGCCATCATTGCACGTGTTGGAAATGCATGATCCATCAGACAGCTGGATTTGGCTATTTAGATTGCAAGTCCCATCGCTACCGCTACATGATCCGTCCGCATTGCAAGTCGGCGCATTACTGGGACAAGAGCAGACTGAACATTTATTAACGCAATTTCCGGTAGAACCAGAACACCACTGCCCTTGACTGTTGCAATAATCGTTATTGCCACAACTGGAGTCATCCTTAACACAACCACGCCACATCCCAATATAGCAAATCTGCTTTCCAGCGCAATTATCGCTTGTCATACAAGGCTGGTAGTCACCATCCGTACAAGTCGCATCCGATCCGACACAGGTCCAATTCCAAGGACCAGATCCAGTCACATCTGAAGCGGTGCCGGTTTTGCAAAGATCAGTTGTGGGCGCAACTGGAAAAGCCTTGCCATCAGAACTTCCACAAATTCCGTCAGAAGCACTGGAAAAAATTACCTTCATAAAGAAAAATCCGTAAAATAGAAGCAGGGAGAATAGAATAGTATTAATTATTTTCTGTTTCATTTTTTTAATCGAAGCTAGTCTGGATTAATATCTTCTTACTTTAGTTTGCTTTTTAGAAGATGCAATAACATTCAACACTCTTATTGTGCTTCGTTTTTGAGATTATTGCAAAACTAAAATCAATTTATTTCTCTATTATTTCCTACATACATACTACACCATATTTAAAAGCTTGTCATTTTTTTCTAACTCCTCTGCATCTTTCTGAGCTGCGAAATTTCATCGCGAATAATGGCGGCACGCTCAAACTCCAAATTTCTGGCGGCGTCTTTCATTTCCCGCTCGCGCAATTTCACATAGCCGGCGATATCTTCCAGCGTTTCCAATTGCGAAAAATCTTGCACGCTTTTGGGATTGATTTCATGATCGACAATCGAAATAATTTTTTTCTTAATCGTTTTGGGTGTAATTTTGTGTTTTTTATTATACGCTGTTTGCAGCGCGCGCCTGCGGTTCGTCTCAGCAATCGCGCGTGTCATCGAACCGGTCATTTGATCGGCATAGAGAATGACTTGTCCGTGCACGTTTCTGGCTGCGCGACCAATGGTTTGAATGAGCGAAGTTTCACTGCGGAGAAAACCTTCTTTGTCTGCGTCGAGAATGGCGACGAGTGCCACTTCTGGAAGATCTAGTCCTTCGCGAAGAAGATTCACGCCCACGAGCACATCAAACTCCCCTCGCCTTAATTTTTCCAAAATTCTAACTCTATCTAAAGTGTCCACGCCGCTATGCAAATATTCCGCTTTCACCCCGCTTTCTTTCAAGAAATCACTGAGGTCTTCTGCCATTTTTTTGGTCAGCGTCGTGACTAGCACACGATTCTTCTTTTTCACGGTTTTCTCAATTTCGCTCGCCACATCTTTCACTTGCCCTTTAGCGCTGCGGATGATTATTTCTGGATCAATCAGACCAGTTGGGCGAATGACTTGTTCGACTATACCAGAATTATCTCCCTCTCCTTTATAAGGAGAGGGTTGGGGTGAGGTGGATTTTGATTTTTCAATTTCATATTTCCCCGGTGTTGCCGACACAAAAATCGTCTGCGCCATTTTTTTCTCAAATTCTTGGAATTTGAGTGGTCGATTGTCAAAAGCGCTCGGCAAACGGAAACCATTGTCAATTAAATTTTCTTTTCGCGAATGATCACCGTTATACATTCCATTGAGTTGCGAAACGGTTACGTGCGATTCATCAATTACAGTTAAAAATTCTCTACTTCCTCTATCGCTATGCGAAGCGTTGCTGGCAGAAAAATAATCCATCAAAGTATATGGCGCTTCGCCAGATTTACGACCAGTCAAATATAGCGAATAATTTTCAATGCCATTACAATAACCAACTTCGCGCATCATTTCCAAATCTTGACGCGTCCGGCGCCAAATCCGCTCTGCTTCTAAAATTTTTCCCTTGTCTTGAAAATATTTTTTCTGATCTTCCAATTCTTTTTCAATCTTGCCAAGTGCACCTTCCATTATTGCTTCCGGCACGACAAAATGCTTGGCCGGATAGATAAACGTCTGTTCGAGCATCGCTAGTTTTTCACCCGTCAAAAAATCATACTCCACAATCTTTTGAATCTTTTCATTTTCGAGATTAACCCGCGTCACGATTTCCCGGCCAGGCGTAATGATTTCCAACGTGCTTCCAGTCAAACGAAATTTTCCGCGCGCCAAAATATCCGAGCGCGCATATTGCATATCTACCAAAATTCGCGCAATTTTTTCCCGTTCCATTTTCGCACCGATTTTAATTTCTAACATCGAGTTGCGATAATAGTCCGGGCTACCCAAACCATAGATACAAGACACGGACGCACAAATAATCACATCATCACGACTCATGAGCGCTGCCGTGGCGGCGTGGCGCAAACGATCAATCTCTTCATTAATCTGTGATTCCTTTTCAATGTAAGTGTCAGTGGATGCAATGTAGGCTTCGGGTTGATAGTAGTCATAGTAGGAAACAAAATATTCCACGGCATTTTTGGGAAAAAACGTGCGAAACTCTTGCGCTAGTTGCGCGGCTAAAGTTTTGTTCGGCGCGATGACCAATGTTGGCTTTTGCACTTTTTCAATCACATTGGCAATCGTAAAAGTCTTTCCCGACCCCGTCACACCCAAAAGCGTCTGACTTTTCTTGCCAGCTTTTAGCCCTTCAGTCAGCTGTTTTATAGCGTTAGGTTGGTCACCTTCGGGCTTGAATTTGGAACTAATTTTAAACTTATTTTCCATAACATCTTGAACTATGATTTTTGTGATTATTTGATGGACTATGATTTCCAAGTTTCAATCATAGTTTGGAATTAACTAATTTTGACATTGGAAATTAGAACTTGGAAATTTTAAAGGTATTTCCCTCCCCGTTCCTTCAACTCCTCCACAACTTTTTTCACCTCTTGCGAACGACCCTTGGGACAAATTAGTAGCGCATCTTCGGTGTCAATGATTACCAAGTCATCAAGGCCAACAGTAGCAATTAATTTTTTGTCACCGCCATAAATAATGCAACCGGAGGTGTCAATGTTCAATCTTTCTCCGCGCACTAGATTTCGTCTCTCGTCAGTTTTTGTCAACATATTTTCGTGGAGTGTGTCCCAAGCTCCAATATCTTTCCATTCAAATTCACCTTGAATAATGAGCACGTCGCTCGGATTCATTTTTTCCGTCACGGCATAATCGATGGAAATTTTATCCATGGATAGATAGATTTTTTTAATTTCAGATTCTTTTCCGCCTGCCTTCATTAATTCTGCGATTTCCTTGAGTTTAGAATATAATTCTGGCGCATTTTTCTCATAAGCTTCCAAAAACTTTTTTGGCGTCCACATATAATAGTTAGCATGCCAGAGATAGTTGCCATCTTCAATGTATTTTTTGGCTGTGGCAAAATCTGGCTTTTCTTTGTGCGCTAGAAATTCATAAAACTCCACGCCGTTTTTTTCAAATTTTCGCTCACCAATTTTTGTGTAACCCAATGCCGTGTTAGGACTAGTAGGATAGATTGAAATATCTAACATTTTTCCGGTTTCTTTGATTACATTCTCCGCTTCACGAATAGAACTAAGAAAGCGATCAGTACGACCAATATAGTGATCAGAGGGAATAAAAGCGATTGGCTCATCCTCATCAATCAAATTTAAAAAGGTTGCTGCATAGCCCATTGCCGGACCAGTGTCGCGCCTCCCCGGTTCGACAATAATATTTTCTTTCGGAAATTCTGGCACTAAAGACATCACCTGTGCCAATAAATCCTTGGTTGTGGCAATATAGATTTTTTCTGTTGGATATTCTTTAAACCTTTCCAGGGTTTCTTCAAACATTGTTTTGTCAGAAATTAATTTACAAAATTGCTTTGGCATATCATTCCGACTCATCGGCCAAAGTCTTGATCCACCACCTCCGGCTAAAATTACGATACGCATATGATTATCTTTTAATGCTGATTACCCCCTAATTAAACCATACTGCCCAAAAAAACAAAAGACAGACATTTTCAACCAGCAACATTTTGCCTAATCCAAGCCAAAAAATAGCTAAAAATAGCCTTTTTGCTCTTGACGGAAGATTGCGACCATGCTAATCTCTTAGGGTAATCAAAAGAGCATAGACTATGTTAAAAATAATCAACCTACTGGAAATTATCGTCGCCATTGCGCTCATCGTGGCCATTCTCCTGCAAAATCGTGGCGCAGGTCTTTCTGGCACTTTTGGCGGAGGATTTGAAGGCTATCACACGAGACGTGGTTTTGAAAAATTTCTAATCTCTTTTTCCATTTTTCTGTCAGTAATGTTTATTATTCTCGCTATAATCAATTTAGTTTTGACTAATAAGTTAAGCTAACCATATTAGTAACTTTTTCGACAATTGCAAGTGGCTTTCGCCACAATGCTGGACCCGATTATACCGCGTCACCAACTTCAGAGAAAAACTGCTGTTTTCTTTTTTGGTCTTACTTTTTCTTTCTTCACTAGGCTATCTACTGGTTTCTTTCTATCACTCCAAAACCAACTTGGTAGCTAACTTTGGCGGAGAATATATCGAAGGCAGTGTCGGCCAACCAGCGCATATCAATCCGGTCCTCGCCATTTCTAATGACGTGGACTCTGATTTGAGTCAAATTATCTATAATGGTCTTTTGAAATATGACGATAAGGGAGCACTTGTCCCTGATTTGGCAGAAAGCTATGAAATTAATGATGAGAAAACAGTCTATACTTTTCACTTGAAAAAAAATGTCACTTGGCACGATGGCACACCACTTAACGCCGATGACGTTTTTTTTACTTTCAATCTAATCGCTGATCCAACCTACAAAAGTCCCTTGCGTTCTAATTGGCAAGGCGTCAGCGCCAATCTGATTGATGAATATACCATCGCCTTTAGCACCAATCCCTATGTCGGATTTCTCAATAACGCCACCTTTGGAATCTTGCCCAAACATATCTGGGAATCAATTAAACCGGAAAACTTCAGCCTGGCAGAGTTAAACCTCGAACCAATTGGCAGTGGTCCATTCAAATACAGTTCATTCCAAAAAGATTCTAAGGGCAATATTTTGTCCTATAAATTAGTTGCCAATCCCAACTACTTTGCCGGAAAACCCTATCTTTCCAAACTAACTTTCAATTTCTACACCCAAGAAGATGCCGTTCTTGACGCCTATAATCGCAAAGAGATAATGGGTGTGAGCAACCTTTCTTCTCAAAAAATTACTGCTATCAAAAATCAAAAAAGTTCTCTCATTCACGAATTAACTATCCCGCGCTATTTCGCCGTTTTTCTCAATCAAACCAAAAGTCTCCCCCTAGCAGATGACAGTGTGCGAGAAGCCCTAAACATCGCCACTAATCGAGAAGAGTTGATTAAGTCAGTCCTCAATGGAGCAGGCTCTCCAGTCTATTCCCCTATTCTACCAGGAATGATTGGTTATTCCGCCGATCTGGGCAAGGCGTCAGTTGATCTGGAAAAAGCTAAACAACTCTTGGAAGCTGCCGACTGGAAATTATCCGACAGTGGTGTCAGAATTAAAAACGACAAGCTTTTGGAAATAAACCTAGTTACGACAGATTGGGATGAATTTATGCGACTGGCTGAGACACTCAAATCACAGTGGGAAAAAATTGGCGTAAAAGTCAACATTGAAAGCCATTCTGTTTCTGAGGTACAGCAAAACTACATCCGCCCAAGAGAATATGAAGCCTTGCTTTTTGGCCAAAATGTCGGAGCTGATCCCGATCCCTATTCCTTTTGGCACTCCACGCAGAAAAAAGATCCTGGTCTAAACCTCTCGCTATTTGGTGATGACACAACTGACAAATTAATTGAAAACGGTCGAGTGGAATTTGATGCGGGAAAAAGAACGCAAGACTATCTTGATTTTCAAAATTTACTCGTGAAAGAACTGCCAGCGATTTTCCTTTGCTCTCCAAAGTATATCTACCCAGTCAACAAATCTATCCAGGGCATAACAGCAGAAAACTTGATTTCACCTGCTAAGCGATTTTCCAATATTGCTCAATGGTACATTAAAACCAAGCGGGTTTGGAAATAATTTTTAAAAATAAAAAAATGCAAAACAATTTTGAATTTGTGCCTAAGCATTATGCCGCGCGTGAACACGCTAAAATGATTGATGTCCTAATGGATCCGAGTGGCCAAGGACCCGCCGTCCACTACTACATGATTCGCGGTGGAATCGACCAGAAAAATATCACCGTTTGGGAGCCAGGAACAATTTCCGGAGAATACATCAAAACCTACGGCCACTACCATGTCGGCCAACTCGATGAGACTTATAATATTCTCTTTGGCGAAGGTATCGCCCTTTTGCAAAAACTATCTGTTGACGAAAATGGCGAGATGATTGCCGATTCAGTCGAAGAATTTAAGGCCATCATCACCAAGGTCGGTCAGGAAATTTATATGCCACCAAGCTACGGCCATCTCCTAGTCAACACCGGCAAGACTTATTTCGTCACAGCTGATAATAGTCCGGTTGATTTTGAAGAAAAAGATCCCACCAGCTTTCCCGGACACGCTGATTATGCATTGGTTAAAAAAATGCACGGTTTCGCTTACTATGTCGTTTCGCATGAAGGCAAACCAGCACTCAAAAAAAATCCGCTCTATCGAGAAATTTTAAAAGAGGACTTGGGAGGTTTGCCAGTTATTAATTAGGCATTTTTGTTCACACACTTCGTCTTTCTCATTATACATTGTTAATAATACGCTAAAAGTCTTTAATTATGCTACGAGAACGTATCACAATCACCATCAAACATGACGTCGTCGACAAGCTTGACGCACTTATTGATGGGCAAAAAATTAGAAATCGCTCTAACGCGATTGAAACGATAGTACTGGATTATTTCAAAAAAGGCGCGCTCAAAAAAGCCGTCCTTTTGAGCGGTAGCCGAGGTATCAAAGTAAACGGAAAAGTGATTGCCAAGGTGCTCTTACCTCTCAAAGGGAAAACTCTCCTGGAAAAAAACATCGAGACACTGAAAAATTTTGGAATTACTGAAATCGCCATCGCCGCCAGCGAATGGACCGCCGACATAAAAAAACTTTTTGGGGACGGCAAAAAATTAGGCGTTGCTATAAAATACTACGATAAGAAAAAAGATGGCACGGCCAGTGTTTTAAGTTATATGCAGAAAAATTCCAATGAAACTTTTTTTATGGCGAATGGAGACATTCTTTTGGACAATGTTGACATTAGTGATATGTATGATTTCCATAAGAAAAATAAGGGGCTGGCTACGATGGGAATTGTCGTCATTTCTGACCCGACTGATCTTGGCTCAGTCGCAATGAAAGGAGATAAAATCATCAGTTTCAAAGAGAAGCCTTCCGCACTGAAATACAAATCACATTTAATTAATGGCGGAGTGTATATACTAGAACAAGAGGCGTGCGAACTAGTGGAAAATTATTTTTCCATGATGGAGCAAGATGTTTTCCCAAGATTAGCAGAAGAAGGACAGCTTTTTGGCTACCAACTCGGCAAAGAATGGATCCACCTCCACGACGAAAAAGCCTACCAAAAATATTCTTCAAACAACTAGCGCCCTGGAATAGAAAAACTAACCCAGGAATTCAAAAGAATTTCGGCCCAACGGCCGAAATTCTTTTTTTTATGTTTACATTGAACAGACGTCGCCACCCTCTGCCACCTTGACAGTTCAAAATTAGGTGCTAGAATGTAAAAGTATGATAGTATCATACTATTTAATTCTAGCGCTTTTTAGCAGTTTTGCATGTATTCTATTATTCCCTGTGGGGGTTCTGGAACACGCCTTTGGCCGCTTTCCAGGAAAAACTACCCAAAACAATTTCTAAGTCTCTACTCCGACAAGTCTCTGATCCAAGAGACTTATTTGCGTTCCCGCCTACTGATGCCAGCAAAAAATATTTTTCTCGTAACCGACAAGGAAAATTTTTTCACTGCAATCAACCAACTGCGCGAGATCGACCAAGAATTCGATAAAGACCAGGTGCTGATAGAACCTGTCGGCATGGGAACTATCCCGGCTATGATGTTTGCGGTCAAGCACTTGCTGGACAACGTGCGGATTGACCATGACGAACAAATTATCTGCCTGAATTCAGATCATTATATCGGCGACGTTCAAAAATTTTCGGAAGTAGTAAAAAACGCCGTGGCCTTAAACGGCGATAATGTCGGTATTATTGGCATCAAACCCACCGCGCCAAAAACCGGCCTTGGCTACATCCTAAAGGGAGAAAAAATAAATTCCTATTTTTCCGCTTCAGCCTTCAAGGAAAAACCCGACTCGGCAGCAGCAAAGGCCTACGTTGATTCCGGAAAATACGTTTGGAATTCAGGGATGTATCTTTTCACTGCTAAAACTTTTATCCGAGAATTAGGCCTCTATGCCCCTAAACTCTACGATCAGATAACTAAAAATTTCGACGATTTCATTAAGGATTATGCGACTATCCCACCCTCTGATTTCGCATTTTTAATTTTGGAAAAAACAAAAAATATCGCCATTTTTGAAGGTGATTTCGGTTGGAAAGATATCGGGTCCTTTGACACATTGGCAGAAATTGGCAACAACGATCCAAACAAGCGCCACATTGCGATTGATTCGAGCAATAATTTTGTCCACAGTGACAGCAACCGCCTAGTTGTCACACTCGGAGTGGACAATTTAAATATCGTTGAAACGACCGACAGCATCTTGGTCCAAAAGCAAGGCCACGGTGATGAAAATATAAAAAAAGCGATCGCAGAGATGAAAAGGCGCAACTTTAGGGAATTGGAACACAATCTGGTTGTTCACCGACCCTGGGGAAAATATGAGGTCCTGATCGAAAGTCCTACGCATAAAGTCAAAAAAACAACTTTGCACCCTGGCGCAAAAATCAACCTTCAATCACACTACCACCGAACAGAACATTGGATTGTGATTGAAGGGCTAGCTGAAATCAGTATTGATGGCAAAAAAACCCTGCTTCAAAAAAATGAAAGTACTTTTGTGCCCACCCTCGTTAAACATGGAATAGAAAATTATGGCAAAACACCACTCGTCATAATTGAAGTCCAAACTGGAGATTACCTTGGTGAGGATGACACGGTAACCTACGATAAGCCAACAATCCTAATCACGGGGGGCGCTGGCTTCATCGGATCAAATTTTGCCAATACACAACAAGACAGATATAAAATGGTCGTCTTGGATAATCTAGCTATGGGAGATGTCGCTAATCTAAAAAATGCCAAGGACGTAAAATTCATCCAGGGGGATGCGTGCAACTTGGACGATTTGAAAAAATGCGGAGATCATTTTGATTATGTCCTCCACTTAGCTGGAACATCCACTGCCCCGCTTTTTCAAAAAGATGGCTTTGTTTCCGGCTATACTAATTCCATAACTAGCTTTGTGCAAACTCTGGAATTTGCACGAAAAGCTGGCGCCAGAAAATTTATCTATGCCTCCACTTCTTCCCTCTATGGCAACAACCCAATTCCCCTGACGGAAGACCAAAACATTACCCCGCCCAATCATTATTCGGTTACCAAGGATTTATATGAAAATTGCTCGCGTTGTTATAATAAGATCTATCCGGAGATAGAAACGATAGGTTTTCGCTTCATGTCCATCTATGGGCCAAATGAAGAAGCTAAGGGTCCCTTTGCTAATATAATTTCCCAATTCGTTTGGGATATTATGCGTGGTAGGGCTCCGATTATCTACGGCGATGGAACTCAAAATAGGGACTTCACCAATGTTGCTGATGTCGTCCAAGGCATTGCTCTTGCCATTGGACACTCACAGCCACTCGGTAACGAGACGTTTAATATTGGTACGGGAGAATTCGCATCCCTCACTGAAATTTCAAAAATAATTAACGAAGAAATTGTCCGGCAAGGATTGCAACCAGTTGAACCAGAATACATTCCCAATCCAGTCAAGGAAAGCTACGTCCAATCGCAACAAGCTGATATAGACAAAATCATAAAGGTTCTTGGTTATGCGCCATCTATAAAATTGCGTGATGGAATTATTGAACAAATCAAAAATACTCAGATAGACAAAATACGCAAAACGAGTTCTGATTTATTAAGAGAAGATAAATAATGTTTTTTGACAAATAGACGGGCTGACTCTCGTCGAAAAATTCAACCACGCAAAAAGGAGGATAGGAAATGAACATACTTAAATTATTGGCTTTTGACATGGATGGAACACTTGGGGAGCAAGGAGGATCCTTCATGCAAAGAACGGTGAGCTGCCTACGCTGTTTACAGTCAGCGGGTCTAATAATTGGCCCGGCTACGGGAAAAAATGATGGTTACTGCGGAGGAGTAGCCTGCGGAGCTGGACTAGAGCCTTGGGAATTTATGATTACAGAGACCGGGGCCCAATTTCTGGAGCGCATCTCTATCTGTCCCCCAGCATACCGACAAAAAAAGCTGCCCGGGGTCGATAAAGATCTTAATCGGTTTCAGGAGCTCATCCGATATCGCCAATTTGGTCGGACGTTTCAGTTTTACGACCGAGAAGAAAATTTTAGACCAGAATTGAAGGAGGGAATAATCACAATGTTTCCTGCCGGGTCAGAGCTGGACGTCACCATTCCCTGGATTCCCTACTTCGAAGGAATTATTAAACATTTCAGATTGTCCCTCAAAATTCAAAGGCACAGCGATGGATGTATCGACATCGTGCCCAGTATGGTCTCAAAAGCACTGGGCATCAAAAATGTTTGCGATGTTTACGGAATCGAACCGGCTAACATTATTACTGCCGTTGATGGTGTCAATGATATGGAACTCACCCAAGGAGGAGTGGTTCCAATCGCAGTAGGAAACGCCATCCCAGCAATCAAAGCAGCCGTCAAAGCTGCCGGTGGCTATGTCGCACAGGCCAATTACGGCGATGGATTCATTGAGGGCATGAAGTTTTATGCTCAAAATGGCCGCTTCGAGCCTAAAATAAATAATATAATTTTGTCCTTTTAGTAGGGTTTTCAGGCGCCGGGGTAATCTATATTACTTCGGCGCCGTTTTTATTTGTTCTGATCTATTTTAGTCTTATCCACAGCAGTTTATTTTAAATCAGTGGTCTTTGTGCTATTATGGTTGCATAATAGTTATTATGGATCCTAAAAAAGTTGCGCTAAATTTGCATCCGGTTTATAATAAAACTATGCAAAATTATAAAACAAAAAAATGAAAAAAGTCTTTTTTTTATTTATTTCTTTTCTTTTCCTCTTCTCTATTCTAGGCGTATCGGCCGACAATTCCGCCAGCAAATTAACTGGCTGGCTTTGGGGTGGTAGCGATGATGGACTGGGAAATGCCACTGGTGTCGGTTGGGCGAGCACCAGTAGCGCTGGCTATGGAATCGCTATTCCGATTGGTGACGGAACTCTCTCTGGTTATGGCTGGAGTGAAAATATTGGTTGGATTAGCTTTAATGCTAGTGATCTCGCTGGGTGTCCTAGCGGCAGTTGCTTGGCGGTTAAATCTGGTAATTCAATTACTGGCTGGGCTAGAATTTTGAGCATCAAAGACGCCTTGGCAGGGGGAAATTCCGGCGGATGGGAAGGCTGGATCAGCCTTGCTGGAGCGGGCTACGGTTTACAAATAAATCCGGATGGATCTTTTACTAAAAGTGCCACAACTTCCTATGCTTGGTCTAATGAACTAGGCTGGATTGATTTTAGTCGCGTTTCTTTCAAGACGCTTCTCGCAGGTGCGTCCGCTTCACCCAACATCGTTGCGGATACAACGCCCACAAACATAATAGTAGCTGTCACCGGAACAACCACTGGAGATGTTCTATATGAGCTTGATTGTGATAATAGTGGTGATTTTACAGATGGAACCGTCACAACCGCTGATTCAACTCATACTTTTTCCGATATTTGTTCTTATGGCGCAAGCGGTACCGCAGCGGTAAGAGTGACGCGAGAAGGCATTACAGTTACAGCCGCTACTCCAATTATTTTTGGTTGCTTTACCTATGATTGTAGCGATGACTACACAACTTGCAATCGCTCAATTCTTAACTCCGGCTGCTCTCAAGAAGAAACTTGTCGAGCAACTTGTCGCAATCCTGCCTGGAAAGAAGTCGCGCCTTGATAAATAATTAGAAATAAGTTATCATTTAATTACTTTTTAATAATTACGTAAAACTAAGCACTTAATAAATTAAAATTAAAAAAAATATGACGACGAAAACATTAATTGCAACCATCATCCTAATTATCCTTTTCTTTGGAACAGGAATCTTCTTGGGAACAAAAATAAAAAAAACAAGTGCCCCTTCTAATCAAGAAAACACCTACCAAGCTGGCTGGGACGCTGCCAAGAAACAATTAGAGAAAAAAGGGATTGGAAGTGTTCCCGCTGGAATGGAGATTAAAAATTTAAGTGGCACGATTGATTTAATTTCTGGAAACACCCTTACCTTAAAAAATGTTTCCTCTGCCGACATCCTTAGTGATCCGAGTCTTGACACGCGCATAGTTCAGGTCTCAGCTGATACTAAATTCTACCAACTAGTTCAAAAAGATGGCGCACAATTTCAAAAAGAAATGGAAGATTTTCAAAAGAAAATGCAAGAACAAGCAGCGAGCGCTACTCCAACAAATCAGCCGCTAACCCCTCCGCAACCACAAGAAAAAAAAGAATTAGCCCTTTCTGATCTAGTAGTGGGTCAATCCGTAGCTGTCACATCTAGTGAAAACATTGGAGATAAAAAAGAATTTACTGCCACCGAAATTTCCGTCCAGCCAGTACCTGTTATGCCAGAAGCAAATACAACAACCAACTCGCCAGCTTCCAGTCCAGTTCCTCCAATGCCAACAATAAATAGTTCAGCGCCAACAGCTCCAATAAACACTCCAGCGCCAACCCCCCCAATGCCCTCAACAGCTCCAGTGCCAGCCCCAGGAAGCGCCACATTGACCGCACCTCCTGCACCAGCCGTTCCCCTAAAATAATTCAGTCACTAAACATTCACATGAAAAAATTATGATGACTATTTCAAGACAAGACGTGGCAAAAACAGTAATCATTATCTGGTTTATCGCAACGACTGGTTATGTAATTTATGACATTTATGCCGGATACAAAATTCGCGGCATGCAAGCAGCCTACCAAACTGGCTATCAAACTTCAGTCGATGATTTACTTAAAAAAGTGTCTGACAGCAGCTGTCAACCAATCGAGATTCAAAGAAACGACAAAAAAACTCAGCTAATTGATTTTAATTGCATTCAAAAGCAAGACGCCGCTGCCCAACAAACACCTCCAGTTGCAAAAACGCCAACGAAATAATTCCTGGGTATTTAGCAAGATTTTTATTTAAAACAAACTGATGTGGCAGTTTTCTCAAAAAAATACAAATAAAATCACCTCTACTTCTAGAGCTATTATTGCTACAATAATCATCAGCCTTTCTCCTCAATTCACCCACGCTTGGACCGAGCCAACACTAACCGCACCTAATGGTAACTTAGGAGCTCCCATTAACACCAGCGCAACAACCCAAACAAAAACAGGAACGCTTTCTGTGACGGGTGGAGTAATTACGCCTCTAATTTGGGATACAAACAACACACTCTATTACCTCAATCCTTTCGGTGCTTCTCAAATCAGTTCAATTTTTGCCAATGGCGGAATTAATGTGCAAGGAAATACTAGCTTGGCTTTTTCTGATCACAATGGTGGTTTCAATATGATTGATAACACCTGGATCAGAGCAACTGGGGTGGGCAATATTTATGCCCCGGGTGAAATGCAAGCCACCAATATTCGAGCCAATTCCACGCTTTGTATTGGTAGTGATTGTC
>JBAQNU010000009.1:0-3506 GCA_049304095.1 Candidatus Moraniibacteriota bacterium | reverse complement strand
TCGTGATTTTTCTTTTTCTTCTGCGTTTGTCTGGTTTGTGGACTACGTGGAGGGGGAAAAATTCAAAATAGTCTTTTTCGTCAAACCAGGCGCATTTGAAATTGAAAACTTTTAATCCCGTCAGGCGGGAAAGTGCCAGGGCGTAAATTGTCAGTTGTTCAATGGGACGCTCTTTGGCCGCATTGGGCTTGTAGTCAAGAATGTGGATTTGACCGTTTCTAACTTGGACAAAGTCGATGTGACCGGTGATTAGTTTGGGCAAATCTTCAGCCGGATATTTTTCAATGTCTTTGTTAGCTTTTTTTTCTTCTGTTGTTTGTTTTTTGTATAATTCAAAACCAAGTTGCGTTTGCATATGCGCCAAGTCTTCTCTGCGGAGATAGATTGGCACTTCGGTGGCAATGGTCACGCTGTCATTGGCGATCATAAAGCGTTGCAAGGCGTCGTGGCGAGCTTTGGGATTTTCGACTGATTCCAAGACAAATTTGGCCATTTTATTGGCAAAATTATGCTTGCCACGCACGATCATTTCGGTTTTGGAAAACATCAAAGGCGTTTCCGAGGCGCGTGCGCCTTCTTGGAAATATTGGTGGGGACACTCAACAGGAACAAGATCAAGAAATTCTTTCAAGGGCCAAAATTTGCTATGCTTCCAGTCTTCTTGGATGATGAGAATTGTTTTTGACCGGTGATGACGGAAACGGTAGAGTTGGCGGTGTGCGAGAGTGGCACTGGAAATCGTTTGTTCAGGTGGAAATAGTTTTAGGGCGTGGGGACGCATGCGGGCGAAGGCGCAGAGCGGTTCGTATTGAGTGATCCAATTGGAAACTGTATCAGAATTGATTGTAATTTCAACATTTTTTTCATCGACGGTTTTATTGGCGTTAATAATTTGACTAACTCTTCTTGCTGATTCTTCAAGGCTATAGCCGAGATAATACAAACTGATTGCATCCAAAATCACGCTGATTGAGTAGTGCTTGCCCTTGGCGCTCCCCGGAGTGAAAGTTTTTTGACAATCACGACACAGATAGAGCTGAACGATTTCATTCTTTTTTTGGCGTGTTCCGCGTTTGAAAAAATTGGCACCATGACAATAGGGACAAGCGATTTCCAAGAAATTCTTTTTGGGAGCGTCTTTTTTTTCAACGCTCATGGGGATTTTTTCTTCAGACATATTTTTCGCAAAAAATACCAACAATCAAGCTAAAATACAACCCTTGACAAATATTTTTTTTCTGCTACCATAAATTCAGAAGATCCCGGCCAGAGTTCACACTCAACATCGTTAGGCGGGGATTTTTATTTTGACTATTTTTCCATTGGAAAGCAGGACATCAAATATTTCTGCTTTTTTCTATCTTCTTTTATTTGAACACAGAAACGTGCTTTGTCGGCAGTCACACCAGCAAACCTATAGAGAATTTCTTTCTTTTCGAATAATTCCGTCTTTTCAATCGGTCCGGTTTTTGAATTTTTTATTAATTCACAAGTGGCTTTGAGATATTTCAATCTTTTCATCCTTTCTTTGGGTGATTTTTGAAATAGGTGCTCGCGAAAGTAATCAAAAAATATTTTTTCTTTTTGAAAATAGGCGGAGCGAATATAGGCGCGACGCTTGCTTTGTTTTTTAATTTCATCATAAACCTTAAAAGCATTTCGCATAACCTCACCATAGCTGGTACCGGAAATCTTTTTGGCTTTTGTTTGAAATGGGGTCATGTCTTATTTTTTTGCTCACCTCACGATTTCTCGGTGCCCATACCTCACGATTTCTCGGTTTTTTGACAGTTTGGCGAGTAATCGTGAGGTGGCAACGATGTTTTATTTAATGATAAACCAATAAAAATTGACGTCTTTTTCAACCGCAGGCGCATCAATTTTCACCTTAAAACTAACACCTTCCGTGATGTCATCCACGAAGATATTTTTGCCTTGAGTGGAACCCTTGGGGGTGAGGGAAATCTTGGCGGTACCGCTGACATATGGCGAGCTAACAACAACTTCTGTTTTTCCGGCTTCAATCATTCCGGTGCCGGAAACCTGTGCACCCAATTCCAAGTTTTGCCCTTTAATACTTTCAGCCGTAACACTATCCGTCGCCTCGATATCTTTCGCTTTAATGGTGTTCAACGCTTCAATATCTTGGGCTGTGATTTTTCCCTCAAACACATTCTCCAAAGCATTTTTGAGGGGAACTTTCGCCAACTCAAAGTTTTGATAGAAACTCCAAAGTTCATCATATCTTTCGATGTACATGTTAGTTTCTATGTCAGCCATTTGGGCTTGTAATGCGTCAATGTCGCTTGTTTGTGCGATTATTTGGTCTTTCAATGTTTCGATTTGCTCAGTGGTCAGCGCATCAAGACTCGCTCCAATCAATTGCAACTTATTATCCACACTGAGACTTTGATCAGCCAGTTGACCAGTGAGTTGATTGACAATTTTGTTCTGATTTTCCGTTATTCCCGAAATTTGAGTTTGTTGCTCTTGAGCACCTTTGAGCATCGCCCAGAAGATTGGGGTGGTGTTGAGGGTGAGATAGCCACGATCCTCCATTACGGCTTCAGGGAATATCTTTTGGACATCTTGAGCGATTAGACCGATATGGGTTTGATTGGGAATAAGTCCAAAGGGATTGTCTGCTTTATAGTTAAATTTTACTTCATTCAATTTCATTAGATCTGTAATACCTCTATCAACAACTCCGACAATATTTTTTAGTCTTGAGTCAGATGGAGTTTGCCAAGCAATGTCTCCACCAGTTCTGTATGGTGTGCCAGTGATGCGAAGATCTCCTGCTACATCTAATTTGTAGGAGGGGCTCGTCGTCCCGATGCCGACGTTGCCGGTGTATTGAATAACCATTGCCTCCGTTTCCGACGTGTAGTCAGCCCCACCATGTTGCCAAAAAACTAAATCTCCTCTACCGTAGTTTGTTTTATATACTTTTTGCATTGAAGGACCAATTATTGTAGTAGCAGGATTTGCCCCACCACCCCAAAATGACAACTTTGGGCTATCTGTATTTACATCACCAGCAGTGTTGTTTCCAAGAATAAACCTATCAGTTCCAGCCGCCTGAATATGTAGCTTTCCTACCGGTCCCGTCGTCCCGATGCCGATGTTGCCTGTGTTTGTTATTCGTAACCTTTCACCCATCCCACTATTGTTAGTCCAAAAAGAAATTATTCCTCCCGCATGGTCTCTCGTCACCCCAATTTGCATTCCTCCTCCAGCTGAATGCTCAATAAACCCAGCACCTATTGTTCCCTCCGCAAAATAATTACTCCTAATTTTTAGAGAAGACGCATAAGAAGATGCTAATCCGGTGAGAGGAGACGTATTAACGGAATCTTCAATATGCAACTTCGCCCCAGGCCCCGTCGTCCCGATGCCGACGTTGCCGTCTATTATTCTCATCATTTCACTTAATCCCGTGTTGTAACCTGAAAATGCTAGACCAACATGATTATTGGACGTATAAGCAGCTTGTATTTTTGCCG
>JBAQNU010000008.1:0-41586 GCA_049304095.1 Candidatus Moraniibacteriota bacterium | reverse complement strand
TGTGGGGTGGTTTTCTTTCTGAGATTTCTGCTTCTGTCTAGGGTTACTTTGTTAATTGGTGGTTTTATTTGCATTGGTTAGCGCCCTCACCTGCCCTACGGGCATCCTCTCCCGGAGGGAGAAGAGGGGAAATGAGTTAATAAACAATAATTACAAACTCGCCTTTTATTTTAGTTGGGTTATCTAGAAAATACTGCAAAACTTCCCCAACCGTCCCGCGCACAATTTCTTCAAACATTTTTGTCAATTCTCGACCAAGAATGATTCGCTTGTCCGGGGCAAGACTTTTGAGAAGCTCTAGGTTTTTAATGACGCGGTGCGGTGATTCGAAATAACAGACGGGATATTTTTGCGTAATGACTTCTTTAAAAAAAGTTTCTCGGCCTTTTTTGTGGGGTGGAAAACCTAAGAAAACAAATCTGGTGAGATCAATGCCGGAAACACTAGCCAAGGTGATGAGCGCACTGGCTCCGGGAATGGGAATAACCAAGATATTATTTTCCACAGCGCGCGCCACCAATTGGTTACCCGGGTCCGATATCCCCGGCGTGCCAGCATCAGTGATGAGAGCAATGTTTTTTCCCACTTCCAATTCCGAAATAATCCAATCTAATTTCGGCACCGGCTTTACCGCCCCCTTATTTCTTTGAAATTGATAGAAAGATGTCGTTGGAGTTTTAATCTCGTAGCGATCCAAAAGTTTTCGGCTCGTCCTCGTGTCTTCACACACAATCAAATCAGCCTTCTCCAAGGTCTCGATTGCTCTTCGCGTGATGTCGCCTAAATTACCAATTGGCGTTGCTACAATGTAGAGGATGCCTGTTGTCATAAATTTCTAATCACTAAAATTTTTCTTCTCCATTAAGTCATTGATAAACAGACTGATCGCTGTGGCCACTGGGATAGAAATAATTGCACCTAGCACGCCACCCAGTCTCGCTCCCACGAGAAGAGCAATGATTGTTGTTACAGGATTGAGGCCTACCGCTTTTTTCATCACCTGCGGAACAATCAAGTTGCTTTCTAGCTGTTGTGAAATCAAATAAACCAAAATAGCCAAAAATCCGACTGTTGGCGAAATCAAAAAGCCCAAAATAACTCCCGGCACGGCAGAAATGATTGGACCGACATAGGGAATAATCTCAAGCACGCCAGCAAAAATTCCTAGAATCAAAGCATAGGGCACACCAATGAGATAGAGCCCGGTCGCGTCCAGTGCAAAAATGATCAGCATCAAAAATAGTTGTCCCAGCATCCATTTGCCAATTTTTTCTTTGATGCGCGAAGACAAATCAGCAGAATAGCGTTTATATTTATCCGGCGAAACGGAAATGATAAACTTTTTGATTCCGTCTTCTTCGACGGTCATATAGAAGGCTAGCGAAAAAACCACGACAATAGAAATGAATCCAGAGAACACGCCCACCGTTTGGGAAAAAATGTTGCGAGAAAAGTTGGAAAAGGCACCAGTGAAATTGCTCACCAGTTGTTGCAAGTCAATATTAATATTTTTCGCCTGAAAATATTCATTCAAGTGTGCAAAGGACACTTCAACTGACTGGAAATAACTGGGAAAGTTTTGGGAAAAATCTTGAAATTGACTGATCATCGGCGGAACAATAAAAGAAATGGCCAGACCAATCAGCAAAAATAGCGCTAGAAATAACCCCAGCACCGTAGCGGAACGCGGAATTTTTTTGCGCTGAAAAAAATCCACCAGTGGATCCATCGCCGAAGTGATAATCACAGCAATAAACACCAAAGCCAAAACATCCAAGACTAAATATAGTAGCCAGAGGGCTAGCAAAATGAGAATTGTTTTGAAAACTATCCCACTAGAAATCTCAATTTCATTTTTTTGCATAAGCGTGTTCACAAGCTACTCATTTACCCGAGTCAGCCGTATTGGCTAAAAAAATCCTGTTTGAGAATGCCTTTTTTCTTCAAAACTTTCCATTGGATGCTGTCGAGGGAGGGAAAGTTTTGAAAAGAAAAAAGAGCGTTCGAGTTATTTTTTTAGTCAATATGGCTGTGAGGGGAAATGTGTAACTCCTACTATTAAATGCTTAACATTTTTTGCAACTTTTCACTATTTTTATGCGGACCAATGATCGCCAGGTTCAACTTTTCTGCCCGAAAAATATCTTTGGCTATTTTTAGTATATCAGCTGGCGTCACTTTATCAATCCGAGCAAAAATCTCCGCTCTTTTCAAAATCTCTCTTCGTGCCAATTCTTGCCCAACATGAAACATGGCCACTTCATCAGATGCCTCCATACCCATCACCATCTTGCCCTTGATATAGTCCTTGGCTTTTTGCAATTCTTTTTCCGCCACTTTTTCCGTCGCAATTTTTCGATATTCCGCCAGAATCGTCTCGAGCGCCAAAGTCAAATTCTTATGCTCTACTCCCGCTTGCGTTGCTAGATAGCCACATTCCTCAAACGCTTCCGTGTTAGTTCTCACATAATAGGCCAAACCTTTTTTCTCCCGCACTTCAATAAACAGCCGACTTGACATATTACCGCCGAGAATTATGGAAAGTAGCGACAGCGCAAATCTTTTTTCGCTATGCAAGGCGTAGGCTCTCACTCCGACAACCAGCTGAGTTTGGTCAGTTTTTTTGAATTTAATCTTCACCGCTGGCGCTTTTTGCAACTCCTTCACTTTTTTAAGCTGGGGTTTTTTATCTTCCGGCATTTCATGAAAATATTTTTTAATTTGCAAAACAATCTTTTTTTCATCAAATTTTCCTGCCACGCAAATCACCGTATCATTCGCCAGATAGAACTTTTTCATATAAGCCAAAAAATCTTTGCGCTTGAAACTGCTAATCGTTTTTTTATAGCCAATAATATCTCGCCCCAGATTAGTTCCCGGATAAAGCAAATTCTCAAACACATCCCCAATATTACGTATCGGCATATCTTCATACATATTCAGTTCTTGGATGATTGTCCCGCGCTCTTTTTCCAGTTCAACTTTTTCGATTTTAGAGTTAAGGTACATATCCGAGACAACATCGAGCGCAATGTCCATGTGCTTGGCATCGACTTTGACATAATAGCCAGTTGAATCCTTGGAAGTAAAAGCATTGAACTCACCGCCAATTGCGTCTAGCTCTTCAGCGATTGATAGAGTTGTTGGCCTTTTTTCCGTTCCCTTAAAAAGCATGTGCTCGATAAAGTGCGACAATCCAGCTTCTTTCTCACTTTCATAACGACTACCCACGCCCACCATCACCACCACCGTCACCGTTTGCGTCTCGAGCATTGGCACTGTAATAATTCGCAGGCCATTTCTTAGATTGGTTTTTTTGTAATGCATAGCTTGATTATTTTTTCTTATTACGACTTATCCTTGTTAACCCTCCAAACGGAATAATCTCAATGCCTCTTTTCTCCAGTTCATCAAGAAACAAATTCATTCCAATCGAATCAGAGGAAATGTGACCAGCCACAACCACGTTGATGTGCGCTTCCTCGGCCGCTTTGCGATGGTCTTCGCTTTGATGCATGCTAATGATTGTCCCCACGCCGGCGTTCGCCATTGCTCCATAAATTTCCTTGGAGCCATCCGTTCCACCCGCGAATTCAGAAACAACAATCTTCCCAGCGCGATTATTCGCCACTCCAGAAAAAAGCATCGGACCGCTACCACGTCTTTTCGCTTCTTGATATTCCCAAATGCTACCGATAACTTTCAAAACGTCTTTCACATATCTCGGCTTGGCTTTTTCGATTTCTTGTCCCACAAACTGCGCCGACATATTGTCTGCTGGTGTATGCACGTTAATCAAATTCACTCCCAATACCTTAGCTGCGTCAATGATGGCATAGTGATTTGATGGATTGATTCCCCGTGCCACTTCCGAGATTCTTTTATGCAATAATTTTTCAGCAATGTTAATTGGGATGCCTAATTTTTCCATGTGATCAATCTGATAGTTCATCACGTCGTCTAGTCCTGCAAGCGCTAATCCGATTGGATGGTGATTAATGACCAAATCCACGCCCAATTCTTTGGCAATAATGAGACTGCCTTGCGTAATGTCGATGGCAGCCAGCACTTTTTTGATTGGCTTTTTCCCAGAGGCATTGTGAATGCGTGTGTCAGAATAGGGATTAGTCAGCTGTTCTTGGTCAAAATAGGTCTTTTCATCCTTTTCCAGACTTTCATAGGCCTCTTTCTTTTCCTTCAAATACTCGGCGATTTCTTTTTTAGTGCGAAAATCGTTCTCAACGCCTAGTTTTATCGCTAAATCATAGATTTCTTGAATCATCATAATATTTTTGAGATTATTTCTTACTACTGCTAAAAATAGCACATTTGAAGCCAAGATGCAACCAAAACCCCACTTTAGGCTTTTCTATTTTTTGTGGTACAATAAAATCAAGATTTAAAAAAATAAATAAAAACTAAAATGAATCAAAAAATCACTACTAGCTTGGGAACAATAATTATCCTCATTGTCGCCATCACGGCTGGAGCTTTCGTTTGGCTCTCGCAAAAAAATAATTCAATTAATGGACCACAAATCAATCCATTGCAAAGTAGTCCAAAAACTGACTTGGTCGCCTGCTCGATGGAAGCGATACAATGTTCCGACGGCTCCTATGTTTCCCGCACTGGACCAAATTGTGCATTTGCACCCTGCCCAAGCACACAAATTGTCGGCGGACAATGTGAATATGACAAGGTGCCTGGCATATGCGCGATTCTTTCCTTGGACAAAACTACTGATACAGCTAGATTTAATTTTGCTTCGACAGGAGCTTTGCCAGATAGTCCTCTAGCGAAAAACCTTAACGGCGAACATTCTGACACACTCAGCATCCTCAACAATCAAAATCTTTCCCTCAAAATCGGCGAAAAGCTAAATTGCGAAGCCTACCTTGAAATCAAAGGCACTTGTACGCCAGTGATTTTTAAATTCACAAAATAGTCCGCATTCAAACAAAAAATAATTCGCGCTACACTTTTCTAGCATCATACGCCCAATGCAGAACCGCTTGGCGCTGACGTGCTCGACAAGCAATGTCGCCTTTCTGGCAATTCTTTTTTATCTGCGCAATATGCCGGACAATGGCTTTCCATCTTTTTATCTGTCGTGCGTCATCTGCGCACCGGCGACCCATAAAGTATCGGCAATACCATTGGAACCAACCACGCGGATCACCTTCCCAGATCCAGCCTTTCTTTCTCCAGGCCGAAAGCGGTTGTGAAGCATTAACGCCGAAAAAATTCAATTTCGGATCATGAAGCTCAGAATTGAGTTTGGCGTTTTCAAACCAATCAGAGGGAAATTCTTTTTGACAATCAGCCAAATATTTCCCACCAAAAACGCCCAATGTCAGCATTTGTTTGGGTGTGAGTTCCGGTTTGAACTCGGGATCAAAATTTTTTCCTATCGGCTCGGTCAATTCATAGCGATATCCTGACTGCATTTTGTCATTAACCGCGACAATTTTTCTTTTTTGTTTTGGCATATTATTTCCCCTTAATAAATTTCAATGCAATCGAATTGACACAGTGACGAATGTTTTTGTCGGTAAGCTGTTCGCCTTCAAATACATGCCCCAAGTGTCCGCCACAGCGCGCGCAGGTAATTTCCGTCCGTCTGCCATCGGCATCCAGAGTGCGCTTGACCGCGCCAGGAATTTCATCGTCAAAACTCGGCCAACCGCAAGAAGACTCAAATTTATCTTTGGAACCATAGAGTGGCGCATCGCATTGCCGACAAACATACACGCCCTGAGCGGTGTGGTTCACATATTCACCAGAAAACGGCGCCTCCGTGCCCTTGTCGATAATCACTCGTTTTTCTTCTGCGGTTAACTTGTTTAATTTCATAAAAATTTAATTTAACCATTAGGCGTTTATTTCAGATAACTGTCAAAATAAATAGCGTGGCAGGTGTATCCGCCGGGATTTTTTTGCAAATAATCCTGATGATAATCTTCTGCTGGATAGAACACCTCCAAAGGTTCCAAAGAAGTTACCACCGGATCTTTCCAGCGCTTGGATTTGTTAACCAGATCAATAAACTTTTCCGCTTCTTTTTTCTCCTCTTCATTTGCATAAAAAATGGCCGACCGATAGGAAGTGCCGACATCGTTTCCTTGCTGATTGAGAGTGGTGGGATTGTGAATTTGAAAGAAAAAATCCAACAACTTTTTATAGGAAATTATCTTTTCATCATATTCAATCTCAACCGCCTCAGCATGGCCCTCGTGGTTTTCATAGGTAGGATTCGGCACTTTTCCGCCGGTATACCCAATAATAGTATTTTTCACGCCCGGCTGTTTTCTGATCAGCTCTTCCAATCCCCAAAAACAACCCCCGGCTAGCACAATTTTTTTTGTCATAATTTTATTTTATCTCAACTAATACTTCGTTTCGCGTCATCCAGGGTGGAGTCCAGGGCGCGTTATATCCGGCATAGGACACATTCCCTTTTGCAGTGATTCCATCACGAGCAAGGGCGGAAAATAATTTTTCTTGCGTGCTTTTGACTCGAGCGTCTGAGTGATACCAAGAAAAACTCATCACGGCATATTCCTTGGCAGGAACCGTCACAATCTTGACCCGAGGATCACTGGGCACTGGCAATGTTTCAAGCGTATAGGAGCGAGGCATGCCAAAAGAAATTATCTGTACTTCACCATCAGTTGTCGCCACTACCGGCGCGGTCATCGCGATGCTCTCTCCCGTTTTAGCCGTCTCTTCTTTTTGCGCCATCACTGGCGCAGTCATGGCAATGTTTTCTTTTTTGGTGTTTCCGCCAAAAATATATCCCGCCACAATACTAAAACCACTATTTAGGGATTCACCAAAAGATCCTCTTACTGTAGTTTGGGCGGATATATGTTCAGGGTATTTGCGAATTTCATAGCCATCCATTTTTTTCACTACGCTATATTCCGCCTGCTCAACCCGAGAACCAAAAAATCCCCAGGCAGACCAAAGCACGACGATGGAAACCAAGGCGATAATTATATATATCATATTTCTAAGCATTGTAATATTTTTGTTAATAATTAAAAATTTATTTTTATTATACCCCCAAGCAAGCAATTACTCAATATTTTGTACTAAACGCCCGCGAACGATTTTAGCTTATCATACGTCGATATTTTGGATAATTGGAAGGTTTTTGATGGAAAGTTGGAAAAATAAAAGGCGCAGAGCTTGGGTTTACCAAGGTGCGCCTACTGAACTAAAAAACTTTTTTGCTAGGACATCTCATTTCCACACAATTGCGGTGGCGTTATCGCTTAAGCCTCGTCTTTCCGCCCAGGCCATAAGGTCCTCTGCATTCGCCGATTGTTTCGCATACTTACCGATTTCGCCAATCAGCTCGACGCTGTTTTCATGGGTCGGATCAAAAAGTCCGTCCGTTGCTACAAGCACCCACTGTGGATTGGGAATAGTGTAGATTTCCGGCTTATGAGACAACACTTTGCCAAAATTAGTATCGCCCAGCGCTCTGCCTAATTGTATGCCATTGTCATATCCACGAGCAAAAATATAGCCCACTGGGTGATACCTTCCGCCACGTCCCTTCGCGGCTTCTCTTTCTTCGAGATTTGTTCGAACATTATGCTCTGGACTAACGTGAATTTTTCCAGACTTGTCAAAAACAATTATGGGAGAATCGCCGAGAATCGCAATAGAAGCACTAAACATTCCCTTTGGTCTTTCGGTAATGAGAGCAATTGACAAGGTGGAGCCCTCTTCGAAATTTTTCGTTTCTTTGTCGAGCTGTGCCACTATTTTTTTTAGTGTACTTTCTGCCCGGCTGACCCCAGTCATTTTAAAAAGTTCGTTGATTTTTTTTGAACAAAACTCGGAAACCATCTGACCGAAATGACCATCAAAAACTGCTAGGAGCCAAGCTGTAAAAGTCGGCGCAATAATCCGAACAGAAAGTCCTCGATCCTCTTGGTAGTCTCTCGGCCCTTGTTTTGTAATGAACGTTATTTCTTTTTTCATTGATTCCTCCTTTCAATCTGTGGTTAGATAAATTTCATAATCTACAATATGACACATCACGCCCTCCTTTCTCAGCTGATGGTATTTATTAAATAACTGGATTTATTATTTAATCATTTTTGGCTAATAAAAGCAAGCGGGGGGCATTAATTTGTTGGGAGTTGAGGATAAGACCCGCAACCAGTTTAGTATAACGTATGCTTGGATTTTGGAGAATAAAGGGATTATTGAAGGTAAAATGGAAAAAATAAAAAGTTTGATTGGGAAATAAAAAAGCCCTAAGAGAAAACACGATGTTTTCCCTCAGGGGTTAAAGAAGATTAATCTTCTTGGTTTTTTGACGGGTTATTTTTTGTCAAAATCGATTTTGCCAGCATCTCCTCGTAACCATGCAAAGAGGGTTCCATCATCGAAATGACAAATGAGCTCTTTAGTGTGCTTTTTCAGATCGGTTCCGAGCTGCGCACGCCATATATTTTCTGTTCCACTGGGTACACACCAGAATGGCATATTGACTAAATCGAAGCCAGAGAGTTTTTCGATATTGGATCCAAGGAATCCGATCGTATCGGCAACCATTTCTGGGTATAGCGGAAAAGTTCCTGAGTCACTGAATCGCGCCAGGACAAAGAAATAAGGCACATCTTTCTTGAAACCTAGCACATATGGATCAATAAGATGCAGCCAATTAAGATCCTGCCAATCTTTCCCCGCCTCCTGATGATATGGGGTGGCAATGACTACATAGTCAAAAGCTTTGACCGCTTTTATTAGTCTTCGAGATACGAAGGGAGGCATCTTGTCCCCATTATACATCCGAAATGAACGCATCCGACGATTAAACATCTGGTATGTATGCGCCCAAATCTGGTGGGGGAATAGATTGCAGAAGTATTTGATCTCTTCCTGGGGGTGTGGGTCGCTTGCTTGCCATACTGATTCGATGTTACCTACTTCATTCGGAGGAGCCCAGAAATACCAGACTGGAACAGCCATAAACAAGTCTGGAAGATATCTGATCGGGATAATGGTGTCTGGGCGGACCAGGCCATCATCAAACATCAGTTTGAGCGTGGCCTTCATTTCCTTGAAGCGCTTTGCTTCTTTCCGGATTTCTTCGATCTGTTGAGGCATGCCAAGTGCTTGCAGATCGGGCTCATTTTCTCGCACTGCTTTATCCAACTCGTCATCACTCATGTCGAGGATGTCATAGTCGGCACTGAAAAGCGCCAATGATGGAAAAAAAGCGGCGAGCATCGCTGATAAAAGCCGAAGCTTTTCTTCATCGGTATAGTTGAAACAACCACGGGGAATCCCCGGCATAGGATCATTCTTGGTGACTTGATTCACGGCCTCAGTAGGAACAATTTTAGCGCCAACGTGGTAGTTTGTGCGAGGAGCTATGGGAACCATGGTGCCATCTTCTGAAGCTCGAGTCATGGCATAAAAACCGGGAATCGGTGACTCGTCAGACGGAATAAGTTCGCCTTCAGCAATTTCCATGGCACCAAAGGCGCGGTAATGTCCGGCACCTCTGTGTCGATCTTCTACAGCATAGAATTCGACAAACATACCAACCCGAAGCGGATCGGCACAGTCGTCTTGATGAAGGAAAATATCCTCCGTTGTTTTGAGATCGGCAGGAGTTCCACTGGTCTCTTCGGTGATTGATTGGATGCCAACAAAACAAAAATTTTCGCCCTTAGGGACGGAAACGATTGTTCCATAATACTTGGCATCGGCTTTTTTCTCAGTCAGATTTTTTTCACTCATTGATCGATCCTCCAGTCAGTTTTGATTGTAAAACAACAATTATTTGATTAGCAACTAAGATGATTATTTTTCTCAGATGCTCCTGGTCACAACGATTGTGCCTAGGAAGCTAAGAAAAATCTAGTCATTATGTACTATAATTCTAGCAATGTCAAGCAAATCGTTGGTTAATAAGAAAAAACGGCTTAAATTAGCCATTTTATGCATTTGTTGGGTCGGTAGGATTCGGACCTACGCATGATGGGATCAGAACCCATTGCCTTACCACTTGGCTACGACCCAAATTGGCTATTCGCATTTCACCTATCCAGCATAATACAAAACATTTCTTTTAGCAAAAAGAACGCTAACTTAGCGTTCTTTTTCAAAAACATAATTTTCAAAATCTATTTTCCCATTTTGCGTCTAATGAAAGCCGGGATTTCCAATTCATCGTCCTCTTCGTCGGGTAGCATCTTGTCTTTTTGATTGAGCACAGATGGTCTTTGAATTTTCGGTGGCACTTTCTCTTCAATAATCATTCTGGATTCTTCCCTGGCTGGAAAAGTATCTTTCAGCTCGTCTTCCAATTCCTTATCAGCCACTTTCGTGTTTGTGTTGGCTTGTCGTGACATTCTCTCCATGATCGATTCGCTGACTCTTTCTTCATCAAAACCAGTTGCCACAACTGTGATTTGCACTTCGCCTTTTTTGAGTGAATCGTCCACCACTGCGCCAAAAATCACCTTGGCATTGGGATCAATCGCTTCTGTGATGATGTTAGCGGCTTCATTAATTTCAAGCATCGTGAGATCAGCTGAGCCAGAAACATTAAAAAGCACGCCCTTGGCTCCATCGATGGAAAGCTCAAGTAGCGGACTATTGATGGCTGCTCTGGCTGCTTCCGCGGCGCGGTTTTCTCCTGTGCCAATACCAATGCCCATAAGAGCCGAACCGCTGTTGTTCATAATTGCTCGCACATCAGCAAAGTCCACATTAACAATACCTGGTTTTGTGATCAGATCAGAAATGCCTTGCACGCCTTGGCGCAGAACATCATCCACAATTTTGAAAGCGTTGATGAGTGAGGTTTTTTTGTCGATTATTTGCAACAACTTATCATTAGGAATCGTAATCAAGGTGTCCACGCGTTCTCGCAGATTAGCCAGACCCTCTTCAGCAATCGCTCGTCTTTGTGCACCTTCAAAACTAAAAGGTTTCGTTACAACTGCCACAGTCAGGGCTCCAAGCTCCTTGGCTGTTTCTGCTACAATCGGCGCAGCGCCCGTGCCAGTTCCACCGCCCAGTCCACAAGTGACAAAAACCATGTCGCAACCCTTGAGCACTTCTTGAATTTCATCACGATTTTCCTCAGCGGCTTGGCGTCCCACATCAGGGTTCATGCCTGAACCCAATCCTTTGGTCAAATTTTTTCCAATATGCACTTTTTCCGATGCTCTGTTGTGATGCAAATCTTGCGCATCAGTATTGATTGCCACAAATTCCACACCTTTAATTTTTGTGTCGATCATGCGACTAATTCCATGTCCGCCCGATCCGCCCACTCCAGCTACTTTAATGCGCACAAACGTTTCTACTGGTGGTTTGATTTCTGCCATATGTTTTTTTTGAAATTCTTATACATTAAAAAAATACAGATCTTGCTCCAATCTATTTTATGGTTTTATTTTTTATTTTTATATTTCCCGCCAATTTTGAGGCAAGCTACGTGTTCCTTTTTGATAATTAAATCTAGCATAATCTTCTAATGTATGTCAAACGGGCACATTAGCGACCGATTTTTTGCGTTTGGCATCAAAAATCAAGGCAGGAATTTGCCAAACATTTTCTTCATCCGATCAGTTGTGTCCTTAAATTTCAAACCGAAATCCCCAGCCATATTCCGGCTATTATCTTTGAACGTCGCGCTATCTTCCAGGCCCCAAAGCACGAGTCCCAATGCTGTGGAAAAAGCTGGATCATCAACCTTGTCAACCAAGCCACCCAAAGGAAGCGGAAAGCCAGTCTGCGCAGGGAGTGCCAAAACATCTTTTGCCAAATCAACGCAACCAGGCAATTTGGCTGTTCCGCCGGTAATCACGGCGCCAGCTGGAAGCAACTGCTCTCTGCCCACCAGTTTCAATTCCTTATTAACCAACATAAAAATTTCTTCCAAGCGCGCTTCAATGATTTCAGCGACATGATGACGCGAAACAATCCCTTCTTCGCTCGGATCAAGTTGAGACAAATCAATATTTTCTTTTTTGCCAATTTCTCCCGGCATCGCGTTGCCAAATTCCACCTTCACTCTTTCCGCCACATCAATTGATGTGCGAAGACCAATCGCAATGTCATTAGTAATATGACTGCCACCAACTGGAACCACTGCCACCCGCAACAAATCATTTTCTTCGAAAATAATCACTGAAGTTGAGCCTCCGCCAATATCAATTAGCACTACGCCTAATTCCTTTTGCCTTTTTGATAGCACAGCTTTGGCCGCCGCAAGCGACGAAAGCACAAAGCTCTCCACTCGCACACCAGCTTCATCAATACATTTATTGAGATTTTTGATGTGCGGAATTAGACCTTCGATAATAAGCGCATCAACTTCCAGACGCACGCCGTTCATTCCCAGCGGATCACGAATATTTTTTTGATCATCCAGCGAATAACTCTTAGGGATGATGTGAATGATTTCCTTATTTGGCGGAATGGAAATGGCTTGCGCGGCATTAATCACGCGAGAAATATCATCTTGCACCACTTCGCCATCTGCGCGCCCCACAGCAATCACGCCTTTAGAAGACTGAGAAGAGATGTGGTTGCCACCAATGCCCACAATGGCCGATTTGACTTCCACACCAGCCGTTCTTTCTGCCACCCCCAAGGATTCATTGATTGATTTGGTGATTTCTTCCAGGTCAACGATAATGCCCCTTCTCACACCAAAAGACGGTGCGCTCCCCACACCAATAATTCGCGGGACTTCTTCATTGGGAATAATCTCGGAAATCACTGTCCTAACATAGGAAGAACCGACATCAATTCCAACAATAAGATCTTTTTTTGACATGCACGTTATTCTTTCTTTAATTTTATTTTATTCCCCTTCACTCTACCTTTTAGATTATATTACACTCACGAAAATTCGACAACCCATCGCAGAAGCTTAGCTGAAAAATGCATCAAAAATATAGGGCAGAAAAATGATCAGACCAACAATGACCGCAAAAATAGCTGAAATCAAAACCACCGCCGCCATCAAATCTTTGATAAGTCTCGCATATGGATGCACACGCGGTTTCAAGATGTCTACCACTCGTTCCATAATTGTGTTTAGGAGCTCCAAAATGAGCACGCTGGCAATCACCAAAACTAACGCGATCATCTCTGTGCGTGTCACATGGAAATACCACATCATCACAATTACCAAAATGGCAATTGCTAGTTCATTTTGAAAATTCTTTTCATTTTTGAGAGCATATGCGAAACCTCGCATCGCACAAGTTAGACTTTTGACAAATTGATTGATTCTTTTCATTTTTTTTGTAAATTAGAAATCTTCGGAAATAGCGTCTTGAATATCAAACATTTTCTTGCCATGCAAAAAACCCAAAAGATGCAAAACGCCATGAGCAATAATCCTGGCCAATTCTTTTTGCAAACTTTTTTCCTGGCCAGAAGCTTCTGCTACGGTCTTAATATAATTATAGCACAAAAGCAGTTCGCCGAGAAATAGTTCTTTTTCTGGTGCTTTTTTTAGACTGGGCGTATCGGCATATTCGCAAAAAGACAACACGTCAGTTGCCCGGTCTTTTCCACGATAAGTTTTGTTAATCGCTCTGATTTCCGCTTCCGTTATCCACGCGAAACTAAGCGAGATTGTTTTTTCCCGCAAAAAGTCGCAACGGCTCTTTTCCAACGCCTCCAAAACAACCCTTTGAATAAAAGCTTTCTTCACTGGACTCTTGGTGGCGTTGTTGATTTCTAAATTTAGTTTCATGGATTATTTTTTGATACGTTATGACCTTGGTATGTGCAGACCTTCCTTCTGGTCTTTTTAAATTTATCCACCTCGTTAAAAGTCGCCATTTCACATTTAACTATAATCCCCTGGGCCAACTTATCTCCCTTTCTTATCTTCACTGCTTTATTTGTAATATTTTGAAATATCAATTTGATCTCGCTCTCTTCACTACAAAAGTATGGATCCACTACTCCCATAGAATGTGGCATGACCAATCCCTTGCGAGTTGGCGTACTGCTTCGAGGAATAATCAATAAGACATAGCCCCTTGGAACGCTCATTGCAATATTTGCCGGAATAGCCCTAATCTCATTGGGTCCAATGCTTGCATTAATGCCACAAAACAAATCAAAACCAGCAGCCCCTTTTTCATATTTCGGCAAAGGCAATTCAGCACTAAAACGTTTAACATTGATATCCATATGAATAAAAATCATCCGCACATACAAATTATTTTTTCCTCCCAATAATCACAACATTCTTTTAACCTGCTCGAGTAATTCCTCTTTCTTCGGCAAATAGAGCTGATATTTTTTGGCAAAAATTTGATTATTATCTTTCGGTAAAGTATATTCCACAACGAAATGATCATTTTCTTTGCAAAGAACGATTCCGATTGTTGGGTTTTCTTCTTTTTCTTTCACATCGCGATCAAAATAATTCACATACATTTGCATTTGACCAAGGTCTTGATGTTTCAGTTCTCCAATTTTCAAATCAATCAACACAAAACATTTCAGAAGTCGATTGTAGAAAACTAGGTCAATATAGAAATGTTTCACGCCACTGGTAATTCTTTTTTGTCGCGACACAAAGGCAAAGCCTTTTCCCAGCTCTAGCAAAAAATGCTCCATCTTATCAATAATGGCTGACTCTAGATCATTTTCTGAATGATGATATGATTCATCTAACCCTAAAAATTCCAAAACATACGGCTCCTTGAAAAGATCCTCAGTTTTTTCTATAATTTGCCCTTTTTCCGCCAAAGCTCTGATGCCCTTTTTATCTCGACTCAAAGCCAATCTTTCATATAGGGAAGTATCGAATTGACGACAAAGTTCCCGCACTGACCAGCTATTTTTTTCACACTCAATCTCATAGAAACTCCGCTCATCTGCATTTTCTATGCTCATTAAGCGAACATAATGGGACCAGCTAAGCTTTTTAGAATTGGCAGACACTGTATGCCAAATTGGAAATGCCACATAAAATTGCCTTATCAATCTTATGTTTCTATAAGAAAAACCTTCTCCGAACTGTTTTGTTAAGTCGTGTGAAAGTTTCTGCAAAAACTGAGTTCCATATTCCGCCCGTTCTTTTCCACCTTGTTCAAACTCCACAATCTGCCTGCCGATCTGCCAATAGGTCGTGGTCAAAATAGCGTTGACTGCTTGATGGGCTAATTTTCTACCTTGCGCCAGAATATCGCTGATACTGGAAATCAAATCTTTATAGTTGTGCGTATTTGAAAGTTGAGTTTTTTTAGTTTTTTTCATATTCAAATTTTTAATTCAATTACTTTTTCCTCGCAACGAGCACAATATTTTTTCCACCCGCTAAAAAGCACTTCTCAATCTCAAAGCTAGCAGATTGAAAAATCGCAGAAAGACTATTTTTAGTATACACTCTATGATAACGCTTGAAAACCTCGCCCCCATTATTTTGAAATGGAATCAAAACGTCGAAAAAGCCATATCCGCGATATTCCCCCTTCTGAAGAATTTTTCCTAATATAGCCGAAAAGTTGAGAATATGCTTGCGTTTGCTTTTTTGCCATAAATTCCAAACTGTGATAATTATTGTTCCGCCAGGTCTAGTGACGCGATAAAGTTCTTTCGCCATTTCCCGCGCATGCTCCGCTGGAAAGTGATGAAAAACTGCCACAGAAAAAACACCATTGAAAGAATTGTCAGGAAATGCTAAACTAATTTGGTTGGTAATTTTCAAAAAAGACTTGCCATGATCGAAATATTTTATCTTGGCAAGGGCAATAAGCTCTTGGGAAACATCCACGCCCACATACTCAAATTCTTTGTCTTTCAAGATTTCCAAAAGCCGGCCATTACCACAGCCATAATCGAGAATTCTATCTCCACTCGAAACATAATCCGCAATAAAAGCCAAGTCGCCCCAAAAATTTTTCCGCGTATGGGAAAATTTATCAGCCATTTGGTCATAGCCCACTTCGGTTTCATTTAATATTTTGTTTATTGTTTCTTGCTTCATATGAACCAATCCTACGACAATTTTGTTAAACTGGCAATAAAAGAGGCGCGCAACTCCTCTGTTGATTTTTTGCGCGTCAAAAAAAATATTTCCAAAATCTTGCAACTTCCCGTGCCGACCAATGCAGATCTGCGCGAGACTTATGAAAAATTAATCACGAAGAAAAAAATTAAGCGCCATTTAATTTTGGAAAAGTTATTATTTAGCAAAAAAATTCGTACCCGCTCCGGCGTTGCTGTTGTTGCTGTTCTCACCAAGCCCTATTCTTGTCCGGGCCAATGCCTCTATTGCCCCAGTGAAAAAAACATGCCTAAGAGTTACCTTAAAAACGAACCAGCCGTGATGCGAGCGATTTCCGTTAAATTCAGTCCCTATGCCCAAGTCCAAAAACGCCTGCACGCACTAGAACTAAATGGTCACAAAACTGACAAAGTTGAATTGATTGTAATGGGTGGCACTTTCTCCTATTTTCCCAAAACCTATCAATATTGGTTTATTACGGAATGTTTTCGCGCGGCGAATGAATATGGAAAAAGAAGAAAGAAGAAAGAAGAAAGAATTTGAAAGAAATTCTCGCTAAAGAACATAAAAAGAACGAAAAAGCTAAACGGCGAATTATCGGATTAACATTGGAAACTCGACCAGACTATGTTGACGAGAAAGAAATTCTCAATTTTCGCGCACTGGGTTGCACCAGAGTTGAACTGGGTGTACAAAGTATTTTTAATGACGTCCTTGTGAAAAATAATCGTGGTCATGACGTAACAGAAACGATTCGCGCCACGAAGCTTCTCAAAAACGCCGGCTTCAAAATCAACTATCACATTATGCCCGGCCTTTATGGCTCAGATGCTTTGAAAGATTATCAAATGTTTGAAAAATTATTTTCTTCACCTGATTTCCAACCGGACATGCTCAAAATTTATCCTACCGTCGTTCTGCGTGATAGCGCACTCTACGGCGTGTGGAAAAAGGGAAAATATGAAGCACTCACCGACAAGCAATTTGAAAAATTCATTTTGCGTGTCAAAAAAAATCTCATCCCGCCCTATGTTCGCATCGCGCGTCTCGTACGTGATGTGCCGACCGAATCCATCATCGCCGGACCACGCGTTTCCAACTTGCGCCAATTGATTGCCGAAAAATCCCAGTGTCAATGTATCCGTTGCCGAGAGGTTGGTGGAAATTTCAAGCCCAAGGAAAGCATAATTCTCAACCGCATAGATTATGATGCATCTGACGGCAAAGAAATATTTTTGGAATATGTGACAGAAGACAAGAAAAAACTGTTTGCCCTTTTGCGCCTACGAGTTTTTCAAAATTCCGCCATCATCCGCGAAGTGCATACATATGGAAAAATGACTGAGATTGATAAAAAAAGTTCTGCAGGACCTCAACACATTGGCCTGGGAAAAAAATTAATTCTTGAAGCAGAAAGAATCACGCTAAATGAATTCGGTCTCAAAAAAATCTCCATCATTTCCGGTGTTGGTGCGAGAGCATATTATAGAAAATTGGGATATAAATTACAAGATACATATATGACTAAAAAACTATCCTAATCTTAAAAACTCTTTTTTTAAAATAACTTTGAAAAAAGCGTAGCTACCCTGTTTAGGTAACTACGCCTCTGTAACAATGCTCGCAAATGGTGATTAATTTCCCAGTTCAATTGAACGTTTTTGGCTCATGTGTGCCAATTTGGCGGATATCTGCGCAATAAAAATAGATCCCGCTGTAGCCAAAATGAATTGCTCGCGATGCGCCGCAAGTTCAATATTCACACTGTTGGAAGAATAAACCGAGCGTGGAAGTGAACTCTCAATGGAAAGCACGATTCTGATATCATCGGCTACCCTAAAAAGATATTCGGCTTTACTGATCTCGCTAACATTGCCACTTCTCCACACCTTGGCATCTGACTCATAGGAGTGATTAGAAGATCTTATGTTATTTCGATCATCGACAGAATCCCCATGAAGCAAATGACCCCGGATATTTAGATTGAAATATCTTCCAATAGCAACTCCTTCCTTTTCCATTTTTAGATAGGCGCTTATCAGGCTTTCTGGATTGAAATCCCACTCAACATCGGACGATGCTACTTGTAGCATATTGCCAACCGATTCGAAGTCAATCCTTCTCTCGTTGCCACCATTTTCCGTACACTCTTTTGGCAATAGAAATGAAATATTAATTGACTGAATAAGCTCATAGACTCCCTGATTACTATTGGGGTCATGTGCCCTGCACAACGATTCTACCGCCCTGATTCCAGTAACATGTTCTTTTTCCGGCGAAGAATAATGTGAGACATTAAACACGAGAATGTCTCCCATTCTACGAATTAAAAGCTGCGAGTTATTGGCAAAGATTGGAACAATGACTGTTTCTTCTCCGGAAACCACCTGATTGTAAAAATTCACCACATTTTTTGTTAAAAATAGAAAACAATCAATCGATGCAGCATTGTATTTTTTCCAATCAAAAGGTTTTTGGGGATCAACTTCGACTATACCAAGCCAAGCTTCAAGATATCTCCGAATAAAGCTCCTCAGTTGCGGAGCAAAACAACGCTCCGGATCTTTTTCCGCCGTCCAGAAACAATTTGGCAAAAAAAATCTGAATCTCTCCATGGGAAGAATTTCAATCTTCCCCCTGAAGATATCGCCTCCGCCAAAAAACAAATTGCCTTTTTCCAGCAAATCAATCATTTTTGGTTCCATATTCACCTCCAAGTTTGAAAAGGACATTGATAGCGATATGCTATCCTGCCAGGATATCTGGCATGATTAAGCGAGGATATCCCGCTTCACCTTAAAATGCACACAAGCAAGCCTATATGCACTAAAAGGTATTCGGGATAAAGGGTTTTTTAAGTCTATACTCAGGTACTGACTAAAGTCAAGTTCGCGCTATCGCTTGAAAGATAGTTATATGATAAAATATCTTTAGTTAATTTTTAACCAAAAAAATATGGACACTAAAAAAATCGTCAACTTTATTTTTGAGCTTAATCAACTTAAGAAACAAAAAACAAGTGGCTGGAAACTTGCTGGTATTGACACCACAGTATCCAATGCCGATCATACTCTTCGCGCTGCGCAAATCGGCTATATCTTGGCCACAATGGAAAAGTGTGAAAATCCGGATAAAGTTGCCACCATTCTTGTCATTCACGAAAATGGCGAAGTTCGTATCGGCGATCAAAATAAAGTTTCTGCTAGATATTATAATAAAAAAGAAGCGGAAAAAAATGCTTTCATAGAACAACTAGACGGACTCGGAGAAACTATCGAGAATAAATGGAAGCAATATTTTGAAGAATTTGAGGAAAGAAATACCCAAGAGGGAATCATCGCCAAAGATGCCGACTGGTTAGAAACAGCTTTTCAAGCCAAAGAATATGCCGATCTCGGATACCCAACACAAAACTGGATCGACAATGTCGAAAAAGCGCTGGAAACAGAGTCCGCCAAAAAACTATTGACTGAAATGAAAAACACAAAATTCACGGATTGGTGGACTGATTTAAAAAAGATGACTTACACGAAATTACGTTAATCATTTTCCCGCCAACTGCCCACGAGCGCCTTGGACTTCTTGTCCAAGGCTTTTTAATTTATTCATATCTCAACGCCTCTATTGGACTCAAATTTGCCGCACGTCTTGCCGGATAGAATCCAAAAATAATTCCCACACCGGCTGATACGCTAAAGGCCAAAAGAATAGTTGAGATGGAAACTTGTGTTGCTAGTCCCGCGAACTTTGTTACCGCGAGAGCCGCGAGCCACCCAAGTAATATTCCAATTCCCCCACCCAAAAATGTTAGGAGCACCGCTTCGGCCAAAAATTGCAAATTAATATATAGCTTTTTAGTTCCAACTGCTTTTCTAAGGCCAATCTCGCGCGTCCGTTCCGTTACAGTCGTAAGCATCATATTCATAATTCCAATTCCACCCACCAAAAGTGAAATTCCAGCAATTGATGCAAGAAGTAGTGTGAATGTTCCAGTAATACTTGAAGCGGTGGCAATGATGTCAGCTTGATTGATCGTGCTAAAATCGGCTTGAATCGGATCTGATATTCCGTGACGCTGCAAAAGCAAGTCCGTCAGATCGCCTTGCACAGTAGTCAAAATGTTTGAGTCCTGAGCTGAGACACTGATTGTTGTTAGGTATATACTGCCAGATAGATAATGTTGCTCGGTCGAAAGTGGTACATAGATTGCGTCATCAGCATTATTAAACCCCGTGCCACCTTTGCTCACGGTAAGACCAATCACCTGAAAATCAATATTTTTAATGCGAATTATTTGTCCAACTGGATCAACATCAACGCCAAACAAATCATCCCGCACGCCCGGACCAATCACTGCCACTTTGGCAGAAGTTTCTTCTTGATAGGCGGTCAAAAATGTTCCGGAATCAATTGTTATGTTACGAACGGTGGTATAATCCGGCACTGTGCCAGTTACTGTTGTGTTGGTGTTGTTACCCTTCGCGGTCACTTGATAGCGATGCGAATCTTCTGGTGCCACACCAACCACGTTTTGCACTTCGCTAGCTATTGCATTTGCATCATCCAGTTTCAAAGATTGCGCACTACCCTGTCCAGCACTCACGCCAGCCGTTCTTTGCGCTCCTGGTGTAACAATAATCAAATTGGATCCAATCGATTGAATCCGCGCTTGGATAGAAGCCTGCGAACCTTGTCCAATAGCTACCATTGTAATCACTGATGCGATGCCAATCACAATCCCGAGAATTGTAAGACCGGAGCGAACCTTGTTGCCCGCGAGTGACCAAATTGTTTCTTTCAATAAATCAATCAGCATAATATTATGGTAGAAAACGATCCTTTGGTTTATTTAAAATATCTTTCTCAACTTTTCCATCCCTGATATGAATGATTCGATTAGCGCAATCAGCTACATCCATTTCATGGGTGATGAGAATTATCGTATGTCCTTTTTGATTTAATTCCTGAAACGCCTTCATCACTGTCGCACTAGTTTTTGTGTCCAAGTTTCCCGTCGGCTCATCTGCTAGGATTATGGCAGGATCATTCACCAGCGATCTGGCAATCGCCACTCTTTGCATCTGTCCACCGGACAGCTGATTGGAAAGGTTGAAAAATTTACTCTCTTCCATTCCAGCATAGCTTAAGCATTCACGCGCTTTTTTTTCTCTTTCCGCGATTGTTTTTCCCGAATAAAGCATCGGTAGCATTACGTTGCGCAACACAGTTGTGCGCGGAAGAAGATTGAAAGACTGAAAAACAAACCCGATTTTATGCCTCCGCAAATCAGACAACTCATCATCGTTTAAGCTGGAAACTTCCGCTCCATCCAGAAAATATTGCCCGGAAGTTGGCGTATCCAACGCACCCAAGATATGCATTAAAGTTGATTTCCCTGAGCCAGATGGCCCGATGATGGAAACAAACTCGCCTTTTTTAATCGAAAATGAAACTCCGTTTAATGCATTGGTCCTCACATCTCCATTGATATAGGTTTTTACTAGGTTTTTACATTCAATCATAGAAAAGTTTTTTAGTGTCCGCCAAATCCACCACCACCCATGCCAGGAATTCTTGCTCCTCCAGCAGCGCCAGAAGTTGTTGTGCTAGTTGTCGCACCAGGATTGATTGTTCGTGTAACAACATTATCACCAACAGAAAGTCCGCTTACGATTTCCGTGTCGGTATTATTCACCGCACCAATTTTAATATCTACTTTTTCAGGCGTGGTTTGACCGTTTTTCATAACTTCCACATAATTTCCGCCACCTCTGGCTTGCGTTTTCACTGCGCTATTAGGCACAATAATCACGTCTTGCTTCACTCCAGTGATGATTGAGGCAGACACGCTCATGCCGGGTTTGATGCGCGAATCAGTCGCGTCAAAACTAATCGTTGCGTTATAGGTCACCACTCCCTGAGCAATCGTTCCCAATGAATCCATTTTCTCCACCTTGCCAGAAACAGTGAGGCCGGAAATTGCGTTGAAAGTCATCGTTACTTTTTGATCAAGCGCAACATTGGGCACATCAACTTCATTGATTTGCACCTGCGCCTTCATTGTGCCAAGGTCTCCGATAATCATCGGGACAGTTCGAGAACTGCCTGAAGAAAGCTTAGAAAGATCATCTCCATTTTTAACATTAATCGCATTCACCGTTCCGCTGGTTGGCGCAGTAACATTGGCTTTGCTTGAATCGGAAAGCGCACTAAGGTATCTTGATTTTGCCACAATCACATTTTGATTGGACACATCCAGAGATTGCCTCGCAGCTTCCAGCTGATTACTAAGAATTCTTTCCTGCGCTGATCCGCCTGTCTTGTGATCATAATCATATTTCGCTTGTTTTTCAGATGCTTTGGCAGATTCCACCGATTGCTGTGATTGAAGATAGGATGAATAAGCGCTGGAAACGCTAATATTCAGCTGATCATTGACGATTGTAAAAAGTGTCTGGCCTTTTTTCACTGAATCTCCAATATTGACCGCCAAATTAGCCACTGTTCCGGTAATCGTCGGATCAATGTTGACACTTTGATCAACAACCACATTTCCAGATCCGGAAATGGAAGTTGTTAGTGTGCCTTTTGCCACAGTCACTGTTTTATAGGTTGCAACAGTGCTAACTGCATGCGTTTTTTTATACCAATAGTAGCTTCCGGCAATAAGCATGATTACAAAAATAACAACATAGCTTTTTTTCATTTTCATAAAATTAATTGCCGTCATTTAATTCTTCGGATTTGCTGCAACAAAAAACTCGGATTAAGTCGGCGCTAATCACACCTTGATCGTCAGGCCTTCCCATCACCACGATTTGATCGTTAACTTTCAGATCAGTTATTTTCACATCAACCATGTGATCTTTGATGATTGTCTTGTCTGTCACCGCCACTGTATTTTCCTTATTATCCTGGTCTTTTATGATTAAGTTATTGTCCGAAATGGAAATTACCGTCCCAGCCAACCCATGTGCATTACGAAAGTCTCGCCCTTCTACGCCACGAAAAAAACCCATCATTCCTTCACCACCACGACCAAAATCTCTCTCCATCATATTGCCATGTGAGAATCCAGAACCCATAAAGTTACGCTCATAATTTTGTCCCCACTGATAGGAAAATTTTGCCTTGCGTAATCCCACTGCCACGCCGCCGGCAAAAATAACTAGCGCAAAAAGCACAGCCCCCACAATACCGATCGCGACTTTAAAATTCCTTGATTTAACCACTTCTTTTGTATCCATATGCTTATTGATTATATTTATGTGTCAAATTAATCCTATTATTTAAATAAAAATTAGCCGAGATTAGCAAAATTAAAATTGGCAAAAGCATGGCAATAGTATGCATGATCGGAAAGGTTTCCAGCAGTGAACAGCCAAATCCATCCCAATTTTTTGCCACAATCGTTAAATCGGAAAAAACCAAAGAAAGCATTGACCAAAATTCCGACTGCAAAAAAGCCTGACCAAAATTCAGGCCGACATAAGCCGCCAAGGCAAAGGAAGACGCAAAACCAAAATAAGAAAACGCCAGCTGTCTTTTGGCTTTTCTGGCTTTTTCTTTTTTGATCCGTGCAAAAATAAAACCACACAAACTGATTGGTGGATCCACCTCACTCAACTCCTCGCATAATTTTCTGAGTTTTTTTTCCATGTGAATTGATTTAAAAAAATAAGACTTACGCGTTTGACGTTTTAGTCTTTCTGCCAAAAATGAAAAAAACAGAAAGGAACAATCAAACGCGCATGTCTCAAGAGTAATACGAATGAGTTTTGGTTATGGGTGCAAAAATTGTTTTTTTAGTTCCGAAAGGGCTCGTTTATGCTGACTTTTAACAGTATTATAGGGCAAATTGAGTATCTTAGCGATTTCCCCAAGACTAAAATCATCCTTATAGCGCAGAAGTAAAATTGTCTCATGCTTCTTAGAAAGCTTTTTCAAGACCTGCTCCAGCTCCTGGGTTGATTCAATTTGTTCCAAAACTTCATCCGGCAAAGCCTTGTCTTCGGCGATTTCATCCAATCTATTATACCCCTCACTATTTTCAAACAGCGAAAAAGGTAAGGTTTTTTTCTTTTTCCAAGCGTCACGCGCACTATTTTTGGCAATCGTAAACAGCCAGGTTTTAAAATTTTTTTCCTGATCAAATTTTTGAATATTTTTCCAGGCCTTAAAAAATGTTTCTTGCGTCAAATCATCAGTCAGCGCCTTATCACCTCCAGTTAAGCGAAAAAGGAAATTATAGACCGGCTTTAAATTTCTATGCACCAAAAGCTCAAAAGACGCATCGTCCCCCGCCAAAAAACCCGCAATCAATTGTTGGTCGGCTTGTTCCATGGATTCTATCTTAGCATAATTTAAAAAGTTTACCCATCTTCCGTTTAGTGCTATTATAGGACTATAACTATTTTAGAAACTACTTATGCTCACAATTTTAGTTGTCATTTCTCTTGTTTTTAGCCTCGCAATTCTCGCGTTACTGCTTTCTCGCAAAGCCGGTGATAACTCAGCCCTTATCAAAGAAAGCAATGAGCGCATCGGACGGGCTCTGCGAGAGGAGATGGGTGCTAATCGAGAAGAAATTGCCCGCTCAATCAAAAACTTTGGTGATTCAGTTGATCGCCGGATTTTCACGCTGGCGGAAATGCAAAACAAAAACTTCGCCGGTTTTTCCGATAAACTCGGTGAAGTAATTGAGAAAAATGATAAAAAAATGGAATATGTGCGTGAAACAATCGAGAAACGCTTGGAAAATATTCAAAAAGACAATAGTGAAAAATTGGAAAAGATGCGCGAGACAGTGGACGAAAAATTGCACGCCACATTGGAAAAACGCCTGGGTGAATCTTTCAAGCTGGTTAGCGAACGGCTGGAATTGGTACACAAGGGATTGGGCGAAATGCAAACACTAGCCAGTGGCGTGGGAGATTTGAAAAAAGTCTTGCAAAATGTCAAAACGCGCGGAACTTGGGGCGAGGTGCAACTTGGCACTTTGCTTGACCAAATTATGACCATCGAACAATATGAAAAAAATGTCGCCACCAAAAAAGATTCCAACGACCGGGTGGAGTTTGCAATCAAGATTCCCGCTAAAGATGAAAAACTGAAAAACATTTGGCTCCCAATTGATGCCAAATTTCCCCTGGAAGATTTTCAAAATCTGATTGACGCGGAAGAAAAATGCGACATCACACTGATTGCCTCTCTTGGTAAAGCACTTGAAGTCCGCATTAAAGCAGAAGCAAAAGACATTCGTGATAAATATCTTGACCCACCCTACACCACGGATTTTGGAATTCTCTTTTTGCCGATCGAAGGACTCTACGCTGAAGTCTTGCGCCGACCGGGTCTCGCCGATACACTGCAAAGAGAATACAAAGTAATCATCACTGGACCGACCACCATTGCCGCCATTCTCAATAGTCTCCAAATGGGTTTCCGGACGCTCGCGATTGAAAAAAGATCGAGCGATGTTTGGGCCACGCTTGGCGCCATTAAAACCGAGTTCTCAACATTTGGCGATCTGCTCGACAAAACACACAAAAAACTGCAAGAAGCTTCCAATACCATTGAAAGCGCCTCACGCAAAAGCCGCACGATTGAGCGAAAACTAAATAAAGCCCAAGAGATGCCCGTGCCAGAAATTGTTAAAGAGTTGCCACTGGGGATTGAGGTGAAAGATTAATAATTAATATAATATCAAAAAACTTTATTTAAATCCTCTTCTCCCTTCGGGAGAAGGTGGCCGAAGGCCGGATGAGGGAGCTTTAAAAAAATATCCTTGCTTTAATTAACTGATAGTTTTATTTGCATTGGCAAGCGCCCTCACCTGTCTCGAGTACGAGACATCCTCTCCCGAGGGGAGAGGAGGATACCTTAAACAATATTATAAACAAAAAAATATGGACCACGAACTTGAACAAAAACTAGCCGAACAAGACAAAAAACTCGACCAAACTTATGCTTCGGTCGAGAAGATGCGTAAATATTTTCTTTGGACAATGATCATCACTATTGCTACTATTGTCCTGCCACTAATTGGCCTAGTTTTTGCCATCCCCTTTCTGCTAAGCACTCTTACTTCCGCCTATGGCATCTAGATCACAAGACTAATCAGTTTTCCTTTCACGAAAACAACTTTTTTGATTTCTTTGCCAGCGGTGAAATTTTTTATTTTTTCCCGCTCCAGCGCCATTTTCGTCGCGTCTTCTTCGGAGATGTCGGCGCTCACTTTCAATAAATCACGCACTTTTCCATTGACCTGGACAACCAGCTCTATTTCTTCGTCTTTTAAATATTTTTCGTCAATGACCGGCCAGCCTGCCAAAAAAATACTTTCGTTGTGTCCTGAATTCAGCCAAAGTTCTTCACAAAGTGCTGGTAAGAAAATAGCAACGAGACGCAAAAAATTCTCCCAAGTGGCTAGTGATATTTTTTTAGATTCATACAACACATTTGTCAATTCCATTAGTCTCGCAATCGCCGTATTATACTTTTGATTTTCCATATCTTCATCCACCGCCTTGATTGTTTTATGTAACTTTCTCAAAACTTTCTCATCATCCACGTTTTCCGAAGAAACATTTGTGGCAAAATTAGCAATCCTGTCAACCCAACGCGCGGTGCCCATAATGCCTTCATCAGAAAAACTGCGATCTTCACTCAGTGGTCCGAGAAATAAAATATAACTTTTAAGCGCATCATAGCCGACTTTCTCGCCATATTCTTCTGGGTTAATCACATTGCCTTTCGATTTGGACATTTTTTTTCCATCTTTCAAAATCATTCCATTCGCTCTGAATTTTTTAAATGGATTGTCAAAATCAATCAGTCCTAAATCATGGAGCGCCATCGTAATAAAACGTGTGTACATTAAATGGAGCACGGCATGCTCATTACCACCAACATAGAGATCAACTGGCAACCATTTTTTGCCTAAATCGGGATCAAAAATCGTTGCAGTATTTTTAGGTGAAAGATAGCGAAAAAAATACCAGGCCGAATCTAAAAAATTATCCATCACGTCTGCCTCACGCGTCGCTTCTCCGCCACACTCCGGGCAAGTAGTGTGCATAAAACTTTCCACTTTGGAAAGTGGCCCCTTCCCATCCCCCGAAGGCTCCCAATCTTTTTCCATTTCCGGTAGCATTACCGGTAAATCTTTTTCCGGCACGGCCACCGCACCGCATTTTTCACAATACACAATCGGCACTGGAGGACCCCAATAGCGCTGACGCGAGATACACCAATCGCGCAATTTATAATTTGAAACTAATTCACCACCAACAAATTCCGTGATGGCTTTTTTCGCCTCAGAAATATCAAGCCCGTCAAATTTTTCTGAATTGATTAACTTTCCATCTCCAATGTAAGCCTCTGCATTAATATCTCCACCGGAAATGACTGCCCTAGTTTCCAAATTAAATTTTTTAGCAAACTCAAAATCGCGCTCGTCGTGCGCTGGCACTGCCATGATTGCGCCAAAGCCATAGCCGGCTAAAACATAATCGGCAATCCAAATTGGCACTTTTTCCTGATTAACTGGATTGATTGCATAAGCGCCAGAAAAAACTCCAGTTTTTTCTTTATTCTCTTTTCTTTCCAATTCTGATTTTGAAGCCGCTTCTTGAATATATTTCGCGACCGATTCTCTTTGTTCTGGTGAAACAATCCTGGAAACCAGTTCGTGTTCAGGCGCAAGGACACAATAGGTACAACCAAAAAGTGTGTCAGGGCGCGTTGTGAAAATTTCAAATTCTTCCTCGCTGTCTGTAACTTTGAATTTTACATTCGCTCCTTCAGATTTTCCAATCCAATTTTTCTGTGCACTTTTGGTGATGTCCGACCAATCCATTTCAGTTAGTCCATCCAAAAGTCGATCAGTATAGTGCGTAATTTTGAAAAACCATTGTTTCATTTTTCTTTTTTCCGGGACAGTTTTGCAACGCTCGCACACTCCACCCTCGATCTGCTCATCCGCCAAAACTGTTTTACAAGAAGGACACCAACTCAAATAGGCCTCTTTTTGATAGGCCAGCCCTTTTTTGAAAAGTTCCGCAAAAATCCACTGTGTCCACTTGTAATATTCCGGCGAAGTTGTGTTGACTTCTCTTGTCCAATCGCAACTCAGTCCTGCCGCTTGAATTTGCTTGGTGAAATTTGCCACCGTCCGTTCCAGCATTTTCCCTGGTGCTTCGCCAATTTTGAGAGCATAGTTTTCACTGTGAATACCAAAAGCGTCCCAACCAATCGGCTCAAATACATCAAAGCCTTTCAGCTTTTTATACTTCGCCATCACATCCACGCAAGTGAAAGCATAAAAATTGCCAATATGCAGACCTTCTGCGCTGGGATAAGGAAACATGAATAAGGCATAATACGGCTTCTTGCTCTCCAAAAGATTTGGCACAAAAGTGCCTCTATCTATCCACTCTCTTGCCCATTTCGCCTCAATTTCTTTGTGATTATATTTTTCCATATTCTAACTTTAGCCTACTTCTCGGTTTTTTTCAAGACAAACAAAAATCACCCCATATGCGAGGTGATTTTTCCAATAGTTATAATAAATTTTTGTTTGCTATTTTTCTCCGCGCAAAAGCTTATTCAGTCGTTCTTTCACTTCTTCCGGTGTCGCTTCGCGAGGAATATATTCTTTTGTATTTTCAACATCATTCTTTTTCGTTTCCTCTATTTCTATCTTTACTTCTGGCGCAACTTCTTTCGAACGAAAAATATCCGGCACGACTTCTTCGCTCACTGGCAGATTAGCTGGCGTGGGAGCTTTTTTGCCAAAACTGGGAAAAGTTGGTTTGAAAAAATTTTTGGCAGAAAAATAATTTTCTTCTTCCGACAAGGCCGTCAGTTCTTTTCTCACCGGCACTTCTTGAAAAAATTTGCTCCCCGGAATTGGTCGCGCCTTATTTTCTTTTTTCAAAAAAATAACCGGAAGGAGAAAAAGTCCGCCATAAAGAATGATTGTCCAAAGGAAACTTACAAGAACGGTCATAGTCAAATTTTGTGATAGCTCTTTTTTGACAATTGGACCATCAACGATACGCAGCTCTAAATCAGTTTTGATATTATAGTATTTTCCGCTAACTGCAATCAAGTTCTCCACCACATCACTATTGAGCTCGCGAGCCAATGTGCTATCGGCATCAAAATTGGTAATGCGTAGCATCGCACTACCTTGTGGCTTTTCCACTAAGAACTTGGCATTGCAAAACTCTTGCCTTTTGTAATTTGGCAAATCATTTGCCACTGAAAGGCTCTCATTTTGCTCGGCTAAGCGATCACAAAAAGCCAGTGAAGCAAGAATTTGCCTAAAGTTTTCCGCAATTGAAGAAGACTCCTGTGAAGTCACAACGCTTTTAGGCAAAAATAAAACTGTCATGGTTGAGCTATAGACGCCATCCCGATTAAGATTGAAAAGCAAGATGATGACAAAAAGCCCAATCGCCAAACCAATTTTCTTGAGTTTTGTCTGATTATTCATTATGAGTAGCTAAAAAAATAAAAAGTTTTTAGCGCTTATTTTAGGATACTAAAGATAGGAGAGATTTCTCCCTTATGAGTCAAGAGGTAGCTAGTCGTTCCCACGGTCAGCCCTTTCCAAATGTTGTCATTTACAACTTTTCTTTCTACGCGAGCGATGCCATAGTTGCCGTTATTTCGCACTTTGGATTTGGCAATATCAATCCGTCCCGCAGCGCCATAGGCGTTGACTTCGATTCCTTCGCGTTTGTTATTGGAATAGCTATTATTTTTTGTATAGAGTTGTGTTCCGTCCAGTGTCACAACCATTCCGCTACCAGCGTTATCTTTGAATTCAGTCGAACCAATCCAGGCCTTGAAGCCAGCGGCAAAAACTGCGCCGTTGCTCTTGTTTCTTTGCAATGTGCTTTTGTAGATAATGACGTTACGCTTCTCACTATAGATTCCGTTTCGGCCATTATCGTTAGCATTCACTTCACTAATAGTCACCTGGTCTTGTTCTTTCAAACCAGCTTTCGCAGTGATATAGATTCCATCGCCATCATTTCTGGAAACGTTGCAACCAAAGATTTTCACTCTTCCGCCGTTGTCTACCTTGATACCGTTATTACCTTTTTTGATGGTAAGATCAACCAGTTTTGCACCACCCTTCAGATAAATTGTTGATCGGTCATCATTTCGCGCTTCAATGATTGTTTTATCACGATCTTTACCAAAGATTTCCACGCCATTGGGAACTTCTAGGTTTTCCTTGTATGTTCCATTAGCAATATGCACTTCTGTGCCATTTTTCGCTTTTTTCAAAGCTTGAGAAATGGTTTTGTAGGGATGTGAAGATGAGCCATCTTGGCTACCTTTGGCGCTGTCATCAACATAGATTTTTTTGCTGTGACTAGCAAAAGTGAGCACTGGCACAATGACCAAAAGCGCTACGAGAGCGATGAAGACCCTTTTTAAGTCGATTTTACTTAGATTTCGCATATTATTGCTGTTTTTAGCTAATTAAATTATTGACTGAGTAGTCTAGCATAAATAGGATTTTTGTCAATAGTCTGTCAATAGTTGACTTTTTGGGATATCGCTTTATAATAGAGATACAAATCAAATGGAGTATTGACGCGGCCTCACCAACCGCCGAGCTTCGGCCAAAAGCTGGCGAAATAGCTTATCTAAAGTGCCCCGACGTGACGTCGGAGAATTTGGGTGGAACCACGAGTCAGAATAAAAAAAGGCCCGTCCCAGAAATCTTATGCCCCTTGCAATGCAAGTTGCGTTTAAAGATTTTTGAGACGGGTTTTTGTTTGTCCGGGACTACCTCCGGCAGCTAATAATAATACTGTCCCCGGAAATTTTAAAATTGAGAATTTCATTACATTCAGGACAGTGCGTATGAGATCCATGACAAGGTCGGTAACGTTGAACTTTTTCTCCTTTCACTTCTGCCAACGGATATTCTGCGATATCTTCGATTTCCCTGTCCTGCAAAACTTTCTCGCAATTCGGGCAAGTTACTCCTGAAATTTTCATTAAAAATCACCTCCCTCCACATATAGATTGTTTTTCAAATAACTAAGTCATCACAAGAATAATAATTAATAACACTAAATAAATCATATGTCAACAAAACAACAATCAAGCGAAAACTTAGAAATCTTGCGCCACTCGACCTCCCATGTCCTCGCGGCCGCGGTTCTCCAAATGTTTCCTGAGGCGAAATTCGCCATTGGGCCGGCGATTGAAAATGGTTTTTACTATGACTTCGATTTGCCCAGAACACTTATTCCGGAAGACTTGGAAATCTTGGAAGAAAAAATGCGCGCCATCATCAAAGCCAACTATCCATTTGAACGAGCGGAAATTTCCGTAGCTGTTGCAAGAGCAGATTTCAAAAAACTTGCGCAAGATTATAAAGTCGAATTGATTGATGAGTTGGAAAAAGCGGGAAACGCAAAAGTTTCTATCTATAAATCAGATTCATTCGTTGATCTATGTTCCGGACCACACTTGGATTCCACTGGTGAGATTCCAATTGACGGATTCAAGCTCACCAAAATTTCCGGCGCCTATTGGAGAGGAGACGAAAAAAATAAACAACTGCAGAGAATTTATGGCGTGGCTTTTTCCAGCAAAGCTGAGCTGAAAGAATATCTGCACATGCTCGAAGAAGCAGAAAAAAGAGATCACAGGAAGATTGGGAAAGAATTAGATTTGTTTCATATTGATGAAAAAGTTGGAATCGGTTTGCCCCTATGGCATCCCAAGGGAGCTTTACTTTGGAGAATAGTTGAAGATTATTGGTATAGCGAGCACTTAAAGAATGGCTATGACCTTGTTCGTTCACCGCACATTGGAAATCGAACACTCTGGGAAACTTCCGGACATTGGGGTTTTTATAACGCTAGTATGTACCCCCCAATGGAAATCGGGCAGACACTTGAAGATAAGCAAAATAATATCAAGCCAAAAGAATCAGAAGAATTTCTATTGAAGCCAATGAATTGTCCCTTTCATGTTCAAATCTATAATAACAATTTAAGATCCTACCGTGAGTTTCCTTTGCGGTGGGCTGAATGTGGCACAGTTTATCGTTTTGAAAAAAAGGGTGAACTTTCCGGATTAACTCGTGTTCGTGGTTTCACTCAAGATGATGCTCATATTTTCTGTCGCATTGATCAAGTTGAGGAAGAACTAAAAAAAGTCGTTGATTTTATCCTCCATATATTTAAATCTTTTGGATTTGATACTGACTTGATTAATGTTTATTTGTCACTTCGCGACCCAAAAAATAAAGAAAAATATGCCGGAAATGATGCTGGTTGGGAATTGACTGAAAATGTATTACGAAAAGTTGCTATCGAAAAGAAACTAAATTTCACAGAAGAAGAGGGTGAAGCGGCTTTTTATGGACCAAAGCTAGATTTCAAATTAAAAGACGTCTTGGGCAGGGAATGGCAATGCTCAACACTTCAGTTTGATTTTAATCTTCCGGAAAGATTTGATATGACATTCATAAATAGCACTGGCGAAAAAGAAAGACCGTACGTCTTGCACCGAGCCCTATTTGGCTCATTTGAAAGATTCTTAGCGCTTCTCATCGAACACTACGCCGGCGCATTCCCAACTTGGCTCTCCCCTGTTCAAGTAATGATTGTTCCGATTTCGGAAAAATTTAATGATTACGCCAAATCCGTAGAGGCACGATTCATCGCGTCTGATGTTCGCACGTCAGTCGATGACTCCAACGAATCCCTCGGCAAACGCATCCGCCTAGCCGAAAAACAAAAAATCCCCTACATTTTGGTTGTAGGAGAAAAAGAAATGACTGACGAAACGGTTGCGGTTCGTAAACGTGGCGAGGAAAAAAAGCAAGAGATTTTGAAAGTTACTGAATTTTTGGAAAACATTAAGAAAGAAATTGACGAAAAAAGATAATGTCACCAAAGCTTTATCATATCAAAACCTTCGGCTGCCAAATGAACATCTCAGATAGCGAGCGCATTGCCAGCCTATTGGAAAAAAATAAATTCAAACCAACTTCAGAAATTGCTGAGGCTGGTTTAGTCATTTTCAACACCTGCGGAATCCGCCAGACGGCGGAAAATAGAGCCTACAGCCTTATTCATACTCTGCGAAAAGCACGACCAGAAATAAAAATAATTTTGACAGGCTGCTTGGCGAACAGAAAAGATGTCCAAAGAAGATTAAAAGATAAAGTAGATTTATTTTGCGAAATTAAATATTTTGAAGAAAAATTTAAAAATTTTGTAATTAAAAATTATTTAAAAACTAAAAATTTAAAATTAAAAAATCCGGCACAGCAAGATAACCCGCACTGTCCAAATTATCTATCCATAAGTCCCAAATACAATACTAAGCATAGCGCCCTTGTGCCGGTGATGACCGGCTGCAACAATTTCTGCTCCTATTGCGTTGTGCCCTATGCGCGTGGACGAGAAGTTTCCCGGCCAGACACGGAAATCATTACTGAAATTAAAAGCCTCATTAAAAACGGCTGCAAAGAAATAACACTTCTAGGGCAAAATGTGAATTCGTACAATTACTCATCACGATCTAAATCTGAAGTTTCTCAATCTAACATAGCCCCTACACTGGATTCCCGCCTCCGCGGGAATGACAAGGATTTAGTAACTTTCCCTAAATTACTTCAAAAAATCGAAAAAATTCCCGGGTATTTTTGGATCCGTTTTATGTCTTCACATCCGAAAGATTTTTCGGATGAACTAATTGAAACGATCGCCAAATCAAAAAAGATCTGCGAACATATTCATCTGCCGATTCAAGCCGGATCAGATAAAATTCTTGCCGAGATGAATCGCAAATATACTGCCAAGCACTATTTAGGACTCGTGAAAAAAATTCACTCTGCTTTCAAGGAATATAAAGCTGCTGTGCCATACTCCATTACTTCAGATATTATCGTCGGCTTTCCCGGCGAAACCAAAAAAGATTTCCTGGAAACCGCCAAAGTCATGGAGCAGGTGAAATATGACCTGGTCTATTTCGGACAATTCTCTCCCCGCCCCGGCACGGTTGCTTGGAAAATGAAAGATACTGTCTCAAAACTAGAAAAATCTCGTAGAGAGAATGTGCTAAATGAAATATTAAAAAAAACCGCTCTTTCCAACAACCAAAAATATCCAGGGGAAACTCTGGAAGTTTTAGTTGACAAAGAAAAGAATGGGTTCTACTTTGGAAGGACACGTTCTGGGAAAGATGTGAAAATAACCACCAACCAAAAAGGCTTGGTTGGAGAATTCGTGAAAGTGAAAATCATTAAAGCAACCACATGGAACCTCGAAGCTCATGTGCCGATGAGGCACGCAAAATAATCGTTATTCTTGGCCCGACATCATCCGGAAAATCTTCTGTCGCGATTAAGCTCGCCCAAAAATTTAATGGCGAAATTATTTCCGCCGATTCCCGACAAATTTATCGCGGAATGGACATTGGCACTGGAAAAGTCACGACGCAGGAACAGGCACTTGCGAAGCATCATATGCTTGACGTCATTAGCCCAAAAACCAACTTTAGCGCAGCGCAATTTAAGAAAAAGACGGAAAAGATAATTGCTGACATTTTAAAACGCGGAAAACTACCCATCATTTGTGGCGGAACCGGCTTTTGGATCAAAGCTCTCGTTGATAATGTCATTTATCCGCAAGTAAAACCAGATTGGAAACTGCGAGAAAAATTAGGCAAAAATTCAGTTGAGGAACTTTTTGCGATGCTCAAAAAACTTGATCCAGTTCGTGCCGAAAATATCGACGCTAAAAATCCAGTGAGATTGATTCGGGCGATTGAAATTTGCAAAATATTAGGCAATGTTCCTGCTACCGCAAGTCGAGGACCGTCCTCGACTAAGGACAATCCCCGATTGTTTCTGCAAATTGGCATCGTCCTTCCCAAAGAAAAACTGCATCAAAATATTGAAAAACGCCTGAAGCAAAGATTTGATGCAGGGATGATTGAGGAAGTTGAGCGACTCCACCGCGAACAAAAGATTAGCTGGAAAAAAATGGAAAGTTTCGGACTAGGTTATCTTTGGATTGCCAAATATTTGCAAAAACAACTTCCAAAAGAGGAATTGTTCGAAAAAGTCTACTCGGCTGAAAAAGATTATGCCAAACGCCAGATGACATGGTTTAGGAAAGATGCAAGGATTGTTTGGCTCAAAGACTACAGTTCGATCGAAAAATTTACTAAAAAATTCATAAAAAGTTAGGGCCGAGAACATTGTCTCGGCCTTTTTTTTGTTTGGACATTTGTCCTGTTTAAGCAGCGATTTTCATCACTTCCTCTGGAATGCTATGGGTATAGCTGTGTTTTCTGACCAGATATTTCTCATTAATGACACGGTCTTCGACCCCGCTGATCAGCTTCGGACTAATTCCGAGTTTTAAACATTTCGCCACCCCTTTGGCATACCAAGCATGTTCTCTGCTAATCTGCCCTTCTGCGAGAAAATACCATTTCACTTCACCATAAAACTCTGCCAATGCTTTCTGCGCTCTTTGGTTCATCTGCCACCTCCTTGTCTAAAGAACAAAAAAAATCCACCTTATTGGTGGATTTCCCTAATCACAAATTCAAAATTTTTATCTAACCAGTGATTGTCTAATATTTGTTTTGAATGGATTATTTTCTGCATAGCTTATTCAGATAATACACCTGCCATCAAAGCCTGTCAATTCCGGATTATTTTAATTTATCCCTGAGCAATTCTTCCGCCACTTGCGGGTTAGCTTTGCCTTTAGACACCGCCATAACTTGCCCCACCAAAAATTTCAAAGCGTTTTCCTTGCCGGCCTTGTAGTCTGCGACTGATTTTTCATTTTTTGCCAAAACTTCATCAATAATCTTTTCCAACTCACCCGCATCGCTCATTTGGATCAGATTTTTCTCTTCAATAATTTGCGATGGGTCAGCGCCAGTTTCATACATAACTTTTAGCACTGTTTGCGCGCCGGAAGAACTGATCTTGCCCTCACCAACGATTGCGATAAGTTCAGCGTAATTCTCTGGAGTGATTTTTAATTCAGCAATCTCACCACCATTGGTCATCAAGTGCTTTCGAAGTTCTCCCACCATATAGTTTGCAGCCAGTGTTAAGGCTTTTTCCAGAGAAACGGAAAATTCTTTGCACTCAATTTTTTCCTTGATTTCAGAAACGACATTTTCAAAATAATCCGCGAGAGCTGGATCGGTTGTGAGAACTATTATCGCATCATCAGCCAGGCCATATTCTTCTTTGAAGCGTTTTACTTTTTGATCTGGCAGTTCTGGTAATTTTCGTTTTAGATTTTCAACATATCCATCTGTAAACTCAAATGGCGGAATATCTGGCTCAGGAAAATAGCGATAATCATGGGCGGATTCTTTTTTTCTTTGCGAGATAGTCATGTTACGATTCGAGTCCCACCCGCGCGTTTCTTGCACAATCTTCTCGCCTTTTTCCAGCACTTCCGTCTGCCGCTCAATTTCATAGGCAATGGCTTTTTCCACAAATTTAAACGAGTTGATATTTTTCACTTCCACTTTTGTGCCAGATAGTTTTTCTTCACCTTCTTTATAGAGCGAAAGATTCACTTCGCAACGCATATGTCCCTTTTCCATATCCGCATCAGAAATCTTGAGATAGCGACAAATTTGTTGCAACTTCTGACAAAATACGCGCGCTTCTTCGGCTGTTTCAATGTCCGGTTCGGTCACCAATTCCATCAGTGGCACACCAGCGCGATTAAAATCCACCAAGGAATAATTAGCACCTTTGGGGTGAACCAGTTTTCCCGTGTCTTCTTCAAGGTGAATTCGTGTAACACCGATTTTTTTATTTAGAACATCCAAATACCCTGCTTCACAAAACGGCTGATCATATTGAGAAATCTGATAGCCTTTTGGAATGTCGGGATAGAAATAGTTTTTGCGGTCAAATTTACTGTTCAAGCGTAATTGGCAATTCAAGGCCAATCCCGCCAATTGCACAAACTCAATCGCTTGGGCATTGGGCACAGGCAAAGTTCCGGGCTGTGCGGTGCATACCGGGCAAATGTTGACATTCGGATCAGCTTCCAGACCAAGGCCGTTTTTGCAAGCACAAAACATCTTAGATTTAGTTTTCAGCTCCACATGGATTTCCATGCCGATGACCGGCGTATATTTTGCCATAAACTTATTTTTAACGATTATCGCCATCCCCGCTTAATTTTCCTCTTTCCATCCTATCATATAATTTAGCCAAATTGCCAGTTGCCACGTCTTCCAGGGGAATCTTAAGTTCTGTCGCTAGTTGTGTCAAATACCACAAAACATCACCCAGTTCTTTTTTAATTTCTTCACGATCCACATCATCAACCTTCCCCTCTTTGTCTCGTAAGATTTTTTTGATTTTTTCTGCCACTTCTCCCGCCTCACCAGCCAAACCTAATGTAGGATAAATATAGTTTTCATCGGCATTAGGATACTTTGCCGTCACACGCGATTTTTTTTGATACTGCTCAAAATTCATAGGGTTAGATTATTTTATTTACTTTGTTCCAAATAATATTACTGACTTCTTCGATACTCATCAGTTTATCATTTTTGACACAATTTATCCTTGTCCAATTATTTAGCTTCTTGACTAATTTTATAGCGCTTTCTTTCGCATCTTGCAAGTGCTTCAAATCATTCTCATGAATATCTTTTTTTCCTTTTAAATAATTCTTTTTTGATTGAGCTTTTTTTTCTTGCAAAAGTTTGACGGAAAAATCAATTGGCACATCGAGATAGATGATGCTATCGGGTTTCGGAATCTTGAAAACTTGATATTCCATCACTTCCAGCCAATCTAGAAATATTTTCCGTTCATTATCATCTTTAATTTTCCCACCCTGATGAATCTGATTAGAGCTAGCATAGCGATCAGCGATAACGATATTGCCCCTTTTTAACCATTTGATTATTTTCTCCTTTGTTTCAAATCTGTCAGCTGCATAAAGTGTCGATGCTAAGTATGGATTTACATCTGATGCACCACCAAACTCGCCAGACAAATAGCGACCGACCATTTTGCCAAAAACATTTCTTTTATACTGTGGAAAATCAATCGTTTTCACGCCATAACCTTCCTTTTTTAGCCTCTTCACTAAAAGCTTGGTCTGCGTGGCCTTTCCGCTCCCATCCGTTCCGTCAATTACAATAAATTTGCCTTTTTTCATAGTTTATTTTTCAACGATATCCTGCTCGCCTCTTTTTATATCAAACCTGTTTGGCTCATCGTCTAGGTGTAAAACTAAACCATCTTTTTCAAAAAGCTCTTTGAAACTTTTAATCATTTTTAACATCTGTGCGACGAGTGTCGGATGGACAAACCTAGTTGAACGTAATTCTGCTAAATACGTGAGCGCCTTTATGTCGCCAGAAAAACGACAAGGAATTCGATATCCCATGGCAGTGAAATATTGCTTATCTTCATCGCTAATTGCAAGTTTTTCAATTCTTTCTTCTTGAAGTTTGATAAATACTTTCGCTTTTTCTTTCAAGTCTTCTGGCAATGAGTCTAAGCACCAGTCATTAAAGCCATGAGTGCGAACCAAAAGAGGCATTCTTTGCGCAAGTGATCTGTGTCTTTGCAAATCTCGAAACGATCCAAAATCCAAAAGAAACTCATAGGCAACCACACCACATTCAGCAATTGCCATTGGCAACTCTGTTTTTGCCGGACGATCTTCCAAAACATCTTTGTAGTTAGAAAGCATTTTTCTATCTACATTATCATAGAGCAAGGAAAAATCTTCTGCTTTATCGTTTCGATAGTAATATTTACCTTGCATCCATTTTTTATTATATTCCTCTGTTTTTGGAAATCTTTCATGACCAAAAGAACTTGGATAAAGTTTTCCGAGCGCTTTTTCGGTTTTTTCTGCAATATCACGCACTTCTGCCAAGGGATGGTGTCGCAGAAGCATAAATTCATCAGCAAACTGTCTAAAATTCATTCGCCAAGCAATATTCGTCGACGCTCCAGCTGGCAAAAAAGACCGTGTTATATCAAAAGCACGGGCTTTAATTGCTTTGTCATATATATCTTGATTTTCTCCCTCACCTTTAATAAATTGCTTTTTTAGATGTTCCTGCACCGGAACCTGTGCCTCAAGATAAAATTTTCTCCAATCTTCCAAAATTTCTTCGCCCTCTTTTGTGCTTGTGGGGTCTAAAAATTTTTGCTTTGAAAAATCCACATATCTTGTTGAAGCTTCTTGTCCAGAATATAGTCGCCAATCTTGAACAGCCTTAGCGGCCAGCATTGAAATACCTTCCAAGAAAACCGTGGCTGAACCACAATCACCAATTGATTTATGCCCGTAACCGACATAGAACTGCTCCATGAAATTTTCTGCGCCTTTTTCTTTGAGCATTTTCAAGTGATGCCTGATTCCTCCAGTTGAGCGAGAATGCAGAGCCTGAAGCATCGCTTCAGCCTGTCCATCAATCACCGCTTCAGTATTCAAGACTAAAACAAATCCATCTTGTGACAAATCTTCAACTACGTGTTTTTCCAAAATATCTTCCATAGCATTTGTTATCTTTTATAATTTAACTTTTTTATAATTTCACCAATTTTACCAATACACTTTTGCGGAGGAAATTTTCCTGCCTTTTCTTGCTTAATCATTCCTGCATAAACATTAATGTTTTTATCAATATCTAAAACTTTTGCCAAATCCGCTAAATACTTTCTAAATTTCGCCTCTACTTCTTCTGATGTATGAAAATCATAACCTGCATAAAAATATACGCCCTCATCATCAACAAATCCGCGTATAGTTTTATCCATTTCTAGATCACTTTTTTCATCAATCCAGCCTTCCTTACTAAACCAATCAGCATGAGAATCGATTGTGTTTTTTTTCGCAATTCTTAAATCATTATCCACAATCGCAAACATTCTTCTTTTTTTATGAAAATCTTTAACCACCGAGTCCTTCTTGAATCCATATTTTTTGTCAAATTCGTTGTTCATATTACATATCCGCATAAGTCTGCATCTCTGCGCTGGCCAGGTCGTAGGCGATTCCAGCTTCCTCGAAAATTTCTTTGCTTCTTGCTCCTGCGTGATAATCCAGATTACACACCACTTTTTTAATTCCGGCGTTAATGATCATTTTGGCACAAGTGTAACACGGCGTCATATGACAATATAACGTTGCTCCATCCAATGAAACACCAAAACGCGCAGCGTTGGCAATCGCGTTTAGCTCAGCATGACTAGTCCTCACGCAGTGCCGTGTTTCCTTGTCATCCTCGTGCTTCACAGTATGCATCTCGTGACCAATTTCATCACAATGCTTTGTGCCAATTGGCGACCCGACATATCCAGTTGAAAGAATTCTTTTGTCTTTGACAATAACACAACCAGAACGACCACGATCACAAGTGCCACGGGAACCTACTAATTCCACTAAGTTTAAAAAATATTCGTCCCATGACGGTCGTCGATATTCTTCTTTTTTCTCTTCCATGTTATTTTTTCTCCCCCAATTCTTTAATTATTTTATCCACCTGATGATAGAGCTCCAAAAATGTGCCTTCATTTTCCACCACAAAATCAGCATAATTTTTCAAATCCTTGATCTGTGATTCGGCTTCCCGTTGATGATCGGCCACGAATTCCGCATAAGGCTTGTGCGCATCATCACTATTTTCTCGTCGGTTCACAATCCGGTGATAGCGATTATCTAGGCTTGATTCAATGTAGATCAACTTGAAGCCTTCCAGTTTTTTCAAATATTTAATATCCGCCATCCGACGCACACCATCAATCGCAATCACTTGATGTGTGTCCGCAGAAACGTCATTACAAATTACCATCGACAAAATATCATCATTAAAATTTTCCCGAAAAATTGTCGATATTTTTTGCAAATTTTCTCGACTTTCTTCTAAGTGCATCCGACGCGCCACATCACGAAGCGCCGTAGAAAAACGGTGTGCACTGCCACTATGTGTTTCCTCTATGTGCCTGGCTACAGTTCCTTTGCCACTAGCGATTTCTCCCGCCAAGCCAAGAATTATTTTCATGCCTCTTTTTTTCTTAGTGATTAGCCCCCGTCTCTCTATTCTACTGGTTTTTCACTTCCTCGTCAAAGATTATTTGCATCCCAACCATCCACCCCCCCCAACCTACTTAATCTCCACATTATACCTCAATTCCGTCTCTCCTTTCAGTTCCACTGGTGCGGTAGCAATACCAGTATAGAAATTCAGATATTCTCCATAGGCAGTGCCATAGCTATTAGTCGCATAGGTACGAATGAAGTATTGAGTCTTTGCAGTCAGTCCAGTCAAAGGTAGATTGAAGGTGCCTGTTGAAAAAGTGCCTGTTTCACTAATGTCCCAGGTGTCAGTTTGGGTTAGGCCATATTTAAACCCACGTGTTGTCACATTAGCTCCACCAATATCGGTAATGTTTCCTTGGGCTGTGGCAGTTGTGTCAGCCACATCAGTTGGACGGACTGTTAGGACAATGGGGGCAGGATCAATGTGTCCACTATCTGGAGAAC
>JBAQNU010000007.1:0-2256 GCA_049304095.1 Candidatus Moraniibacteriota bacterium | reverse complement strand
GCGGTTATCCCTGAGAAGGGAAATAGCAGAGCTTGAGAAGAAAATCAGTGGGGATGATTCGGTGGTTCTATCGGAGAACCACCATCTACCCTGATTAATGGGGGTGATCTTAACAGATTGCCCCCTCACTTTTTTTCTAGGACAGATATGCTAAACTAAATTTATGCCTAAGAAAATTAAAATTATAATATTTGCAACACTGAGCGTCTTTTTGATTGGGGCGTTTTTTTATTTTCATAAACTTTCCAGGAATAAAAAAGTGGAACTTAGCTTGACTCAAAATAGCGAGGAGCAAAAAGTAGTCGAAGAAAATACTACCGAGCAAACTGCCGTTATTGATGATGAGGAAAAAAAGGATGCTGATGCAAGTAGCCAATCGAGCGATGATCCGCTTTCGCTAAAGCTTCAGCGTGACGAAGAAAAAGATGTTGTTGCGGACAAGTTGGTAATCGAGGATGATACGAAAGTGTCAAAAATAACAAAATTATCCATCACAAATCGCTTAGTTTCTTTTGGTTTTCAAAAAGCACAAAATCGCAAGATTGATACGATAATAATTCATTCGTCCTATGATGCGCTCGGGGATGATCCCTATTCTGTTAGCGGTGTGATTGCTGAGTATAAAAGCTATGGCGTGTCTCCGCACTATCTGATTGATCGAAAGGGTAATATTAGCCGACTTGTCGAAGACAAAAATATCGCCTATCATGCAGGGGAGAGTAAAATGTCGGACGGACGCACAGGCGTGAATGCATTTTCGATCGGGGTGGAGATGCTCACAACCAAAAAAGACAAACTGACCGACGCACAGTATTCCGCACTAAAACTTTTAATTTCCGAGCTCAAGGGAAAATATGAAATAACTAGCGTACTTGGACACAATCAGATTGCGCCGGGCAGAAAGGATGACCCGTGGAATTTTGAGTGGAGTAAATTGAAATAATATGATAATCGTCATTGAAATCAAAAATAAAGAAACTAGGCTGATTCTCAGAGACGGCCAAAAAGCTGTTGATGAGGTGGTTTTTTTGGCCGGTGAGAATATTTCCGAAAAACTTTTGCCTAATTTTGACCTATTGCTTAAGAAACATAAGCTAACGCTAGAAGATATTGATAACGTCGAAGTGGAAACTGATTTAGGCGATACTTTTACATCCCGCCGAATCGCTGAAGCAATGAAGAATGCTTTTTTGTGGACGAAAAAGAATAAAAGTCAAAAGGCTTGACATTTTTGTCAAAACAGGCTAGTTTGCTTAGTCGTAGTTCTTACCACAACAAAAAAAGGAGGAAAAAATGAGCAATGTGTCCAGTCTGAAGAAACATTTGGCAAATTACAATCCAAATGCTAATGAAATCAATGAGGATTTGCAAGAGAAATGCCAGCGCTTAGAAGCGTTGGTGGCTGAACTTACCGCTGAAAATCTGAAATTAACCGAGCAATTGCATAAAATTGAAGTCGATCATTTATTCCAAAATCGGCAAGTGGAGGATCTCCAGGAGGAAAACAATTTGATGCAAGAAGAGCTTGACGTGTGCTATGGCATTAATCAAGCAAGTGAACCTTGTCCCTCGACTTATTTTGATTGCAAGGTGATCTTCACTGCAACGTCAGAAATGCTTGAAAAGCTTAAGGGGATATGAAGTTTATCTTGAAAAGGAGATTTTATGACAGAAAACAGTGGCATAAAAGTGCTGGAGAAGTGTCGAGAAGTTCTCCAAGAAGTGGAGAGCATTCTCATTGATAATGATTGTCTCCTCTACGAGAATTCCCAGCTTAAGGCGGAAAACGAGGTTCTTAAAAAAACAGTTTTCAGCCTGGAGGAGCAAAACAAGTTCTTGAAAGAGGCAGCTTCGCTACTGTCAAAAGCGGAGTCTGAGCTTATCTGTAACATTTTCGAAGAATTGACTTGAGGAATTCTCTAAATTTCGTCCTAAAACCGCCTGACAGAGGCGTAAATCTGCCAAAACCGTCGGTCAACAAACCGGCGGTATTTTTTTACTTGACACAATTTTCTTGTATAGTGTATAATAAGTCTGTGATAAAAAAAGTGAATTATATTTTCGAGTAGATTTTTGTTATCCGCTAAAAAATAGCGGAAGACTTGCTTTATTTTCTTAGTCGTGTATAGTGTTTTATATATATTCAACTCGCAAATTTTTGAAAAAGTCAAATCGCGCGTAAACTAAATACTTTAATATAGAACTCATTTATTTCCTCGTTTTTGCCCATTTTCCAGGCAAAAAGAGTGAATATGA
>JBAQNU010000006.1:0-1887 GCA_049304095.1 Candidatus Moraniibacteriota bacterium | reverse complement strand
AGATGGTGGTATTGAGTAGTTCTTTAGGTTTAATCCAAGCAGATGGATAGAAAACAAAAATAGTCAAAAGACTGATGGCAACAAGAATTAGATAATCACGCATAGCTTTTTGGAAATATGCAACTTTATGCTCATCATTTTCAAAATCACTAAAAATATATTTCACAAAGACCAAGGCTAGCAAAAAGGGGAATAATAAGTTGGCCACAAATTTATCCAAAATTCCCAAGCCTAAGATAAAACCAGCAAGATAGAGAAATTTTCGATTATTTTCTTTTTGATAGATGAGAAAACTAAACAAAGTCAGAGGCATTAGAATCCAAAGTAGCGCATCTGTGTTCACGATAAGTGAGATCCCGAGAAGAATTGGAGAGAGTCCAATGAAAATGGTGGCAAAAAGCGCAATCTTATCGGAGAGCAAGCGCTTGAGCAGAAAATAGAAGAAAAACAAAGAGAGAAGGCCAAAAAGATAGACTGGCAAGCGCAGGGAGAAATAAATTTTGTTAATTGCATTCAATTGCTCGGAGGTTTTGGGTAGGCGAGTTATTTTTTCATAATCTCTCGGGTCGGGAATAAAGGGTAGGCCAGCTCCGGAAATCATCGCTAGCGTGATGCCTGGCTTGTCACACAAGTTCGTTCCACGCCAATTTGCTTTGGCCACGCTTCGCCAGAATTTGGGCACGCGATCATAGGACCAGAGTGTTTCATCCCCGGCGGTATATTGGGCAATTCGTGGTAGGCCAAAAAAAAGATTGGCAGTGATGACAAGGAGGATTATGCAAATATGGAGGGTGTTTTTGCGCATAGGATTATTTTAGAGTAGCCACATCGGCTTTTAAAACGCCGATATAGTTATTGGGGCTATTGCTGACAATTATTTTAAACACATAGGCAGTGTCATTGTTCGAATAGAGTGTGGCAACGTTGACAGCTTGGTCGCCCAGAACAAGTGTTTGGTTTTTTTTGCTTCTAGTTTCCGATTCCTGTTGTCCACTGGTGGACGCGACAAAATAGTCAAAGCGAACATTTTGATAATTTTTTATTCTAAATCCAGTTTCGCAACGACCGACGAATTTTTCACAAACCTGTTTTTTGTCGCTCCAGATATTTAAGTTTTTTGCATTGGGAAGACTGTTAAGATATTGCGAAACTTCCCAACTGCCGTCACCCATATCATCGCGCAAATTCAAGATATATTTGTTTGGGAGTAAGGCGGAAGAATAGGCGAGAAAAAATGGCTTGATATGGATAAGTGAAATAAGCGAAACTAGAAATATGGAGGCAGTGAGTAAATAGAAATTTCTAGTGGATGCATATTTTTTAAGTTTTTTTGAGATAATGATTTCATATAATCCAATAGCGGCGATAATTGAGGCGATGGGATAGGTGATGATTTGATAGCGCACGGTTGAGCTGACGCGAGACATTGAGTTGGCGACATAGAAAACAAGAATAAATAGCAACAAAGAAAAGGCAAAGATAAGTGGAGGATTTTTTTTAATTTGCTCCGTGGTTAGTTTGCTTAAAAAAAGAATAGCAGAGATGAATAACAAGCTTACGAGTGGAATTAGTCCGTAAATAAGGGGAAAGAACGCAGAAATTAGTTTGGGGAAAAACTCTTGCATGACGGATCCATTTGGTTTTGGGGTAGCTAGGATGGTTTCCAAATTGGCAAATTTCATTCCCGAATAGGTGTCTATTGCCACAAACGCGATTAGCAATAATGTTAGGAAGCTAATTGTGCGGATAAATGCGACTTTGTGATTTGCAAAAAAATCACCCACTTTTCTCGAGACAAAACTTTTTAACCCAAAAACATCCGCCGCCACAATTGCAATTGCTCCAACAATCAGTGGCCAAATCTTTGCCAGCGCTAAGCTATAGATG
>JBAQNU010000005.1:0-28863 GCA_049304095.1 Candidatus Moraniibacteriota bacterium | reverse complement strand
ACCGCTGTGCTACTAGCAATGCAGTGACAGCCATCACAAGTGGTACCTGATGCGCAAGAACTGCCTCCGCTGAAGGGAGAATTGGCTGAACATTCGCAGGTGCCGGTGGGTTGGGTTGGGGTTGGTGACTTGCTAATTTCCAAATCTGCTTTGCAAGTAGCTGATTTTCCTTCAGAGTTATAGGCCGTAAAAATACAACTTTCTGATCCAGCGTCTGGCATTATCAACTCTCCACTGCCTTTCAAATCCACGCCTGTAGTGCCTAATGAATAGAGCCCCGAGCAAGAAACTCCCACCACATAAGAACCTGTCGCATCCCAAGAAAGTGTCGTCGTGCCTCCTGCAGTTATTTTATTTTCCTTAAATGAACAGCTAATCTTAGGATCAGGAGGACTTCCATTGATAACATTCAGCTTGGCCGTGCAACTTTTTACCAATTCATGATTTCCCACATAGCCCTTAAAAACATAAGACTTAGCTCCTATTGTGGTAGGCGTGACACTGTGCGTTGGCACGCATAGCGAAGTGCTCCCTGCAACACCATCAAGTCCAAAGCCATATGATTCTATCGTTAAAGCTCCTATATTTTTCGCGCACCAAGAAAGATTCACCGTTTCACCTAGCTTTATTTCTGGCGAGGCAAATGAACAATCAATACTCGGCTCAGCTGAGCTTGCAGGAGTAGCAACAGTGAGTGAATTACTACCACAAGTAACATCAGGACCTTCAAGTATTAGGATACATCTTTCCGTTCCTGCTTTAGCCGACACCCAATCAATACTTCCCACTGGTTGAGATTTTAAAGCATCTGTGACATCCGCATCCCCCGCCAAGGCACAAGTAATATGCGCATAATCAAAATCAACATTCACCGACCAAGAAAAAGTACTCTTCTCCCCAAGATTAACTTTATCTGGGCTGAAGCTCAAATTGCATTCTGCCGCACTCGCCAAACCAGTACCCAAAAGAAACCAAAGAAATAGCGCAGATAAACTTGAAAATATTTTTATTTTAACCATTTTTATTATAAAAAAGTAGCTTAACCTAAATTATTTCCAACCAGGTTAATCTCCCAAATCCACCCCAGGAGTAGCAACATATACAACGTTGGCCTGTTTTGTCATTTTGTGATATTCCACCTTGACCATGTCACCGACATGCAAATCATTTGGTTGTTTTTTTTCTTGTGAATTATCTTTCTTCACAGAGAAGATAGCAGTCGCGTCGACCAATTTCACCCAAACAGTCATGCCAGCCGCATTCTTTGTTAGCGGTACTAGCGGATTACTATTATCCACAATCACCAAATTATTGCCTTCGATTTTTTCTATTTTGCCAGAAATCTCCTCCACGAAAATATCCCCTTTGTCTTTTTTTTGATTCGAAACAATTAACGGCGAAGTTGATGATGCTTTTTTTGTTTCGTTATAGTTTTTCACCAAAACCACTCCAACCAAAATGATTGCCAAAATTCCAAAAATAGCCAGAAGCAATATTAACACACGTTTAGTTCTATCCATTTTTTTGTTTTTACCAAAATTATTTTTCTCGCTTGCTATATTTTATCAAAAATCCCAAAAAGTAGCAAAAAACTCCTAAAGCCCCACCTTTCTTTTATTTGCCAAATGCTCTTCATAAGTCTTGGCATAATAGGTTTTTTTCTCAGCTCCAGTGCCCGCCGTCAGAAAAAAAGTATAATCCGTTTTTTGCGGATAAGCTACCGCCGAAATGGCCTGCATTCCTGGATTGGCAATCGGCCCTGGCGTCAAGCCTTTATTGGCATAGGTATTATACGGCGAAACTATTTTAGTTTGCTCGACTGTGTGACTATCAATCGTATCACTTAGGATATAGGAAAGTGTCGCGTCACTTTGCAAGGGCATTCCTGCTTCCAAGCGATTTTCAAAAATACCAGCCACAATTTTCATGTCCGTTGCCATTGGCACTTCTTTTTCCACGATGCTAGCAAGAATTATGATGTCGCTTAGTTTTTTGTCTTGCTTTTTCAGCTCCGCCATAAGTGTTTCATCAATCTTGTTTTCAAAATTATCCAACATCTTTTTGGCAACTGCTTCCGTCGTCAGATCTTTTTTAAAAAAATAGGTATCGGGAAAAAGATAACCTTCTAAGCTACTGACAGCTGGACTGGCCAAAAAGGCATACCGCTTGCGAAAACTGTCAGGAATATTTTCCACCAATTGCAAAAAAGCCGTGCTATCAAAACCATTTTTCTGGAGAATTTCCGCCATATCTTTCGCAGTCAGCCCTTCGGGAAAAGTAATTTTCAGCGCTTGCGCTTCTGGATTGGTAATGACGTGCACAATTTCCGGGATGCTCAGATTGCCACTGAGCATATACGTCCCCGGCATAATTTTATTTAAAAGATTATTGGTGCGCACATAATAATAGAAATAGAATTTATTGGCGATTATTTTTTTCCCCTCCAAGTTCTCTGCAATAACAGCATTGCCTTCACCTTTCTTAACTTCAAAAATAATAATCGCTTTTTCACTGCCATGTGAAAAATAGACTTGCGTGCGGAAATAAAAAAATCCGCCAACTAAAATGGCTAAGATAACCACCAAGCTAAATATTGTTTTTTTGCTCATTCTGGTACTAATTAACAATTTAAGCATTCGCCCGAGTCAGCCGTATTGGCTAAAAAAATCTTGTTTGAGAATGCCTTTTTTCTTCAAAACTTTCCATTGGATGCCGCCGATTGAGGGAAAGTTTTGAAAAGAAAAAAGAGCGTTCGAGTTATTTTTTTAGTCAATATGGCTGTGAGGGTAAGCGCATAACGCCTCTAATAAAGAATTACCGCACTAAAATCGGTTCGGAAGAAAAGCTGGAATATTTTTCTTCCAGAAACTCATCTTCGGCCTTTTTTTCGAAATAAGTCACGTCGTTTCTCACACAAATAACCATCTTGCCACCAACTTTCAAACTGCTTTTCAACTCCGCAAGGTCCATTTCCAATCCACTAACAAGCAAGATTCGATCAAAAGCATCTCCTGTCAAATAGTCCGCTATTTGGGCTTCCTCGGGAAATTGCACAATACCCTTTCTAACATAACCAAATTTTTCCACATTATATTTCCCAATTTCTTTCAGCTCCGCATTTTTTTCCAGCGCCACGACTTTTCCAGCTTCTCCAACTACATAGGCTAAAATAGCCCCCAACCAGCCAGTACCAAATGCCGCATCTAAAACACGATTTCCTTCACGTGGCTCTAGTAGTTCCAGCATCATCGCCGCAACCATTGGACTGGGAATCATCTGTCCGAAGCCCACCGGCAACGAAACATCGGCTTCAGCTTGCAACTGAAACTCGTCCGGCACGAATTCGATCCGACTTATTTCTGAAAAGGCATCAATAATCCGCTCACTTTTCAAATAGCCTTTCTGCACTAAATCGTTGACCAATTTGCTCATAACTTGATTTTTAGCCCCCTCTTTTTTTCCTTAGAGTCCCATCACTTGAACAATAATATCCCGCTTTCTCGCCCCGTCCATTTCTGCCAAAAAAATATTTTGTTTTTCTGTGATCATAAGATGACCCTTTTCAATCGGCAATGTTTCGCTAACTCCCAAAAGCATCACTTTGCAATGTGAGTGCCCATTGCTTCGCCCATCTGATTTATTTTTTTTAGCAAGTTCGAAAAGATCATGTGAATAATGTTCATCAATCGGAGCAACGCGTTGAAGCACACGAGAAAAATCTTGCAAAAGCATCGGCTCGTTATGATTAACAAAAATTCCCGCCGAAGTGTGCGGAGAATAGACCAAAGCCATACCTTCTCGCACCCCAGAACTGGCAACCACTTCTGCCACCTTGTCCGTAATATCAATAATCTCCACACTGCTCGTACTAGTAACTTCTATTTTTTTGCGATACACTTTCATATTATTTGTTTTATTTATAACTTACGCATTTTCTCGAGTCAGCCGTATTGGCTAAAAAAATCCTGTTTGAGAATGCCTTTTTTCTTCAAAACTTTCCATTGGATGCCGCCGAGGGAGGGAAAGTTTTGAAAAGAAAAAAGAGCGTTCGAGTTATTTTTTTAGTCAATATGGATGTGAGGGGAAATGTGTAAATTCTATTATTTTTTAAACACGCTGGCGACTTTTTTCACCACACGCAGGTCCAACGCTCTTGGTATTATTTTATCACAAGTTGGCTTTTTTACCAAACTGGCAATCGCATAGGCGACTTTGATTTTGTGTTCTTCGGTAATTTTTTTAACATGATTGTCGAGGACGCCACGAAAGATTCCTGGAAAGGCCAAGACGTTGTTGATTTGATTGGCAAAGTCCGAGCGACCGGTGGCCACAATCCGCGCTCCGCCCGCTTTGGCGCGGTCGGGCATAATTTCCGGCACGGGATTCGCCATGGCAAACACGATTGAATTTTTATTCATTTGAGCAATATCTTCTTCAGTGAGAATGTTCGGCGCCGAAACTCCAATAAACACATCCGCGCCAGAGAGAGCATCACGCACATTGCCTTTGACATTTTCTGGGTTAGTAATTTTCGCAATTTCCATTTTTGATCCATTCAGTCCACCATCCCTCTCTTTATAGATTATTCCCATCCGATCAAGCATAATAATATTTTTTGCCCCGGCTTTAATGAGCAATTTGGCAATCGCCACACCAGCAGCTCCCGTTCCAGAAATGACAATCTTTATTTTCGCTAAATCTTTTTTGACGACTTTCAGCGCATTAATTAGTCCCGCCAAAACCACAATCGCTGTGCCATGTTGGTCGTCATGAAAAACCGGAATGTCTAGTTCTTTTTTCAGCGCCTCCTCCACGTCAAAACAACGCGGAGCACAAATGTCCTCTAAGTTTATCCCACCAAAAGTCGGTGCCAACGCTTTCACTATTTTAATTATCTCCTGGGTATCTTGCGTATCCAGCACAATTGGAATCGCATCCACATTTCCCAGTTCCTTAAAAAGCAAAGCCTTTCCTTCCATCACGGGCAGAGCCGCTTCTGGACCAATGTTACCCAAGCCTAAGACCGCCGAACCGTCAGAAATGACAGCCACCGTATTTTTGCGCATCGTATAACTAAAAGAAAGTTTTTTATCCACTGCTATCGCCTTGGACACTTCTGCTACTCCCGGAGTATACAAAACCGCCAGATTTTTCTCTGTCAATTTTTCCTTACTGCGAATTTCAATTTTCCCGCCGATTTTTTTGGAAAGTTGGATTGAATTCATAATTAATTTAGTAAGAATTTTTCAAAAAGAAACCACACAAAAAACAAAAGAGAAATAGTGGCCAAAATTTTATCTACATTGTCTACCTTTTTTATTCTCGAAATTGAAATGGCAATATTGCTAATAGAAAATATAAACGACACGTAAAGCATAAGCACAAGCGAGTACCCTATGATAATATTTCCACTATTAAAGTTAACCAGCAAAATCCATAAAAATACGGAGATACAAACAAATAATCCAGTAATTTTTAAAAAGAAATTATTTTTAAAATCAATCATATTTTCTGTTGAATTATTACTATTTCAGCTTCAACATCTTATACGCCCCATTCGCCGCCACTGCGCCTTCAGCTGAGGCAGTGATGATTTGGCGGAATTTATTTGATCCGGTCGTAATGTCCCCCGCCGCAAAAATGCCGGAAATGTTTGTGCTCATATCGGCATTGACTTTGATGTAGCCTTGCTCATCAATTTCCACGCCCAACGTTCTTGCCAACTCCACGCCCGGGTCTGATCCGATCTCCACAAACACGCCATCTGTTTCCAAGTAGGTTTTGTCATTGTGAGCTTTGTCCAAAATCACCTTTTCTACTTTTTGCTCACCTTTAATTTCAATAATATTAGTATTTCTAATCGCTTCGATCTTGGGATTACTCGCCAGTTTTTCCAGCCAAATCGGTTCAGCCGGAAAACGGTCTCCGCGATAGATTAGATAGACCTTGGACGCAAAATCAGTTAGGCCCAGCGCCGCCGTCACGGCCGAATTTCCTCCGCCAATCACCGAGACAACCTTATCGCGAAAAAACATTGCGTCGCACGTTGCGCAATAGGAAACGCCTTTGCCAGTCAGTTCTTTTTCACCGGGGATGTTCATCTTGCGATATTCGGTCCCCATCGCCATAATCACTGCGCGCGTCTTGTGTGTGTCTTTTCCTGTCACGACCTCAAAAGAACCGTCGTCGTTTTTCTTTACAGAAACCACCGATTCATTTTGCGGAGTAACACCCAGGCTTTTCGCATGCTCCACGAAACGCGAAAGCAAATCAAAACCAGTCACAGAGATATCTCCCGGCCAGTTTTCCAGGTTGCGTATTTCACTCACCTGTCCGCCAATCGTCGTGCCCAAAAGCAAATGATTGAGCTTATAGCGCGAAGCATAAATCGAAGCCGCCATCCCCGCCGGACCCGCACCGATAATAATCAAATCGTATATTTCTTGCATAGGTTTTTATTACAGAATTTACGCTTTCTCCAACGCCTCTTTCAAAGTTTCTTTTGCTTGCATTCCCACAAACTCCTGCACTACTTTTCCGCCTTTGAAAATTTTGAGAGCAGGAATAGACATAATAGCATATTCTTGTGCTGTTTTGGAATTCTCGTCCACATTCAGTTTGCCGACAACTGCTTTTCCCTCAAATTCCTTAGCTAACTCTTCGATTACTGGTCCCATCGCCTGGCAAGGTCCACACCATGGTGCCCAAAAATCCACCAAAACTGGCTTATCACTTTTCAAAACCTCTGCGTCAAAATTTTGATCCGTAAAAACTTGTTCCATAAACTTTTTAATTTTTGTAATTTTTAATTTTTGTAATTTTTAAATAAATTCTAATTTTTAATGTTTAAAAATTAAGATTTAAGATTTATTTATAAAATTGAAAAATTAAAAATTAAAAATTGTTAATTATTGCTTATTAAGTATGATTAGGCTTAGATATAATTTCATCCCCCAAATCTCCTCCCCCTCCTCGCATATTCCAGAAGCGCTTCCTCGAACTTTTCTGGGACAAAATCCGGAAACTTATCCTGTGAAAAATAGAGTTGGGCGTTGGCCGTGTCCCACATCATAAACCCGGCGCTATTATGAGGCTCGCCACCAGTTCGAATCACATAATCCACCGCGGGAACATTGGCTGTCATCAAATTTTCTTTCAGCATCATTTCTGTAATTTTCACACCCTGGGCGTATTTTTCATTAATTTTTTGGACAGCCCATAGCATATCATCAGTTCCACTATAGGCCAGCATAAAATTCAAAATACGTTTCTGATATTTTTCCGTCTTCTTCATCACTGCGTAGATTATTTCTTTGAGCGATTCAGGAAACTGCTCCTCCCAACGACCGATAAAATTCACCCGCACTTCATTTTCAGTAATTTCACTTCCTTCCAGCATCTTGGTAAAATATCTTTTATAGATATCCAACAGAGCCTTCTTCTCCTCCAGCGGCCTTTTGGTCAAATTATCAATCGAAGAACCCCAAATGGACAAACACTTGATGCCTTTTTTCAACGAATAGCTGATTAATTTTTCAAAATTCTCCGCTCCCACCTCATGCCCTTTCCACGGTGGCAACCCCCGTTCACGCGCCCAACGTCGGTTGGCATCGGGAATGATGGCAATATGTCCTGGCAAATTTTCTAACGTCTGTTCCATATTTTAAAATATTTATGACTTACACATTTATCCGAGTCAGCCGTATTGGCTAAAAAAATCCTGTTTGAGTATGCCTTTTTTCTTCAAAACTTTCCATTGGATGCCGCCGATTGAGGGAAAGTTTTGAAAAGAAAAAAGAGCGTTCGAGTTATTTTTTTGGTCAATATGGCTGTGAGGGGAAATGTGTAATTCCTAAAATTATGAGACTAAACCTCTCTTTTTATTATATACTCCGCAATTCCTTCTAGGAAATTTCTCGCATCTTCATTTTCAAATTGCATTTTCCCTAACGCTTCCAACGCCTCTGCAATTAATTGCGCCGATAAACTCTCGGAATATTCCAGCGACCCAGTATCTCTAATGATTTTACGAAATATTTCCAGCTCTGGCAAGCTCAAATCCTTTTTGCCCAAAAGTTTTCCAATCTGTATTTTTTGTTCTCGCGAACCTCGCTCCAGTGCTTTCGCGATTAAAAGCGTCTGCTTGCCTTCGATAATATCCGCTCCCACCGCTTTTCCTAATTTCTTTTCATCTCCGAAAATGCCCAAAATATCATCGCGCATCTGGAAAGCTTTCCCCACCGGCAATGCATAGGCAGAAAAAGTTGTCAAAAGTTCCTGATCATCTTTTTTGCCTGCCAATGTTGCTCCCAGGTGCAACGGCCCTTCAAAAGTATAGCGAGCGGTCTTATTCTCTTGAATACCGACGATTTCTTTTTCTGTTGCCGTTCCTTTCGCACCAACCAAGACATCCATCATTTGTCCCTGAGTTGTGCGATAGGCCACTTCTTGCGTTTTTTCCAATGTCGCCACAATAATCTCTGCTTTGAAATTGGATCGATAGAGAATTTCATTAGCCAAAAGATAGGCGGCGTCCCCAGCCACAATCGCCATTGAATTACCAAAATGTCCGGCCTCCGCATCAGAGAGTCCCAATTCTTTTCCCCATTTTTTATACGTTTCATGCACAGTCTCAATTCCGTGTCTTTTCTCGTCCCGATCAATAATATCATCATGCACCAAAAGAAAGATATGCACCAGTTCTATCGCCATCGAAGTTTTCACTAACTCCTGCACATCTTTTCCTCCCGCCGCCAAATAGCCATAGTACGTCAGAGCCGGACGAATGCGCTTGCCAGCGCTAAGCGTAAACCGCCGCAAAATTTCAATTGTCCGCACCGCCTGGGGATCAATCCTTTTCGCTTCACTAATTTTAAGCGCAAAATATCGCTCCAATTCAGCGTCCAGCCTCTTTTTATACTCCTCTAAGCTTTTCACCGCGATTGTGCTTTTTTCCATATCTTTATGCCTTATAGCCCCAAAACCAACTCACCAATCAAGCATACCAAAAAATGCATGCCATGTCGAGGATAGGAGTGATTCATGAACCACTCCTACTAGTTCAAATAATGCTCCAAAGTATAGATCCAATTTTCATCGTTTTCTCCGCCAGAGTCACGCACCTTAATTTTTTCGCTCAAAAGCCAGCGCAGATAGTTGCGGTCACGCTGAGCCACGTCAGCTATTTTTTCTCCGTTATATTTCCCAAAGTTAAATTTTTTAATCAAAATCGGTCGTGAAGATACGGCCAGCATTTCTTCCAGCACCTTCGCCACGTCTCCCGATTTCTCAAGCATTTTTTCAAAATAATAATCAAACAATTTTTCGAGCACCCGAATATCCCCCAAAGCGTTGTGTGCCGGCGCGTCGGTCACATCTAAATCATGATAATAGCGCAAATATTGCATTGAGTAACGCGGGATTTCACCAGAAACATCCAGATATTGTGCCAATTTCAAAGTATCGATTATTTTGGCAATCGCTAAATTTTCTCGCCGGAGCATTTCCACGTCAAATCCGGCGTTGTGAGCAACGAGAATTTTATCGCCAGAAAAAATTTCCGCCAAGTGACGATGCATCGCTGAATCAACAAAGGCTTCTTTGTCCGCCACCATTTTATTAGTGATGTGAGAAACTGCCATCGCATCGATTTCGATCGGCACAGGAGGACGAAAAAGCTCATCGAACTCTTGACCTTGAAATTTATAGGCCACCTGACACAAGCGATCATTGGGTCCCGTACCAGTGGTTTCCGTATCGAGAAAAATTAAATTGGTTTTATGCATAAGCAAATCTTAGCGCAAAAAAGCATAATAGGCAAAATAATAACTAGTCTTTTTGCTTGTTTATTTATTTTCTATGGGGAAAGGGATTGTTGAAATAGGCCAGAAGTGGTTTTTCATAGACTGAACCAACTGGATAGCAACAATTTGGATTGGGCAATTCATCTGGATCATAGCAACACCCGCCCCACTGACCCTTGGGATTTTTTTTGCTTTTTTGAGGCTTGTCTTTTTTTCCCTCCGCCAAAACATGACAAATCAATTTTCCATCTTTTTTCTTTCCATCTGGAGGTACTGGAGCACCTTTCAATCCTGCAAGTATCTTGGCCGGAATTTTTATGCAACCCGTCTCTGTCGCTTTAGGCGTGACTACTTTTGGAGTCTCTGATTTTGGAGTGACTGTTACCGGCAACACTTTTTCGGTCATCGATTTTTCACTTTCGCTAATATTTGTCACGTCACTATTCTCTTCGGTTGGAGCAGGCAATTCTTCAGGTGCCATTTTTTCAAGTGGCGCACTATTAAAAACATTTTTCCCTTCTTCAAAAAAAACTCCTGCCACTTGCCCGATCGGTTTCTCACTAATCTCTTTTTTTTCTTTTTTTCCACAAGCTAATCCCAAAAGTGTCCCAGCAATAGCAATAGATAAAATAATGACCACCACATCTCGTCCGATATTTTTCCGACAAGTCATGCCAGAACAAAAAAACTTTTTTCCTCTACGCAATCTAGCGGTCAACGTTCTCGTTTTTTTCATAGCAGTATTTTTGTGAATTTTAATATATTTAGGGTGCCATAATTGATCTAAAAATGCAAATGCGATTTAGTCATAAAAAACAAGGCTCTATCAAGCCTTTTTTTATTTGTAGCCCCAAGGAGAGTCCCTGCCTGCCGGCAGGCAGGGAACTCCTCTTTCCAGGATGACCTGCCCGCCGAAATATTTGTACCGCGTATGGGATTCGAACCCATGATTTCCAGGATGAGAACCTGGCGTCCTAGACCAGACTAGACGAACGCGGCATGTAGGCGGGGAACCTGACGTCCTAACCGATAGACGATGGGGCCAAAATATCCAGTTTTCAGCTTATCAGTAAATATAAAATTTATCAAGCCAAAATAAAAAAATGAAGCCCGGATTGTTTTTCGAAACAATCCGGGTCTAAGGCTAAAAAATCTTAGTAAGACGTAACATGTCTTGCAATCTTTTCTCTATTGCCCTCTGTGCTTCCGAATATTTTTTCGGATCATCGAGATGATTAGTACAACCGGCGCAGCTGTAATACACGATCCAGCTGCGCCCACCCGGACCATAAATTTCGTTGCTTTTTCTGTGCGGGACGCATTCTCGACTGCCACAGAGACAGAAAAAATCTATTTTTTCCTCTTCTTTGGGTTTTTTCTCCATCCAGAGTTCCGAATCAATTTTGAAAGAAGCACCCTTCTCTTTTATCAATTCTTCGATTCGCTCAATCCGATTGTCTTTTCCCATTTTTCTTCCTCCTTTTTTAAAATGAACAAATCAAACCACTTTCCGCACCAAACTCATCGTATCTAAAACTTTATCAAACTCAAAATAATATTCATTATTATGTCCGCCATCAGCTACTTCCACTTCTTTTTTATTATAATCCAAAATCTTTTTTATTTTCAGTTTAATATTTTTTTCTGGCGTAATCGCTTCCAATTCATCTGCAAGATCAATGTGGTTATGCACGCGTAAAATATTCAAATTATTCTCCACTCCCCTTACCTCGCCGACAAACTGAAACTTGGCTCGATTACTTCTATTTTCAAAATTATGCTCCGGCTCACGTCCAAAAAGAAAGCCGCGTGAATAGCCCCGATGAACTAAATTATCCAACGCCCTTCTTTGTTTTCTAACAATTACCTCGATTTCTTTTTCCGGCAAATTATTTTCCAGTGCAAAAAGAACCGTGCGGTACGCCCGCGTTACAATCGCCAGATAATAAGCGCTTTTTGCTCGCCCTTCAATTTTTAGAGAAGTCACTCCCGCATCAATTAGTTTTCCAACATGCGAAATCAAATTCATATCATAACTATTGAAAAAATGCGTGCCATGTTGGTCCTCTTCCACGTCCATTACATATCGCTTTTTTTCATCAACCACACTCATACTAGAAAAATCTCTCCTCCTCATTCTCTCTTTCCTCTGCTTGCTTTTTATTTCTTTTTTATTACCCGTTATTTCATGATAAACCCACCGGCACGGCTGTGCACAATCCCCCAAATTTCCACTGCGATCTGTCATCCATTTCGACAAAATACAACGGCCAGAATAACTCATACACATCGCGCCATGCACAAAATATTCCAGTTCAATATTTTTCGTCTCTGCTCCAATTTCTTTGATTTCTTGAAGCGTTACTTCACGCGCGAGGATTATTCTTTTCACGCCCTGCTTTCTCCAAAATTCCACGGCAGAAAAATTCGTTGCATTCGCTTGGGTGGAAAGATGAATCTCACACTCAGGCCAATATTCCTGGATAAGCAAAATTATCCCTGGATCGCTAGCGATAATCGCATCGACTTTCAACTTTTTGAGGTATCGAATATGCTTTTTGATTTTTTCTAAGTGCTGGTTATGCGCATAAATATTGAGCGTCACGTAGATTTTCTTTTTACGCGCATGAACATATTCCACTGCCTCTTTTAAGGTGTTGTCAGAAAACTGATTAATCCGCACGCGCAAAGAAAAATCCGGCACACCACAATAAACGGCGTCCGCACCATACTCAAGAGCTATTTTAAGCTTATTTAGATCACCTGCCGGCGCGAGTAGTTCAATTTTATTAGCTTCTCTAGTTTGTTTTGCCATAATCTATAGTTTTCCGTACTTATTTTGGAGCTTTGGCAGGCAAGCCCGCCAGGGCCAGAAGTTCGATTTTTTGCATATACTACAATCTAGTCCAGATAAGTAAAAAATGCAACCCTATCCGCTAATTTCTCCTCTCAGCTCTTCCATTAAATCCATATAAAACTTCAAATTATGCATGGCGGAAAGTCGCATCGCCATTGGGTCTTTCATGGCAAAAAGATGTCGGAGATAACTGCGCGAATAATTTTTGCACAGCTGACAATCGCAATTAGGATCAATTGACCCGAAATCTTCCCTAAATTTCCCATTATTAATATTTATCGTTTCGTAGAAATTATTATCATTAATTTTTATTTTTGATTTTTTATTTTTGATTTTGCCTTTTCGAATGAAAAGACGTCCGTGCCTTCCTTCCCTTGTTGGAATCACGCAATCAAACATATCCCAACCACAAGCAACAAATTTCACAATATCTTCTGGTGTTCCCACGCCCAGCGCAAAACGCAATGCTTTTTCTGGAATGAGCTTCGCCGTTTCGCGCACCACCTCTTCCATAAAATTCCCCTCTGTGTCAACATGCCGCGCGCCAAAACCATAACCGTCAAAACCAATCTCAACTAGCTTCTCCGCGCAATATTTTCGCAAATCACTATGCGCTCCACCTTGAATAACGCCAAAAATGAGTGGCCGATCTTTGGGCGCGATCTTTCTTTTTTTCAATTGTTTTTCATATTCAATCTTGCAACGCCCGGCCCAACGCACAGTCCGCTCCACGGCCTCTTTAATCTTTTTTTTGCTATAACTATTGGGTGGCACATCATCTAGAACTACCATCATATCCACTCCCAAGTCAAATTGGATTTGGATTGATTTCTCCGGCGAAATGGTATGCATTGAACCATCCAAGGGCGATTTAAAAATAACCGCTTCATCAGTGATTTTCCCCATCTCGGGATTTTTATGAATCAAAGAGAAAACTTGATAACCACCCGAATCAGAAAGAAGCGGTGAGTGCCAATTCATAAATTTGTGAATTCCTCCCGCATTTTTAACCAGTTCTGTTCCCGGTTGCAAATAGAGATGATAGGTATTGACCACCATTGGACTCACTCCCACTGCCAAAAGATCATCCCGATCGAGCGATTTCACAAATCCACGCGTTGCGTCAGGCATAAAAAACGGGGTATTCAATACTCCGTTTTTTGTTCTAATCTCACCCACCCTTTGTCCATTTTTTTCTGCCTTAAGTTTGAACATAATACTATTTGACTTACGCACTTACCCGAATCAGCCGGTATTTTTCTAAAAAAATCTTGTCTGACCTGCCTGCCCTGCTAGTTAGTCACGCTATATTTCAAATTCGTACTATCATCTTCCAGTAGCCTAGTAGTTTTTTCTCCGAGTTTAAGAGATAAATCTTCTCCGGTAAAAGCGTCTTTGGCTGAAAAAGTGGCTGAGTTGATCAGCTGCGCCTCTCGTCCCACTTGATTGCTGGCAGGTTTAATTCTCACTTGAAAAGCCACTTCCTTTTGCGCTGAAGTGATTCCTGCTCCGGCGTCCACCGTTCCCAACTCCCAAACTAGCGTGTTAGTTCTTTCGTTATAATTAATTGGAGCGCCTTCGGGAAAAGTTTTTCCCGTTGCCATGACTACCGTTGGCAAAATAACTTCCACCCGCGCATTCGTCACCTCGTTGGAAATATTTGTCGCCAAAAGATGCATCGTATAAGTCGACTCCTCCCCAACTTTTGGCGGAAGCGGTCCGGTATTTGGAATCTTTGTGTCATTATAGAATCCTTGGACATCCAATATGAGCTTAGAATTCAATTTCATATCCATCTTGTTTCCGGCAATTGCTTTGTTTACGCTAAGTGGAGTCGGCACATCAGGACTATCAATTTTTGCTAGAGAAGAAACTACAAAATTTTTCTCGCTCGCACTGCCAACCGGAATGATTTCTTTTACCCGCACAGAAAAACGAATCGCTCCTCCTTCTCCCGGATTGAGATTTTTGAGCTCCTTATGATCTGCTGCTTTCCAGGTAATTGTTTTGCTACTCGCATCATAAGCCCCTCCTTCACGCAAATTAAGTGACGCATAATCCAAGACCGGACTATCCAATTTCTCCGTCACAATTACATCGCGCAGACCAATCGTGCCTTCATTTTTATATTTTATTTCAAACATCAAATTATCCCCGGCATTCAAATTAAGCTCCGTCTCACCATTAACTGTCTGAGCAATAGAAAATGGTGAAGCGGTGATTCTCGTTTGGACTTTTTCTTCGTTATAGCTAATAAACTCGCCGTTATCCTTTGTGCCAATGGCCACGTTCATCAGCCCCACCTCGTCTCGTCCGCCTTCCAGCTTCCCGCGCGCCACCACTTTGCCAGTTTGTCCCGGCGCTAAAGTTCCCACATACCAAATATTATTCCCTTCCGCCACTGCCGGCTCAGCACCAGAAAAAATAAACCGCTCAGGATATTCCATTTTCAGTCGTAGTCCGGTCATTTCCGTCGCGCCGTCATTGCGATATTCCACCACATAATTCAACTCGTCTCCGCTGGAAATGTTTTGCGGGGCATTCACGCTCAAAGTTATTGGCGAAGAAATGATATTCACCACTACCTGACTACTCACGGAAAACTCACTGCTCAGTGTGGACGGAGTATAGACCCAATCGGCTTTAATTTTAATCAAATTTCCCTTTGGACTATAGGCTCGGCCATTAAACACTACCGTGCCCTCCGCATTGCCCAAAATTGTTCCCAAATCAAACGAACCGACTGTTGTTCCGTCCGTGGTGAAATTAGCGTTTTGCTCAGGACGAAAACTTTCTGGATAACTCAATTTCAATTTGACATTTTTGAGCTCCGCGCGGTTTTCATTTCTATACTTTATCTCATAGGTCACCAAATTTCCGCTTTTCACATCCGCTGGTCCGGTAATCGTCATGCCCACGCGCTTTTCAGAAAAAAAAGATTGGCGGATCTTATAGAACCCCACAGCTGCACCCAAAATCACAAGCAACACCAAGACAACCAAAGCGCCAATCTTGATTGTTTTTTTGCTCCCTGCATCCAGACTGGTCTTTTTTTCCTCCCACAAATCTTCCACTTCCGCTTGTCTTTTTTTCAAATCAATCTCTGAGAGTGCCGGATCAAATTCGCTCTCACCATGTTGCAAGATTTCTTCGTCCGTGTCTTTTTTATATAATTCCTTTTTTATCTCTGAGAGTGACATGGGCTTTGTTTTTTTACTTAAGATTTATTAGCTTTATTCTACCTCAATTCACACAATCTTTCAACCCTAGATCCAATCCATCAGTTCCTTCCAGATAATTTTCAACTCTCGTAAATCTTTTTCCACCACCTCTAGTTTAGAGAAGCTACTAATTCTATTCTTAAGCACTATCTTCACGAGTTTGATTGATGAATCGCTATTTTTAACTTTTTTTCTTTCTGCTGGGGCGCACTGGGCGCAAAGCGCTCCACCTCGCTGGGCCGAAAAATAGTTAGTATTGCCTGCCACGATTTTTTCCCCACAATTGGCGCAATATTCCACCCGAATTTTATACCCTAAGCTTTCCGTCAATTTGAATAAAAATCCTAAAGTTACAACATCAAATTTATACTCCGCTTTTTTCTCACTACTCAATTGATCCATCGCTTCCAAGTACTCTACTAATAACTCAAATATCCTCACGTCTTTTTCCTGCTGCGTAATCAATTTATCAAAATGAGAAAGTGCCCAAAACACCCGGCTTATTGCCAAAAAGTCCGCTTTCACGGCCGAAAAATTATTGACCGCGATTGCGCCAGTAATATTGCCCATCCCCTTTCTCTTGGAAACATAAATTTCGCAGTGGGTCAGTGGCTCCAAATTCCCCGCCAGCTTCGCATTCGGTTTTCTCACCCCTCGCCCCACCGCTTGAACCTTGCCTTCTTCCAAGGTAAAGAAATTATAAATCCGATCGACTTCGCCGATATCGCGTTTGGATAAAATTAAACTGGTATATTTGTAGTCCATAATGCTTTAATTATAGCACGAAACGAAATTCCCCAAATCCACCTCATCCGCCCTTCGGGCACCCTGCCTACCGGCAGGCAGGCTTCTCCTTAGTAAGGAGAAGGACTTTTTTCTACATTTCGTCCCCTCTCCTTACTAAGGAGATTTTGCCTTCAACGGCTTGAAGGCAAAAGGGTGAGGTGGATTTTTGCCAAAGAAAAAAGGACTTGGGGATAGATATCTCCCAAGTCCTCACACATAGCTTCACCCGATAATCATCCGGAAGCTTTCGTTTACAAGCACTCCGCCCACAACCGCTATCAAAGCGGCGGTCTCAGACGGAAAAAAACAGATCGCACCGGCAAAGACAAGCCCAGCAAAAACCAAAAAGGATGCTGCTCTCATTATTCATCTCCTTTTTTATAAAGCAGTCCGGAAAAGCAACTGCTGGATCGCAACAACACCGATTGTTCCCGCAATGTTTAGCCACAGCGGAACCACTCGACCCGCTGCTGCCAGGAAAAGCACCACCAAGAAAATGGCGATGCAAACGATTGCCAGTCCCCATTTTTTGATTAATGCTTTCGCAAAAATATAAAATGGGAGAACATAAACAATCACAGGGAGAAAGACCACTCCAACCAGTTGTGATGTCGAAAGTTTCATTTCTCCTTTTCCTCCTTGAAATTCAACGCCAACTGACACTTTGCCAACAGCGCCTTATTTCGGCTAAACATATTGCCATCAAGAGGCTTTTTTCCTTCAGCCACAACAGTTACCTCATTTTCGAAAGAAAAGTCCTCTTCTTCCTTCTCCCCTGCCGCCCTATCTTTTCCGCTAATAAAATCGCTTCGATTAGCAGCCTGGCGTGTGATTCTCCTGCTTCTTAAAAATGGCATATTTCTCCTCCTTTTCCGTTACTTCGTATTCTTTTGTAAAGCTACTACCATCTCCGGACCGTTTTCCGAAAGATTTATCATTCTAGCCCAAAATAACTGTTTTGTCAAATAAAAAAAGCGTCCAGCGTGAATTCTCACACTAGACGCCCCCAACTCGCCCGAATTATCAGGGCAAGACTTTTTCGATCAATCCTTTTATCTGCTCAAGCACGAACGGCTTCTCAAGGAAACCATCAAAACCACTGATTTCCACAGTTTCCTCGTTCTTGATATATCCTGTAATGCAGACTGTCTTAATCTCCGGAATCAGCCTCTTGGCCTCTCTTGACAATTCTGCCCCATTGATCGGGAGCATATTATAGTCAGTTACCAAAAGAGGGACATCCTCTTCCGTGCTGACCATAAATTCAAAAGCTTCCGCTGGATCTGTGAAAACTCTGGACTGAAAGCCCAATGTCTCCATATACTCGCCCAACAACTCCGCCACCAGAGCCTCGTCATCAACAACAATAGCAATTTTTTCAGGCATCCTCCCTCCTCCTTTTTTTGGCTTGTTAATATGCTATTCCAAATGATTTAGAATCTTAGCTCAAAATCATTATTTTGTCAATAGCAAAAAGCGCCCCGACCGAAGTCGGAGCGCCTTTCTTGTCATTCCCGCGGAGGCGGGAATCCAGGCTCCATTAGTTATGAACTCTAGGAAATCGAATTGCAAGTTTACAGGTTTTTTATTTAGACTAGGCTTGAATTTTAATAATTCGTTTTCTCTTTATTTTAAGTCTGAGGTGCCTGGATCCCCGACTTCTCGGGGATGACACGTATAAAAAAAGCGCCCCGACACTATGTCGGAGCGCTCCAGGAAGCCCACTATCTCACATTACGGCTTCCTTCTGAAAAAGAAGAACAGTCCACCACCAAGAACAATCACGCCAAGCCACATCCAGATTGATCCCCAAAATCCCGAGCCATTAGTTTCTACGGTTGGATCCTGGTTATCGTCCTTTTTCGTATCTGACTGGTCGCTATTTGTGTCTTGTCCCTTCACGGTGCCATCTTGCTGGTTGTCACCAGTATTGCCACCATTTTCTTCCGCTTGAGTTCCCAAGACCGCTTCTTGTGACGTCGGCTCGGTGCCTTCATCAGTCACAATTGCTGCTCCACCATCCGATGGAACTCTGACAGAGATAATCTTAGTATTACTCTTGTTTCCCGCGGCGTCTCTGTTCACGAATTTGTAATAATACTTTTCTCCAATTTCGACATTTCGATCAATTACGCTTTCATCTCGACTATCGTTTTTGCTCATCAACGATCCAGCGTCGACATGGAAATTTCTACTCGTGCCTTTGTAGATATAGACTTTATAGATGTCTTCGTCATCAACATTCCACTTCAGTCTGATGTCATCTGTAGCTGAGCGATATTCCGCGTCAAGATCTTTCACGTTGTCTGGGTCTTTCGTATCCACTTTCACATTTTTCAGTCCGATATCACTTGCATTTCCAGCTTTATCGATACTGCGATAATAGACCTGCCATGTTCCATCATCAATAGTGAATGGATTGCCATAGGTAGTCCACGCGCCCCCCGTACCGTTCAGTTGATATTCCATTATATCTACGTTGAAATTATCATTGGCCGTGAGAGTAATCGTAGGATTAGTGACATACCAGCTACTATCTCCATCCGGGCTGGATGGATCAATCGTAAGTGTTATTTCTGGAATAGTTTTGTCATAGATAATTGTAATGGAATAGGTATTCTCAACATTGCCTGCGCTATCAACAGCGTGAGAAGTAACTTGATATGTTCCTTCTTCAGGTGTCGGCAATTGATAACTCCAGCTTGTGCTACCAGTCGCATCTACTGTTGTCGTGCCACTCTGCCAACCCGAGCCATTCCAATATTCTGTAAGCGATGTGCCAAAAAGAGTACGGGCAATTTCAAGCCTCACGAGATTAACACCCGATCGATCATCTGAAGCTGTTCCTTCCACCAATCCATTCCAAGTTGGCGTTGTCACTGATCCGCCATCAGCCAAACTAAAAGTAGTGATGATGCTAGCCGGTTTAACAGTATCAATTATCCAAGTATATGAAGCCGGTGTGGCATCAGTATTGTTGGCATTATCAATAGCACGAACATCAAAAGTATGTGAGCCATCTGAAAGACTTGAGTAGTTTTGCGGAGAAGTACAAGCAGAGAATCCACCACTGTCTAGCTGACATTCAAAAGATGCTACGCCGGAGCCGCCTGCATCAGTACCTGAGAAAGTGAACGCCGCGGAAGATGATCCGCTTGGGTCAGTTGGATTAGTATCAATTGTTGTTTGCGGTGCGGTTGTATCCTGCACAGTGATTGTAAAAGTTTCAGGAATTGCCGCATGTCCTGCCGCATCAGTCTTTGAGCAAGTAACTATTGTCACGCCGATAGGAAAGGTTGAGCCGGAAGTTGCATCGCAAGTTGAAATAAGATCACCATCTACAGCGTCATGAGACATTGGAGCGGTGAATGTTGCTACGGCTCCTGCTGAACTTGTTGCTTCTCCTACTATGTCAGAAACATTATCAATTGTTGGTGCGGTTGTGTCTTGCACTGTCACTGTGAAAGTCGCTGTAGCAGTGTTAGAAGCTGAATCAGTCGCGCTACAAGCCACAGCGGTCGCCCCTAACGGAAAGGTTGACCCAGATGAAGGAACGCAAGAGACCAACAAGGCACCATCAATAGCATCATTGGCAGTTGGATCTGCATAAGTAACTACTGCTCCGCTAGCGCTAGTAGCTTCAGTTGTTATATCCGCTGGAACTCCAGAGATAACAGGCGCAGTCATATCAACCGTAAATTTAACTGAAGAACTCCATAGACTATAATTACCCACTGCATCTTTTGCTCTTACTCTAATATAATAGGTGCCATCCGAAAGTGGACTTGTAAGAGTCCAAGTAGTTGTGGTAACAGACCAATCTTTTTCAGGGGAACCGAATCCACTATTATTATCAATTTGATATTGATAAGTATCGGTACTTGCTAATCCAGAACCAGGAGTTGGGTCTACAGATGAATCCCATATGAACGTTTGTGTGGCAGAATTAATATAGCCATTCGCAACTGGCGATGTAATAACGGGTTTGGAAGGCTTAGTTTTGTCAATTTGAACTTGATTTGAAGCAGTTTTAACATCCTCCATATTTCCTGCGTTGTCTTCGGAAAAATACTTAACGGTAAACACACCACCAGTATTTAGTATAAGCGAACTGCCAGCAAGAGATGCTGTTGTAGGTGTGGTGCCATCAGTTGTGTAATATGTTTTTTTGCAACCACTCCCATCGTCTGTGCAAGAAAAGCTAACAGTAACTGATGTTTTATGCCAATTGGAATCTATTCCGCTAACTGTAGTTATTGGGTCGACTGTATCAACAGTTAATGTTGCAGAACTGACTTCACCACTTTGGTTTCCAGCATTATCCTCCGCCGTAACTTTCATGGTATAGACTTCATCAACTAAACCGCTAGTGGAAACACCCGCGACAGTGGCAGTGCCCGACAAGAATAGGCTCGTGCTATTCCAAAGTTCCCACAGATATTGTTTCACTCCCGATCCAATATCCGTAGCGGCAGTCCAAACCCAATTGATAACTGTCGAATTTGTAGGACTTGAAACATCCGGAGTAGGCACACCCGGGTCAGTCGGATCCACCATAGTCGTTGATGTTTCGCTATAAGGATTTACTGCTTGAAGGTTGCCCGCCAAATCGTGAATATTTTTCACTCCCCATTCCTGTTCGGGAGAAACATGCCAGCCGGAATTAGTGAAAGTTATCGTTGCAGTTTTGCTTACAGAATCATACGAGATAGCAGCGTCGCCAACCAAATCACCACTTCCACCAGCTCCCGGCCAATTTTGCAAAAAGTAATTGGCTGGATTTTCTGCCTCGCTTTCATTCACATCTTCGCTAAACACCGCTTGAAAACTTGTCGCACCCGGTCCAGTTCCCGAAAAAACTAAATCAACAGTCGGGGCGGAAGTGTCTAGAGTTACTGTCCATGGGCTTGACCATTCACTGACATTGCCAATATTGTCCCTTGATCTGACATGCCACTGCCAAGTCAAATCATATGACGCCGAATTAGTACGCTGAGACGCCGTGACAGTCCTCAAATCTCTCCAAGAGCCACCATAATAAAACTCGATGTCATAATTCTTTGTGCCACTAATATCATCAATTACATCATTCCAATCCGCGATAAAGCTGTGAGAACTAAGGAAGCTACCATCTGCCGGACCTACCAATGTCGGAACCGGGGGAGCAGTCGTGTCCACTACCGGTACGATTGGAGTTAAATGTTGCAAGGAAGCGATAATTTTGTTTGCGACTTTATCAATAGTAACAGTTGAAGCCGGGTCATCCAATCTATAATCCTTCCAGTTGGTTCCATCGTAGTAATAAAGCGAGGAAAAATGATTTTCATCCAGATAATCAGAAGCGCCAAGAGTATCACTATATGCAATTTCAATATCAACTGGGAAAACCATTCCAGCCGGAGCGTCAATATTATAATAGAAACCTCCCACCCCAAAAGCAGTTCCACCATTTGGCACATCACTTAAGCTGTCATATCTTGCTACCAACATGTTTCCTGTTCCAGTTACATCTTCGATGGTCAGCCCATCAACAATAATATCCTGGCCAGTACCTGATAATGTTGCGATTTCGCTTTCAAAATACACATCTTCCGATGTTTCGGAGCAACTAGCGTTGATACACCATGGATTATAATCAACATAATTGGAAATTCCTGCTTTTATCGTCTGAAAATCCACGCTTCCCCACCAGTTATTGGTGGCATCAACAATATAATTTCCGTTAGAGGGCGAGGCATCCACCGCAGATTCATTGCCTGAAATATTATTAGAATTGATACGGTTGCCAGTACAATAGGTTTCTCCTGCGTTAGCAACTATTTCAAAACCTTTCATATTATCAGTAATGGTGTTGCCGTTAATTGTATTATCCCGGGCGTTTCTTAAACGAACAGCCACAGCCGAATAGCCATCATCTTGATAATGATCACAATTTTTAATGGTATTGCCGGTAATTGTTTGACCATTGGATTTCCAGATATGAATACCATATTTTGCACCATCTATAGTGTTGCTCGTAACGGAATTACTATCGCAGTTTTCTCCAAGATTAATTGCTTCACCGCTAGCTGTATTGGTAATCGTATTTGCTTTAATGAAATTGCCCGTTGAGCCTAAACTAACCGCATTGCCACCCAAGGCGGATTGGTTATCCAAGTAAATACCGCCGGATGCATTATTAGCGATATCATTTGATTCAATGGTATTAGCGGTACTTGCAACTAGCAAGACACTCCAAGCACCATTAGCCTCTAATGTGTTTGTTTTAATAGTGTTGCTTGAACTGAATAACACAGCAATTCCCTTAGTGCCCGCTGTTAATATATTATTTTGAACCGTGCAACCAGTAACTCCAGTGCCCGTAATAGTTCCGAGTAAAATTCCCGCGTCAACATCTCCGGTACCAGAATTCTGAACCGAAAACCCATCAAACATTACATCGTCGGATGTAATACTTACCACTGTTCCGGAATTTTCGCCATCAATGATAGTGGTTGTTTTATTAGCTCCCTGAACTGTTACTGATTTATCTATTGTCACCTTTTCATTATATGTTCCCGCCGCAACATCAATAGTATCACCATCAGAGGCTGCATCAATGGCAGATTGAATGGTAGTATAAGTTTCTCCCGCGCCAACTTGGTATGTTTTTGTTGTTTTCGCATCTGTGTTGTACCAAGGATTAAAATCAAGATACACAGTAGTTCCGTTTACCACATCTCCACTAGCATCCCAACTAGCAAGCTTATTTACAATCGTTGCTCTGTCAGCGCTTCCCCACCAGTTATTTTCAATATTAAAATCAAAATTGGGGTTAGCGTAGAGATTTACACGAGCATTATCATAAACCTTATTATTACTGATAGTATTGCCTGTTATGGAATAACCTGTAACGGGAGTATTGCTATTTCTTATTTGCATGCCATCTTTATTTCCAGTAATTGTATTTCCAGTAATTGTATTATTACTTGAACCCATCATTTCAATACCATAATTTGTATTTCCTGAAATAGTATTAATATTTAGAGTATTACCGCTTGACTTCCAAAGATAAATTCCGTTTGCTTCAAAAGAACCCTCCATTGTCCCAGTTGCTCCACTAATATCATTATCGGTTATAGTGTTGGTATTACAATCCTGTCCAGCATAAATGCCATCTCTAGCATTCGCTGTTATTGTATTGCCTGAAATAGTGATTGCGGTAGAGAAAAGTGCAGCATTATGTGGAGACACTTCGAGAACAACTCCGTACCGTGCGTTATTAGTAATGGAATTATTTTTTATTGTGCTGTTGCTTGCACCCAAAACTGCAACTCCCGTTGCATTGTTAGTGATAATGTTGTCTTCAATAGTAATGCCTGTTATAGGAGAGCCGACGCCAACCAATCCGATACCACCATCTGTAGCAATGTTGGTTTTGGAATTTCTAACTGTGAATTCCTTAAACGTCACTCCACTCGCGGTAATAGCAACAACAATTCCGTCACTACCACTTCCATCGATAATGGTGGTAGCTTTATCAGCACCTATGATACTAATCGATTTATTTATGGTGACATGTTCGGCATAAGTTCCCGCCGCGACGTTGATGGTGTCTCCAGCTGTTGCCGCATCTACGGCTGATTGGATTGTGGTGTACACTTGACCCGAAGTAGCATTAACAATATTACCAGCTGTCCCGGAAACTATAATATCATCAATATTACTTGCGCCTCCACTAGCAACCGTTCCACTATTAGCCGAAACATTAGAAGCCATTATCCATCTCAAAAAAACAGACGATTGATTATCACAAGCAGTGGGAAGGGATAGATTATTTATCACACCTGAAGTCCAGTTATTAGCAACGGCAGGAATAATACCCCCCGAAACATCCGCCCATGTCCCGCCTGAACCTATCTTATACTGAATTTTAAAATCTTTTGGTCCTGCGTCAGAACTTCTTTGTTTCGAGGAAAGGAAAAGTGATGAATATCCAGTTGAAGCGAACTCCACCTGCCAATATTTAGAATTATTGCCGCTATCCCATCCCAAAGCTCGTGCTGAATATGTTGCTACCCCGGAATAAGTAAAATCAGGGGCATTAGCACTCACCACAGAGATTGTTTTTGCTGAATTCATAGCGACTCCCTGGTCTGCTATTGCGTTTTGATTATCAAAATTCCATCCTGTTACCACAAAAATCGTAAAATGATCCAATGTCGTACTTACAGAATCAGTTTCTGTCTTCACATCATTATCCGCAACCGTGTCAGCATTATCAAGTCCAGCCACATCCTCTGCGAATCTAATCTGCACATCTTTGTCGCTTTTTGCTTTTGGTAAAGTCAATTCGTATTTAAAAGTTCCATCCGCCATATCCGAAGTAATATCATAAGCTTTGTCAGAAAGCACACCAAGTGTTTTCACTTGCTCTGGAGTCAAAGTAATTTCTTCAATCGAAAGAGTACCAGGATTTTCTGGTAATTCAGTAAAAGTCACAGTGACTTGATCATTTTGAGGAGCAACATAAGTTTTTCCCAATTCCACTGGGTCATTAGTTGTCGCCTTATCACCGTCTTTTGACCAAATTTCTTTCGATGTAACATCTGGTGCCACAATTGATGCCGCTTCTGGCGTAATCATCCCTTCCGAATCTCCTTGCGTTTCCGTAACCGGACCCCCCCCAGTGGTAGTTGTGTCCGGAGTTACAGCTGTTTCAGCTGGTGTTTCGGTTGGAGTTGGGGTCGGTGTTGGGGTCGGTGTTGGGGTCGGCGTAACTTCCGGCGCAGGAGTTTCCGTCACCACTGGCGTTGGAGTGGGTGTTGGGGTTGGGGTTGGAGTAGGTGTAGGCGTTTCCTCTTTCGGCGCCGACGCCTCAACCTTTGGCGGATCAGGTGTCACCGTTGTGACAACCGCATCATCCGCCCTCGCCGTCATCAGCTCCATCGCCAGAAAATTCATCGAAGTCATCTGGAAAACGATCAGTGGCAACATCACCATCGCCATAATCCTCTTTCCTGTTCGCAGTTCCCTCTGAGAGAGCTGCATCTGAAACAGTTTTTTCATTTTGTTCATATAATTATTTAAAGTTTTAAAAAAAATTACGAAAAATAAAAACCAACTCAAAGCATAAAGCTAAAGTTGGTCAGCATCAAAAAAAATCACATTAAAATTTCTTTTTCTTTTCATAGCCTTCTTGCAAACAAAATAATCCACGCATGAAGAATTGCTATTCGGTTGTGTGTTATTTTGCTCTCACCCAGTCAAACGTTTCATTAGAAAATATTAACGCGACTCACCCTGACGAAACATCCTTGTTGACCTCAGTATAGTTGATATCCAAAAACTGTCAAGTATTTTTTGGCTTGAAAAAAGGAAAATTTGTGGCCTCGCTAATTTTTCCCCAAAGAAAAAGGGGGCAAGGCACGTTCACCTCTTTCCCCCATATTGCCCTATTCACGTGAAAGCGGATAGGCGGCTTTTCTTTTTATCAAAGCCTCTATGCTTTCAATGATTTCTTTTTCAACCCGCTCTTTACAGGTCTCACACAAACCATGCGAGACCAACTCATCAGGTTCAGTGGAGTATCCATTGATATGTTCTCCACACCACGCACAGATGGTTTTCATCGCATTTCCTCCTTTCTTCAAAATGATTTGCGCTAAAAAAACTCAAATTTCAATTCCCCTCATTAAAGCACTCCTTTTCGGCTCAGTCAAGCTTTTTTGGAAACACTACCAATCCCCACTGGAGATTGAATTGCGGATCAGTTGTTCGACAAAAATGCCACCCACTTCATCAGGGCTATCCCGATAGGTTTTGAAGCTAAAGTTAAATTCGCAAGTTTTGTTTTTGAGCGTTTCATTTTGTTCGTCCAGACTCACAAGGAAAACAAGCTCCCCGAGAGCCACCTCCCCCGAGGCGCCCGAGAGGGAAAAATCAAATAGCGAGCCCGCATACAGCTCGGACAAAACGCGATCGCTAACTTTCAGTTGCAAGGAATTACAAAAAGCCTCATCCCCGCCTAACTTGTTCACGCTTAACTGATAGCGAAATTCCCTTCCCGCCTCCGCTTTGACTTTCAAAGCGCCAAGATCAAAGCCACCCGGCTGCAAATCAGCCAGTTGAAAAAGTTTAGTAGCTAAGTTATTATTCAGCGAACTTCTAACTGAAAAATTGAGGGCCAGACCGGAAAAAGTGTTGCGCGCGACCACTCTTTCGGCAAACATATCCGCATCAGTATAATTAGTCTGACTAAAAAAAAGGTATAGTAATATTGAAAGAATGGCGATTCTCCTAATCCACAGCATTAGCATTTCTTTTTAACTTAAGCAATTCGTCTAAAATGAAAAAAATTGCCGGAATAATTAGAAGTATAATCAACCCCCAGCGAGACTTGGCAAAAGAAATCGCAAATCCAAGCTTAGGTATAGTAAAAACGACCTTTCCCACAATTTGCTCCTCCGAGATACTATTGCTATCTCCCGCTTGATTAGCGTCCCCTTTGGTTGCATAGGTCCCGTCTTGTTTTTGTTCCATCGCCACGATGCGATGCGTGATCACTCGACCAGTTTCATTTCTAAAAGTTACGATGTCATTGATTGCATAGCTAGGCCGATCTTGAACGAGAACGATATCGCCAATCATGATTATCGGCTCCATCGATCCGGACTGAACGAGAAACGGTTCGTAATTGCCGAAAAAATTAAAGTGCACGTTGAGAAACCACACAGCCAAAAGCAAAGTGCAAATCGTCAGCACTGATTTTAGCAAATCAAAAATTACTTTAATGATCATCATCTTAACCTTATCTTGAAAAGGTGTCCGCTATGGCGCTTCGACCCATTCCATTGTTAATTTTATTAGTTGCTCGAAGAAGCGCTAGTCGTTAGCTGGTTCAAGCGAAAGTTGATGTTGAATTGCGTTTCGTCACTTTGGATTTCATTTCCATAGGAACTGGCATCAGCTGCCCAATGTGCAGTAATCGTCTTTTGTTCATTTGGTTGCAAAATAATGGCCGACAAGGCTTCCCAATCAGAACCAATCTTTTGCTGTTTGTCCGGTGCCAAAGTCGAGTTAACTTTATCCACACCATCTAGGGCAATATTCAAAGTCACAATTTTGCCCAAATCACCTTGCTTTTCTGGACTATCGCAAGTAGGGTCGACTGCTTTTTCCTGGTCATTGCAACCATTTTCAAGGTTAATAACATCTCGCAGTCCCACAAATAGCCGACCAGGCAAGGAGCCCGTGTTTTTCACTGTCCAAGTTTTTGTGCCACCCACATTGCCATCACTACCGATGTTTTCAATTACAAACGGTTCTAGTTTATTTCCATCAGCAGAGACATCCAGATCTAGCGTTCCGGCCATAAATCGATTCGCCCCCATTTTTTGATTAGCTGTAAAATAGGCGTATGTCCCACTGACAGTCAGTCCCGTGATAATACCAATTATACCCAGGGAGTAGAGCACTTTTTTGTTCATATGTTTTTTTAAAATTAATTAATTTATTTTTTTATTTCCCGTTTTTATGAACCTCAAAAAAAATATTTTAACGGGTTAAATTATTTTTTTCACAACCTTCTAATCTTACATTACTAGAGAAATATCGTCAAGAGGTTTTGTTGATTTTCTCAAATTCCCTCTCGCAACAGGCCGTTTTTGCCCATAAAAAAACGGCCTTGGCGATAACACCAACACCGTTTTATTTGAGGTCCCAAAAAACCTTGGGAGAAAGACAGGGAATCCAGTCTTTTTTATTTTTTCTCTTTCGAGATGTTTGTTTTTGTTTTATTTAATTTTTATTTTTGTTTTTAGGGGTTTATCCCCTACTGCCTTTCAGAAAATATTTTTTTCGGAAAGCGAGTAGAGGATAAAAATTCTCAGGCCCCAACCACTCTCACTTTAATTACTCGACATTTGTCATGATTTCTCACTTTGAGTTTGCGAAAATATTCCCGTGATTTTGGAAGGTTAACCAGTCTGCCAAAAGAAACAAGCTGAACAATCATAAGTGGCAAAATCGCAACAACACAAAGCAGTAGCCAGAAAATACTTCCCACACCGTCTAGCATAGTCCAGTCGCCTGAAGGTGCAGTAATTTTTTCGCCCAGTTTGTCCAAACTCTCACCGGCCTTTTGATCTCCGGTCGAAAGCACGGTTGGCACAAATTTAGTTGTGTCAGGCAAGGCTTTGTCTTTGACTGGTGCAAA
>JBAQNU010000004.1:0-76500 GCA_049304095.1 Candidatus Moraniibacteriota bacterium | reverse complement strand
TAGACGAGGCGAAATTGCCAATCAAAGTTTGCGGATTTTCTCCTTGCTATCGCAGTGAGATTGGGGATTATGGCAAGGATAACAAGGGACTCTATCGCGTGCATGAATTTTTCAAAGTCGAGCAAGTGGTTGTTTCAACTGCGGACATCAACGAGGCAACAAAAATGCAAGAAGAAATGGTTGGGATTTCAGAAGAAATGCATCAAGAGCTGGGACTGCCATATCGTAAATTGCAAATCTGCACCGGGGATATGGCACCAGGAAAATATCGTGCGTTTGATCTCGAAGCTTGGATGCCGGGCCTCAATCGCTGGGGCGAAACCGGATCAGCTTCGAACTTTGTTGATTGGCAAGCGAGACGTTTGAATGTGAAATACAAAGATAGGGATGGCAACAAAAAATTCGCCTATCTCTTGAATAACACTGCTTTGCCATCAGTGCGACCGCTGATTGCGATTCTCGAAAACTACCAAAACGAGGACGGCTCAGTGACTGTGCCAGAAGTTTTGCGTAAATGGATGCCGGGGAAGCTGGAGAAGATTGTTAAAAAATAATTTTAAATAAAAATATGATAAAGAGAGTTGTTATTTTTGCGGTTATTATTTTGGCGCTATTTCTGGTGATGTATATTGGTACTGATACTAGCGCGAAGGAGTGTTTGCGTCTTGGTGGAAGTGTGAGTAATATGGATAATAAATGCTATATATCCGAGCAGGGAGAGCTAAAAGAATTTAACTTGAGTTACGTTCTTCATGAAAAATTTGTAAAATAAATGATAGAAAACAAAAAACTAAAATTTCCAGAAAACTTCTTGTGGGGCGCAGCGACTGCTGCGCATCAAGTTGAAGGTGGGACAAATAATGATTGGACGCAGTGGGAGAAAGATAATGCGGAGCGGTTGGCGAAAGAAGCGTCTGGAAAATGGCAGACTTGGCAACAGGAAAAATTTCCGGAAATGTTTGATCCGAAAAACTATATCTCTGGCCGGGCTTGTAATCACTATAATCGCTTCGAGGAAGATTTTGATTTGGCCAAATCTTTGGGACATAATGCCCATCGCTTTTCGATCGAGTGGTCGCGGATTGAGCCCGAAGAGGGAAAATTTGATGAGCGGGAGATTGAGCATTATCGAAAAGTTTTAGTGGCACTGAAAGCGCGCGGAATTGAGCCGTTTGTGACACTGTGGCATTGGACTGATCCGGTTTGGTTTGGAGAGATGGGAGGATGGACGAACGAAAAATCTGTTGAATATTTTTCAAGATTCGCCGAGAGAATGGCGAATGAGTATAAAGATTTAGTAAAATTTTGGGTGGTGGTTAATGAGCCAAATGTGAGTATGGGCTTTGGCTATTATCGCGGAACGCAGCCGCCAGGCAAAAAAGGAATCTTTAATTTTTTGCGAGGATTTTTCAATTTGTTATCGGCTTTTAAAAAAGCGGCGCAAGTGATCAAAAAAATCGATCCAAAAGCGGAGATAGGAGTGGCCAATAGCATCACGCATTATGATGTGAAGATTTTTCCTGGTCTATATTTTGTGACTGTCTTTGCGGTCGAATTTTTCAGTAAATATTTCTTGCGGAGTGCGATTCCTTATTGCACGTTTATCGGTTGCAATTATTATTCTCGCTATATCGTCTCCACGCGCAAGAAAGATATCGGTCCGAAAGAAAGAAATGATTTAGGTTGGGAGATTTATCCTGAAGGGATCTATCATGTGCTTGTGAGTTTGAAAAAATATAACCTGCCAATCTACATCACAGAAAATGGCTTGGCCGATGCGGACGATACAAAAAGAGCCGAATTTATTATTGACCACTTGAAGTTTGTCCACCAGGCAATTTCGGAAGGTGTTGATGCGCGAGGCTATTTACATTGGTCACTTCTGGATAATTTTGAATTTCCCGATGTGCGGGGATTTTGGCCACGCTTTGGTCTAATCAAAATTGACTATGCGACGCTCGAGCGGAAAGTTCGGCCTAGCGCGCTGGAATATGCCAATATTTGCAAAAGTAACGAAATTGATGTTTGACGATAATCTTGAAAGTGCTAAAATGATATTATGAATGAAGAAAATAAAATCCTAGAAGAAAATATAAAAAGGCATATTGATGTTATGCTTGAAAATGTACGAAGTGATTTTAGAATTTTTGGTGAACAGCTTTCTGGCGTTTCTGAAGATGTGACCATGTTGAAGGAAGATATGGATTATGTAAAATCGGAAATAGTTGAGATAAAAAGGAGGTTCAGAGAGACCGATGAGGCTTTGGGTAAAAAGGTTGATAAGGAAACGACGGATGACCACGAAAAGCGCATAATCAAACTGGAGAATTCGGTTTTGGTGGGTGTCTAAAGTTGCCTAAAACAACTTGCAATTGACAAAAAACCAAAAAACCTTTAGTATATTTTAGTAGCATAAGCAACTTCACGGGTTTGGCTCCGTGAGGGGAAAAATTGAAATCAAGGTGTCCCCGACGTTACGTCGGGGGAAGCTAGATGGAAACGCGAGACTAATCTCGTTCTGGCAATTTAAGAATATTTTTTATTCTTTAATTGTGGGAACGGGATTTTTTTAATTTATTAAAAATAATAATATGGCAGAAAAAAACGAGGATAAACAAGCGATGATGGAAAAAATGGCATCGCTATGCAAGCGACGAGGATTTGTCTATCCATCGTCAGAAATTTATGGAGGCATGCAAGCGATCTATGACTATGGTCATTATGGAACGCTTTTGAAAAATAACATTCGCGACGCGTGGTGGAAAGCGATGGTGCAATTGCGTGACGACGTAGTGGGGCTGGACAGCGCGATTTTTATGCATCCGACCACTTGGGTAGCGTCAGGTCATGTGGGTGGGTTCAATGACCCGCAAGTCGATTGCAAGAAATGCAAATCACGTTTTCGCGCCGATCACATTTTGGAAGAATTTGGCATCAATGCGGACAAGGCACCATTGGATGAGTTGAACGGACACCTAGATAAATTGCGCGAAGAAAAGAAATTGAAATGCGCTAATTGTGGTTCGACTGATCTCACGGAAGCGAAGATTTTTTCTTTGATGGTAAAATCCAATATTGGTTCTCCGACTGATGAATTGAAAGAAGAAAATGTGGTCTATTTGCGACCGGAGACTTGCGGAGGAATTTATTTGGAATATAAAAATACGGTTGATTCATTGCACAAAAAATTACCCTTTGGCATTGCGCAAGTTGGCAAGGCTTTTCGTAACGAAATTGTGGCACGCCAGTTTATTTTCCGCACGCGTGAGTTTGAACAGATGGAAATGCAATATTTCTTGCATCCAGATATGATGAAGGAAAAATATGAAGATTGGAAGGTGGCGCGCTGGCAATGGTATCTTGAATATGGAATCAAAACTGATCAAATTCATTGGTACCGCCACGAAAAATTAGCGCACTATGCTTCTGAGGCCTATGACATCGAATATAATTTCAAAACACTTGGAGGATTCAAGGAGATTGAAGGCATCCACGCGCGAGGTGATTGGGATCTTTCTCAACACAGCAAATTCTCTGGAGTAGACCTGAGTTATTTTGATCAAGAGAAAAATGAAAAATTCGTTCCGCACATCATGGAAACTTCAGTTGGCTTGGGTCGTTTGGTGTTTATGTTTCTTGATCAGGCCTACACAGAAGAAACTGTGGGCGAAGAAACTCGCGTTGTTTTGAAATTAGATAAACGCTTGGCGCCAGTGAAAGTGGCGATTCTACCGCTTTCTAAAAAAGAAGAATTGACGGGTCCAGCCAAAGAAATTTGGAATACGTTGAAAGAGAGTTTTATGTGTGAATATGACGAAACCCAGTCGATCGGTAAGCGTTATCGCCGACAAGATGAGATTGGCACGCCATATTGCGTAACGGTCGATTTTGAAACGCTAAATGATCAGGCGGTGACAGTGAGAGATCGTGATACGATGGTGCAGGAGCGGATTAAAATAGCTGAACTATCCAAGTACTTGCGAGGTTTTTTGGGATAGTCTATAATTGAACCAGAGGAGAAAACTAAATCAACTTACAAAAAGCCTATGTCTCGGATTTTATTGATTGAAGACGAAGAGATTTTTGTGGAAATGTTTAGCGACAGCCTAAAGCGCGCCGGTTTTGAGGTGACAGTAGCAAAAAATGGTGCTTGGGGAATCAAGGAAGCGCTGAACGGTGGTTTTGATTTGCTCATAACAGACATTGTAATGCCGGCAATGGGAGGTGAGGAAATGATTGCTAAGTTGAAAAATGATCAAAAAACGCAAAATATGCCGATTGTAGTAATTTCAGCTTCGGTAGATGATGCGACGCAAAAGCGGATTGAAAAGATGGGCGTGAGCTCTTTTTTTATAAAAACGAAAATCACACCAACGGAATTAGCGGAAAAAGTAAAAAAAATATTAGCAAAAAATTAAACAACGCTGAAAGCATCAAGCTTTTTCTATCCGACCTTGACGTCATGAGGCCGGTTTTTTGTTGGTTTGATTTTATTCTCCCATTCTTCTATAATACAATTGACTAAAAAGTGAGAGGACAAGCCCTGGAGCAATAGAGCGTGTTCACAGGGAAACTAATTTATATTAGCTAAAATTTATGCCAAAGGTACTAAAAGACAAAAAACTAATCGATGAATTTTTGGAGCGGGGAGTGGAAGCGATTTATCCTTCCAAAGATGCTTTTCGCAAAAAATTAATGTCAGGAGAGCGCTTGAAAATTTATGAAGGTTTTGATCCGACTGGACCACACCTGCATGTGGGTCATGCCATGGGCATTCGCGCTTTGGGAATTTTGCAAAAATTGGGACATGAGGTGATTTTTTTGGTTGGGGATTACACAGCGAAAGTGGGTGACCCAGACAAAGATACGACCAGAAAAATGCTCACTGATGAGGAGATTGAAAACAATATGTCTAGCTGGAAAAAACAAGCTGCGCAACTGATTGATTTTGGCGGAGAAAATCCCGTGAGGTTTGAGAGAAATTATAAGTGGCTTTCCAAATTGAAACTGAATGATCTCATAAAATTGATGTCAACTATTACCGTGCAACGAATGCTGGAGCGGGATATGTTTGAGCGTCGAATGAAAGATGGTGACCCAATTCGCCTGCATGAATTTATCTATCCTTTGATGCAAGGCTATGACGGGGTGGCAATGGAGGTGGACATGGAAATTGGTGGAACCGATCAAACTTTCAATATGCTGGTCGGACGCGATCTCATCAAAAGTTATCTAGGCAAGGAAAAATTTGTGCGCACCAACAAAATGATGGACGCGCCAGACGGTCGCACAATGAGCAAAACCAAAGGCAATGGAATCAACCTGGCCGACAGTCCGCAGGATATGTTTGGCAAAGCCATGTCCTATTCTGACAAGCATATTTTAGTTGGTTTTGAGCTTTTGACATCAGTTTCTATGAAGGAAATTGAAAAAATGAAATTGGCAATGGAAAAAGGCGAAAACCCAATGATTTTCAAGAAAAAAATGGCCTATGAAATCGTGAAAATTATCAAAGGTGAAGCTGCGGCCAAAAAGGCCCAAGCGCATTTTGAGCAAGTTTTCTCCAAAAAAGAATTGCCAGCAGATATTTTGGAAATTAAAGTTTCTGCCGGGGAATTTTTGATTGATGTGCTCGTAAAAAACAAATTAGCGACTAGTAAAGCTGACGCTCGGCGCAAGGTTGACCAAGGCGGAATAAAGGTGGATAATGACGTAATGCGTGATTGGCAGTTAAAATTGGACAAGAGCTTTAATGGAAAAATTCTGAAAGCGGGGAAGCGGGAGTTTAGAAAACTTAAAATTAGTTAATATTTATGTCAATTCTCAAAAAAATATTCGGTTCGAATGAACGGGAGATTGGAAAATTGGAACCAATCGTAGAAAAAATAAACGCCCTGGAAGAACAGATGATCAAATTATCTGACGATCAGTTGCGCTCAAAAACAGATGAATTCAAAAAACGCATTGCCGAAAAAGAAGCGCTTGACGAGCTTTTGCCGGAAGCCTTTGCGGTTGTGCGGGAAACGGTGAAGCGGGTGGATGGAAAGCGCTTGTTTGACGTTCAGATGATGGGTGGAATCGTTTTGCATCAAGGCAAAATTGCAGAGATGAAAACGGGTGAAGGAAAAACACATACCTCGCTTTTGCCGATGTATCTTAATGCGCTCACCGAAAAAGGCGTGCACCTGGTGACAGTTAATGATTATTTGGCAAGACGCGACTGCAATTGGATGGGTGGAATTTTACATTTCTTGGGAATCTCGACCGCTTGCATCATTCACGACGCTTCATATATGTATCAGCCGAAAGTTGAAGATGACGATGAAGTGAGTGTGGAAATGGAAAATTTGGTGCCAATCTCACGTCGTGAAGCTTACGCGGCGGACATTACTTATGGTACAAATAATGAATTTGGTTTCGATTATTTGCGCGACAATATGGTGCCGACCTTAGAGCATATGGTTCAGCGCGATTTGAATTATGTGATTGTTGATGAAGTGGATTCGATTCTGATTGATGAAGCGCGAACGCCGCTCATTATTTCTGCTCCGGACAGCGAGTCGACTAAGATGTATGAACAATTTGCGGCGCTTATTCCTAGGCTAAAAAGAGAAGAGGATTATATGGTGGAAGAAAAAACCAAAACCGTCACAATCACAGAAAGTGGCATTGGAAAAATTGAATCATGGCTGGGTGTGGGCAATATTTATGAAGCAGGAAAAATCAACTATGTGCATCATTTGGAACAAGCCCTGAAAGCTCAAGTGATTTTTCAACTCGACCGCGATTATGTGGTAAAGGACGGTGAGGTGATTATTGTGGACGATTTCACGGGACGCCTCATGCCGGGACGGCGCTATAGCGAAGGGTTGCATCAAGCAATTGAAGCAAAAGAACATGTGCACGTGCAAAAAGAATCCAAAACTTTAGCCACCATCACATTTCAGAACTATTTTCGCATGTATAAGAAAATTTCCGGTATGACAGGAACAGCTAGCACCTCGGCGGAAGAATTTTTCAAGGTGTATAAAATGGATGTGATTGAAATTCCCACTAATAAACCCGCAATCAGAAAAGACATTCCAGATGTCGTGTATAAATCAGAAAAAGGCAAGTTCAATGCCATTGTGGAAAAAATTAAAGAAGTAGGTGGCGCCGGGCAACCGATTCTGGTGGGAACAGTTGCGGTGGAAAAGTCAGAATATTTGAGTATGCTCCTTTTGAAATCAGGCGTAGCGCATGAAGTGCTTAATGCTAAAAATCATGAGCGTGAAGCGCAGATTGTGGCCAAAGCCGGACATTTTGGCTCAGTCACAATTGCCACCAACATGGCTGGACGCGGAACAGACATAAAACTCGGTGAAGGCGTGCGAGAGCTGGGCGGACTATTTATTCTTGGCACAGAACGTCATGAAGCGCGTCGCATTGACAACCAGCTGCGCGGTCGCGCCGGTCGCCAGGGTGACCCGGGCGCTTCTCAATTTTTTGTTTCTCTGGAGGATGAATTGATGCGCCGTTTTGGCGGGGACAATCTAATTAGCCTCATGACAAAACTCGGCCTTCCTGAAGATCAGCCAATTCAAAATGGGATTATTTCCAAAACAATCGAAAATGCGCAGTCGAAAATTGAAGGTTTTAATTTTGATATTCGCAAACACATCTTGGATTATGACGATGTGATGAATAAACAACGCGAAGTGGTCTACAAAAAAAGGCGGGCGACCTTGGAAGCAATCAATCTCAAACCAGAAATTTTGGAAGATATTCGAGAAGAAATTGAAACTGCCGTGTCAACGAGCATCACCGCAGAAGAGGGAAATTTGGAGAGCGAAAAAATCATCGAAAATGTCAAGCAAATAATGCCAATTACTCAAGAAGCAGAAAATAAAATTAAGGAAATTTCTGAGGATAAGGTAAAAAATATGGCCGAGATTATCGGTAGCGTGACGGAATATCTGGCCGGCATTGCCAAGGAAATCTATAATAAAAAAGAATTGGAATTTGGTGAGGCGAATATGCGCGCGGTGGAGAAAAATATTGCACTACAAACTATTGATGTGATGTGGATGGCGCACCTGGATGAGATTGATTATTTGCGTGAAGGCATTGGTCTTCGTGGTTATGGTCAGCGCGATCCATTGGTGGAATATAAACGGGAGGCCTTTTCAATGTTTTCCTATTTAATGGGCAATGTGAAATCAACAATTGCGCGGACAATTTTTCGAGTGTCCGCTACTCCAGTGGTTCAGTCTCAATCAGCCATGCCAGAAAAAAATCTCAATTTTAGCGGTGCTCAAGAAGCGGAATCTTTTTCAGCAGCGAGAGAAATTCAAGACGGAGAAGTTCGCGAAGCACCTAAGCAAAAACCAATTATTAATGATGACAAAATTGGTCGCAATAATCCTTGTCCATGCGGGTCGGGTAAAAAGTATAAAAAGTGTTGTGGGAAATAAAAGATGGCCAAAAAGATTCTAACCCTATGCCTGTTAAGGAAAGATAATCAGATCCTTTTAGGGATGAAAAAATATGGCTTTGGCGCGGGTAAATGGAATGGATTTGGTGGAAAGTTGGACTTCGGAGAAACAATAGAGCAAGCGGCAAGAAGAGAGATGCAGGAAGAATCAAGCGTGATTGTCGAGAATTTGGAAAAAAGAGGAGTTCTGGATTTTGAATTTCAAGGCAATTCGGAAATTCTCGAGGTGCATGTTTTTCATACGCAAAATTTCAGTGGAATGCCAAAGGAAACAAATGAAATGAGACCGCAATGGTTTGAAATTGATCATATTCCATATGACAAAATGTGGCCGGATGACAGGCTGTGGCTCCCGTTATTTTTAGCAGGGGAGAGATTCCGAGGAAGATTTTTGTTTAGTTGTGAAAAAACACCGGGAATTCTGAAGTATAATTTAGAAATAGTGAATAATTTCAAATGACAATGAATAAAATCCTAAGTTTTGAAAAATCAATTGGCGCGGTGGTTTTCCGGCGAGAAGGCGAGAAAATTAAATTCTTGCTTTTGCAATATCTTGGAGGACATTGGGGTTTTGTGAAAGGTCATAGTGAAAATGCAGAGAGTGATGAGGAAACGCTACGGCGAGAATCTAGCGAAGAGACGGCGCTCACTGATTTGAAAATCATCCCCGGTTTTTTAGGACAAGAGAAATATTTTTATATTGCCAAAAGAGAAGAGAAGGAAAAGCGATTAAAGGCTAGGCGTGGTTGGTGGATTTTCAAAAAAGTGCTCTATTATTTGGCTGAAACACAAAAGCTGGAGATCGTTTTATCGCACGAGCACAGAAATTATATTTGGATGGAATACTCTCAGGCTTACAATCGCGTGACCAATCTTAATTCTAAAAAAGTGTTGGAAAAAGCCAATCGGTTTTTGGTCTCACATTTGCCAAACTCTCAGATTCAGGTAGAATAGAATTTATGAGCAATAGACAGAAGCTACGTCTTAAATTTAGCCTTGTAATTGTTTTGGCTGTTGTTGCCGGGCTTATTGCATATCCCCAAGCGGTTCAAAAAATACCGAGTCTTTTTTCTGTCCTAAATAAGCCAAAAATCAATCTTGGATTGGATTTGCAAGGCGGAATTCATCTGGAGTACAAGGCGGACACGAGCCAAGTGGAAAGTTCTCAAGTTGGGGATGCGATGCAAGCAGTGCAGGATGTAATTGAACGGCGTGTGAACGCTTTCGGTGTGGCTGAACCAGTTGTCTACACAACGAAATCAGGCGGAGAACAGCGCTTAGTGGTGGAGCTGGCTGGAGTGAAAGATATCAATGAAGCCAAAAAAATGATCAGCGAGACGCCATTTTTGGAATTCAAAGAAGAGAGTCAAGCCACTCCGGAACAAATTCCCCAAGATCAATTGGATAAAATGAATGCAGATGCTAAGGCTAAGGCGGAAGATATTTTAAAAAAAGCTTTGGCTGGTGCGGACTTTGCCCAGCTAGCTAAGGACAATAGTCAAGATCCAGGATCAAAAGATAACGGCGGGGTGTATGATTTTCAAAAGAAAGGCTCTTTCGTGCCGGAATATGAAGCGGCAATTTTTGATTCGAACCTCAAAGATGGAGAAGTTTATTCAAAATTAGTGGAATCTCAATTTGGTTGGCATATTGTCAAAAAAATTGAAATTCGTGGAGAAGGAGATGAGCAAGAATTCAAAAGCGCGCACATTTTAATTATGAAAACAGCCCAACCTCAGCCGCAAATCACTTGGGCGGAAACTGGGCTGACTGGCAAAAATCTAAAAAGTGCATCGGTCCAATTTAAGAGTCAAGGACTATCTGAGCCGGAAGTATCACTAAAATTTGATGATGAAGGAACGAGACTGTTTGCAGAAATTACTAAAAAAAATATTGGGAAACGAGTAGCAATTTATTTGGATGGAGAAATTATTACCGCGCCAACCGTGCAGAGCGAAATTTTGAATGGTGAAGCGGTCGTTACTGGAAACTATACTGTGGAAGAAGCGAAAACTTTGGTTAAAAGACTTAATGAAGGAGCGCTTCCTGTGCCAATCAGTTTGGTCGGTCAGCAATCCGTGGAAGCAACTTTAGGGCAAGTTTCCCTGGAAAAGAGTTTGAAAGCGGGAATGATTGGGTTGATTTTGGTGATCATTTTTATGCTTATCTATTATCGTTTCTTGGGATTAATCGCATCTTTTTCACTTTTGATCTATTCTGCACTGATGATTTCAATTTTCAAGCTATCTGGTTTTACCCCGTGGCAGATTACCTTAACTCTTCCTGGCATTGCTGGGTTTGTACTCTCAATCGGAATGGCAGTTGATGCGAACATTTTGATTTTTGAGAGGACTAAAGAGGAAGTACGGAAAGGTCGCAATATTTTGAGTGCGATTGAAGAGGGTTTCAAGCGTGCCTGGACTTCCATTTTGGATGGCAATATGTCGTCAATCATCACGGCGCTAATTTTGGTGGAAATGGGAACAGGGTTTGTGAAAGGTTTTGCTGTCACGCTCGTCATTGGAGTGCTTGCCTCAATGTTTACAGCGGTTGTGATTACGCGAACAATTTTGCGATTTATCCTGGGCCCGTGGATTGAAGATAAGATGTGGCTCATAGGGGCTAAGAAAAATGAATTATAAAAATCTATGTTCAATATTATTTCCAAAACCAAATACGCCTATATTTTTTCCATCACACTTACAGTGCTTAGTGTTATGGCGCTTTTTACTTGGGGGCTAAAATACGGGATTGATTTTACCGGAGGAACTTTGATGGAGGTGAAATTTGCCAATACTTTACCAGTAAATGCTGAGCTAGAAGCCTCGCTGAAAGATTTAAACCTCAAGAGTTTAACTTTGCAATCAACCGGCAATAATTCCGTGCTTATTCGCTATGCTTCCGAGGATGATAAAACTAATCAAAAAGTGACAGCTACTTTAGCGGAAAAATATCCTGACTCACAAAATTTACGCACTGATTATGCCAATGCCTCGGTTTCACAAGAGCTCAAAACCAAATCGCTTATGGCCATTATTTGGGCAATTGTTGGTATTATGGCTTATATCGCTTGGGCTTTTCGGCGCGTGTCTCATCCGGTCGCGTCTTGGAAGTATGGCGCTGGAGCGGTAGTTGCACTTATGCATGACGTTCTCATAACGGTTGGCGCCTTTTCGGTTTTGGGGCATTTTTGGGGAGTAGAAGTGGGTGTGCCGTTTGTGGCAGCGCTCCTCACAATTTTGGGTTTTTCGGTGCATGATACGATTGTGGTTTATGATCGCACACGCGAAAATCTGCAACGCAGTTCGTCCAAAGAAAAATTTCCTGAAATTGTGAATCGCAGTCTCAATGAAACTTTGGTGCGTTCAATTAACACTTCGCTAACGGTGATTATCACGCTACTCGCCATCTATGTTTTTGGTGGAGAATCGATTAAATATTTTTCCCTGGCGCTTTTGGTTGGCATAACATTTGGAACTTATTCATCGATTTTCATCGCGTCGGCATTATTAGTAACTAGCTATAATTTACAAATTAAAAAATAAAATTTCAAAATAATTTTTCATTTTGATTTTTACATTTTTCATTTACTATGTGGAATCCATTCAAAAATAACAATCAAAAATCAAATGCAACTCAAGCTAATAATGCTGTGAAAGCAGATAATTCTCCAAAGATGAATATGCTGCAACGTCTGGCGATGAAAAAGATGGAGCGGATGAGTCCGCAGGAAAAAGCCAAGATGTTGCAAGAGGTGATGAAACCGGAAAATAAAGATAAACTTCTCGGCGCGATGGAAATGATGCGAAAGAGTGGACAGATTTCGGAAGAACAATACAGATTGGCCAAAGAAAAAATGGGAGTATAGGAAAGCTTGGAGATATTTTTGCTATTTTATGCATTTTGTAGAAATGGCTTTCGTTCTTTAATTTAAGGGAAAGGAGTTAAAAGTTGGCAAAAAAAATTTGGCGCAACATCGTTTTCTATAAAAGAAGCAGTATTTTTTTATTCGGCATTGTGCTTGCTGTTGCCTTGTATTTTTTCTGGGGCGAGATGATCAGCGGCATTTTTGCACTGCTGGTAATTTGGATGGTTGTTAGAATTTATCCTTCAAAAATAAAGGGGAAGGACTATGACGATAACAGCTGATTTCTGGAAGCCCGTATTGGCAAATTTTCTACTAAATGAACGAACTTACATTTGCTACGGAGTAATTATTTATCTTGTATTCTGGGCTCAGTTTTCAGGCGCAGAAATGAGGAGTTGTCTGTTGGTCGTGGCGACTAGGATTCTTTTTTGGTTGCCGCCAAAAGATGATCTTCTTCATGAAGAATTTTAACTCTGCGAAGTCAGAACGGGCACCAAATCATCAGGTGCCCTTATTTTTTGACTTTTTTAACCTTTGAGGCTAGAATAATAGTATGCTAAAAGCGAAAATTGAAGAGGTGAAAAAGCAAGTTTTGGAAGAAATTGAGAAAGTCAAAAATAGTGACGCGCTTTTTGAGTTGGAAAAAAAGTATCTAGGAAGGAAAAGCGAATTTGTCGGATTTCTCAAGAATTTGAAAAATTTGGCGCCAGAGGAGAGAAAGCAAATTGGCGAGTTGGCTAATAAAACTAAGCTAGAAATTCTCGACATTATCAACGGAAAAAAAGCCGATTTGTCAAAGACCGGGCCAAACGCGGAAAAGGAAAAAATTGATGTGACGATTCCAGGCAAAAGACGAAGTGTCGGTCACCTCAATCCAATTTCAATTGTGCGAAGAGATATCGAAGATATTTTCACGGGCATGGGATTTGAAATTGCGGACGGACCGGAAATCGAAACCGAGTTCTACAACTTTGATGCACTCAACATGCCTGCTGATCATCCCGCGCGTGATTTGCAAGATACGTTTTGGTTGAAAAATAAAAAAAACAAAGAAAGCTTGGCAATGCGTTCTCAGACTTCGGCTGTGCAAGCGAAGTATATGGAAAAACACAAACCACCCTTGCGGATTATTGTGCCGGGAAAATGTTTTCGCCGTGAAGCAACCGACACGACTCATGATCATACTTTCTATCAATTTGAAGCATTGGTAGTTGGAGAAAACATCAATGTTGGACATCTAAAGCAAGTAGCGGAAGATTTTTTCTCGCAGTTTTTTGGACGCGAAATCAAAGTGCGTTTGCGACCAAGCTATTTTCCTTTCACTGAGCCTAGTTTTGAATTTGATATTTCTTGCACTGTTTGTGGTGGAAAAGGTTGCCGAGCTTGCAAATACAATAAATGGCTAGAGCTGGGTGGAGCGGGGATGGTTAATCAAAATGTTTTTGAAGCAGTCGGATACAGGCGCAATCAATACACCGGCTTTGCTTGGGGCTTTGGCCTCGAACGCCTCGCGATGATGAAATATAAGATTGATGATTGTAGGCTTTTCCACGGCGGGGATTTGAGGTTTATTAGGCAATTTTAATTAGTTTAATTATTTAAAAAATGGATAGTAATATTTTAGTGTTTTGCAACCCTGTTTCTATCGCAATTATTTTGTCGATACTATCTGGAATTTTTTATGCCAACAAAAATGAGCGGATGATAAATACGGCACCGTTTGTTGTTTTAGGCATTGGTCTCATTCTTTCAGTTTGTCCTTTGTTTTTCGGTGACTATATTTTGCAAGGATTTTCTATTGTACTATTTATTCCATTCTCAGTAATAATTTCCTTATTTTATTTTTTTTATACACTCAAAAAAACAGCAAAAATTATTGAAAATAGCACTAAAGACAACTCAAATGTAGCTGATAATATTATTCTTAAGGATAGGGAAGTAAAAAAAATCTCCAGTAGCATCTTTGTTATTTATGGCTATTTTATCGTGAATATTATTATTTTTGCGAGAATATTGTACATGCTTATTTATGGTACTTTTGGCGAGTCTGGTGGCCCTATGGTGAGCATACTTACTTTGCCATGGATTATTTTAGCAATTAGTATCTTGCTTGTACCAGTTTTTAATTTATCTAGAAAATTATATAATATTCCAATTGTGTATTTTTCAATAACCTTCTTATTTGTTTTTTTTCAGTTTTTTGCTCAAGCAGACAAAAAAGGACTTTATGCATACATCGGAAGTGATATTTTATATTTAATTATCTCAGCAGTTTTGCTTGTGAAATACTTAAAGTTTTTCAAAGAACAACAATTAACTCAAAATCAAAATGAAGTACAGCTATAATTGGTTGAAAGAATTAAGCGGAACAAAATTATCTCCCGAAAAAGCGGCGGAGCTTTTGACAATGCATTCGTTTGAGATTGAAGGATTGGAGAAAAATAATTCCAATTTTGACGGCGTAGTTGCTGGTGAAATTTTAGAAATCACAAAACATCCGAACGCAGATAAATTGCAGATCGCTTGTGTTGATATTGACAAAAAAGAATTGCAGATCGTCTGTGGTGCATCAAATATCGCCGTCGGTCAAAAAGTACCCGTGGCGACAATCGGTACAATTCTTCCTGGAAATTTTGAGATTAAAGAAGCAGAAATTCGCGGAGTGAAATCTTTTGGAATGTTATGCGCCCAAGATGAATTGGGTCTTGGCAGTGATCATGCGGGAATCTTGATTTTGGATAAGAAAGCGAAGGTTGGCGAGTCAGTGGAAAAATATCTGGGCGGAAATGATGATATTACATTGGAAATTAAAGTTTTACCTGATCGTGCGCATGATATTTTGAGTCATGTGGGAGTAGCGAGAGAATTGTCTATTTTGGAAAAAAGAAAATATGATTATGCTTTTGACGAATTAGTTTTGCCTACTAAAAAAAGCCAGAAACTAAAAGTGGAAATCAAAGATAATGATTTATGCAAAAGATATATTGGAACGGTGATGGAAAATATTACAATCAAAGAGTCGCCAAAATGGCTGAAAGAGCGACTAGAAATTTGCGGATTGCGACCAATTAATAATGTTGTTGACGCAACGAATTATGTGATGCTGGAACTCGGGCAACCATTGCACGCTTTTGATTGTGATTTAATTCAAGATGCTAATAAGAAATGTCAGATAGTGGTTCGTGGGGCCGTAAAAGATGAGAAGATGACACTTTTGGATGATACTGAAATTAAGCTGTCAGAAAACAACCTACTCATTACAAACGGAAAAACGCCACTAGTACTGGCTGGGATTATGGGTGGAAAGGATTCTGGGATAAACGAAAATACCAAAACGATTGTGCTTGAGGCGGCCAGTTTTGATGCGGTGAATATTCGAAGGACAAGAACGGCATTGGGACTCAATACGGATTCATCCTATCGCTTTGAAAAAGATCTTGATCCAAATCTGACTGAAAAGGCGATGGTTCGGGTGATTGAAATCTTGGAACATATTGCTGACGGAAAAGTAGAGGGAATCGTTGATATTTATCCCAAAAAAATTAGTCCTTGGACAGTAAAATTAGATTTAGCATATGTTAATCAGCTTTTGGGCGAGAAAGTGCCGGAGAAAGAATTGCTGAATATATTGAATTTGTTAGGCATCAGGACAAAGAAAGCCAAATTAATTGAGTGCCAAATTCCAACCTACCGCCTAGACTTGCGAACGCAGGAAGATTTGATTGAAGATATCGGACGCATTTGGGGTTATGAAAAAATTGCTCCAAGGCCAATGCTCGCGGAAGTTTTGCCAGCAAAACTGAATGAGCAGGTTTTCTTTGAAAGAAGAATGCAGGATGTGCTCACTGGTCTTGGCTTCGATGAGGTCTATAATTATTCTTTCTATGGTGCGGATGATCTGAAAAAAACCGGTCTTTCTGCGAGTGATCATTTGCAACTGGCTAATCCGATGAATCCCGAACAAGAATTTGTGCGAGCCTATATGGTGCCAAATATTTTAAAAAATGTCCGAGAGAATCTCAAGAATTTTTCGGAAGTTAGTATTTTTGAAATCGGAAAATGTTACACATTGAAAAATAATGAACCAGTCGAAGAACACAATTTGATTTTGGCAAAAGTCTTGGGGCGTGATGGTAATTCAGAAACATTTTATAACTTGAAAGGCGCAATGGAGGATTTGCTTGAAGCGTTTAATATTAAAAGTGTGGAATTTTTGGAAATCGAAAAACCTGGAACGATTATGAATCAAGGAAGAGCGGCTAAAATTATTGCAGGTGAAAAAGTCGTCGGCTTTATTGGCGAAGTCAATCAATCCGTGCTCGCAAGTTATAAAATTTCCAAGCGCTTGGTGGTAGCAGAAATAAATCTGGAAACACTGCGAGATGTTGCTAGAAATATCCTAGAATACAAGCCAATCAATAAGTTCCCAGTTGTTTCGCGCGATATTTCTATGATTGTTCCTAATGTTGTGAAATATTCAGAAATTGAAGTATTGGTCAAAAAAAATGGTGGAGAATTGGTGAATAATGTTTTACTATTTGATCGTTTCGAAGCAAAAAATAGTATGGCGATTAGAATTGAAATGAGTGCGAAAGACCGAACACTGGAAAGCGTCGAAATTGATGCGGTGATGGAAAAGATAGTTTTGAAGTTAGAAAAGGAATTGAAAGTTGAAGTTAGGAAATAAGAATTCAAACCAAAAGGAGGTGCGTAATGTTTAATTGCATGAAGGATTGTTTGGATGGATATGTTGCCAAACATACCCCACTTCTTGACAATATTTGTCATGACTGCGGAGGAAAAGTCACCAAGAAAGTGAGCAGTTATTATCAAGGGAGAATTTATTATTCTTCTCCAACTTGCCAAAATTGTGGACGGCTGTATCTTTTGGCAAAAAATGTCTCTACGGAAGGAGAGAGAGCTTTTTTCAAAACAATAGCGCAGCCATTTACCGTTTAGGTTTATCATGGAGCGTGCTTCGAATCAAAGCACGCTCCAGAATCTATAAAAAACCTTTTTAATATATACAAATGAAAGAAATCCCAAAAACCTACGAACCCCAAAAATATGAAGACAAGATTTATGCGCTTTGGGAAAAGAGCGGAAAATTTAATCCGGATAATTTGAAGTTGCCGAAAAATGCCAAACCATACACGATTATTCTTCCGCCACCGAATATTACGGACAAACTGCATCTTGGGCACGCTTCGATTATTGCCATTGAAGATTTGCTTATTCGCTTTCATCGCATGAAAGGATATCGGGCGCTCTACCTTCCTGGAACTGATCATGCTTCAATTGCCACGCAAAACGTGGTAGAGAAAAAGCTACTCAAAGAACAAGGACTGACTCGCCATGATTTGGGTCGGGAAAAATTTTTGGAAGAAGTGTGGAAATTTTTGCGAGTGACTCAGGCGACGATCTTGAAACAAGCGCGCAAAATGGGAGGCTCTTTTGATTGGTCACGTGAAGCTTTCACGTTAGACGCCCAGAGGCAAAAGGCGGTGACGAAAATGTTTTTGGATATGCACGCCGAAGGGTTGGTTTATCGCGGAAAAAGAATTGTGAATTGGTGTCCGCGTTGCAAATCCACTTTGGCGGATGACGAAGTGGAGTATAAGGAAGAAATTGGAAAATTGTATTGGATTAAATACGGTCCGTTTGTTTTGGCGACTTCGCGACCGGAAACGAAACTTGGTGACACGGCTGTGGCAGTCTATCCTGGCGACAAGCGTTATGCGAAAATGGTGGGTAAGAAATTTATGATTCCCGGAGTGTTGGGAGAATTTGAAATTGTTGTTGTGGCGGATAAAGAAGTGGATCCTAAATTTGGTAGCGGAGCAATTAAGGTTACTCCGGCGCATGATTTTACGGACTATGCAATTTCCCAGCGTCACAACATCGCCATGAAACAAATTATCAATGAGGACGGAAAAATGATGGCTAATTGCGGAAAATATGCTGGCATGACGACGACAGAAGCGAGAAAGGCAATTGTAGCGGATATGGAAAAGATGGGGCTTATTGATCATGTCGAGGAGGGCTATAAACATAATCTGGCAACATGTTATCGTTGCGGAACTACAATCGAACCAATTCCTTCTGAACAATGGTTTTTGGCGGTGGACAAAAAACTGAAACGTTTTGGTGGAAAATCACTTAAAGAAAAAGCACTCGAAGTGGCGAAGAATGGCAAAATTAAATTTCACCCTTTTCGCTTCACGAAACGCTACATTGATTGGATGACTAAGTTGCATGATTGGTGTATCTCTCGTCAAATTTGGTTTGGGCATGAATTTCCTGTTTGGTATAAAGGAGAAGGTGATAAAAAAGAAATATTCGTCGGCGAAAAAGCGCCAAAAGGCAAGGGCTGGACAAAAGACCCAGACACTTTTGATACCTGGTTTTCTTCGGGAATGTGGTCATTTTCAACGCTAGGCTGGCCAACAAATATTAAGAATGAAAAAAAGACAGGGGATTTGGCCAAATTTCATCCAACGCAAGTTTTGGAAACTGGTTATGAAATTTTGACGCTATGGGTTTCGCGGATGATTATGATGTCGCTGTTTGCGATGAATGAGATTCCTTTTGAAAATGTCTATTTACACGGAATGGTCCTGGATCAATTTGGCAAAAAAATGTCCAAGTCGAAAGGTAATGGCATTAATCCTGTGGATATGATTGAAAAATTTGGCACTGACGCTGTGCGACTGTCACTTCTCATCGGTTCAACACCGGGAAATGATATGCGACTTTCCGAAGAAAAAATTTCCAGTTACCGAAATTTTGTCACTAAACTCTGGAACATTTATCGCTACTGCGATCACGCGGACAGCAAATTTTCTTTGATTGAAAGCATTGGTAAAAAAGACTTGAAATCACTTTCGGACAAATGGATTGTCACTCAACTTGGAAAAGCCATTGAAGAAATCACCAAAAACCTCAATGAATATAAATTTTCATTGGCAGGCGAGACACTCGAGAAATTTATTTGGAATGATTTTGCCGATTGGTATCTTGAGATAAATAAAATCGAAAAGAATTCGAAAGTGCTTGGCTACGTTCTTGATAAAATTTTGAAATTATCCCACCCATTCGCGCCATTTGTGACAGAAAAAATTTGGCAAGATATGTATAATAGTAAGCGTATTTTGATGGTTGAAAAATGGCCAGTGGCGGACAAGAAGCTTTTGGATAAAAAATCCCAAGTGGATTTCGCACACTTCCAACAAATAGTAACTAAGATTAGAAATATCCGCACAAGCTATCGCATTGATCCAGGAAAAACAATCCAAGTCTACGCTAAAAAAATAGAAAACAAAGAAGTGTTGGAAAAATTAGCGCGGATAAAAATTGATATAGTCTCAAAAATCGAATCCAGAGGTATTGTGATTGCTGGAAAAAATATCAAGCTGACTTTGGCAATCTCAGACTTCGTTGATGTGGAAAAAGAAAAGGCGAGACTGGAAAAAGAAATAGAAAATTTGAAAAATTTGATCGCAAAAACCGAAACACTGCTTAGAAATAAGAAGTTTGTTAAAAGTGCTCCAAAGGAAATCATTGCAAATAATAAGGTAAAGCTAGTCGAATATAGTGATAAGTTGAAAATTCAAACAGAGCTACTTGATAATTTGCTCTAAATGTGCTAGGATTAAATAAGGATGCAGTGGTGCATTTTGATAAATATTGGCTTAAATTGGCCATTTATCAAAGCAAATTGAATAGTAGCCCCGACGATTCGTCGGGGAGGAAAGTCCGGACATTCATCCCCGACGTCACGTCGGGGGAAAGGTAATGGGTAATACCCATACGGAGTGATCCGCGAGGTGCGAGCAGAGACGCTTTTTTCAGCAATGAAAAGAGCACCCCGGCGTTACGTTGGGGTGAATCCCAAGGGTAACCTTGGGGGTGAAACGGCTAAATCCTTATCTGAATGCAAGGTCGTGTCCTGTGTTTTTAGCTAAATACAGGAAGTGCCGCTTGACTCCGACGGTAACGTCGGCGCTAGATAAATTACTATTTTCAACAGAATCCGGCTTATAGATTTGCTTTGATCAATGTTTGATTTAGCTAGGAGTTACACATTTCCCCTCACAACCATATTGACTAAAAAAATAACTCGAACGCTCTTTTTTCTTTTCAAAACTTTCCCTCATTCGACGGCATCCAATGGAAAGTTTTGAAGAAAAAAGGCATGCTCAAACAGGATTTTTTTAGCCAATACGGCTGATTCGAGAAAATGTGTAAGTCATATTAGTATTAAAAATAAACTAATGAAAAAATCGGAATTATTATTCAGTGCCGTGCAAGTTCCTGTTGATTTTGCAATGATTGTGCTTGCGGCCCTCACGGCTTTTTTGGTTCGCAATGTTCCCAGTATTGTTGCGCTTCAACCGAAACTATATTCCTTTCCCTTGCAACAATACGTCAAAATAGTTTTGAGCATTACCCCGTTATTTCTGATTATTTATGCGATTGAAGGGCTCTATGATAATCGAGTTACGCGAAAATTTTGGAAAGAAATGCTCAAAGTCTTTGGTGCAACTTCCATTGGCCTGGTTATTATTATTGTTGCAATCTTTCTCAAAAGAGAGTGGTTTTCTTCTCGCTTCATAATTCTCGCCGCCTGGTTTTTGGCGGTGGCCTATGTTGTCATTGCCAGATATATCTTGCAGATGGTGCAAAAATGGTTTTTGCGTAACCGGGGCATTGGTGTTCATCGGGTGCTGCTGATTGGCAAAAATGCCAAGTTGGATATTATTGCTCACACAATTGATAGAAATAAAAACTTGGGTTATAAAATAATTGATCAGATTGACACGGCGCATCTCAAAGTGATCAAGAAAATCAAAGAAGAGCGGGGGATTGATGAGATAATTTTGTGCGAATCATCTATTACCGATGATGAACAGGAAAAATTGATTGACTATTGTGCGATTCACAACGTGGTCTATAAATATATTCCCACTGGGTTGCAAACCTCAAAATTTGAGATCGGCGTGTTTCACGGCGAGCCTTTGATTGAAATTAAAAATACGCCACTAGACGGCTGGGGCCGGATTGCCAAAAGAATTTTTGACTTGTTTTTTTCTGTTTGTGGAATTATTTTGACTTCACCCATTCTTCTAGCAACCGCCATTGCAGTGAGGCTGGATAGCGAGGGGCCGATTATCTATAAAAATGAACGCATTGGAGCAGATGGAAAGAAATTTTTTGTCTACAAATTCCGCTATTTCAAAAATGAATTTTGTATTTCCAAGGAAAATCCAAAGCTGAAAGAAGCTTTGCAGTTTGAGCATGAACTGATTGAAAAACAAAGCGTCCGTCGCGGTCCGCTCTATAAAATTAAAAATGATCCACGAAAAACTCGCGTGGGAACATTCATTGAAAGATATTCTATTGATGAACTGCCACAATTGTTCAACGTGCTTTTCGGTTCGATGAGTCTCATCGGTCCGCGGCCGCATCAAGAGCGAGAAATTGAAAAATATATGGACTATCACAGGAGACTGCTTACCATCAAACCCGGCGTGTCCGGAATGGCGCAGGTTTCCGGGCGATCGGATTTGGATTTTGAAGATGAGTATAAATTGGATCTCTATTACATTGAGAATTGGTCGCTTATGCTGGATGTGATTATTTGCCTCAAAACCATTGGCGTGTTATTCCATAAAAGAAGAAATTAGTATGAAAATTGCTCTCGTACATGATTATCTGGTTCAATATGGTGGCGCGGAAAGAGTGTTGGAATGTTTTTGCGAACTTTTCCCTGATGCCCCCATCTATACATTAGTCTACGACGAAAAATTAATGCACGGAGTTTTTGCTGGCAAAGATATCCGCACGTCTTTTTTGCAACGCTTACCATTTGTCAAAAATCGTCATCGTATTTTTCCGCAATTGATGCCGGCGGCGATTGAGCAGTTTGATTTTTCCGCCTATGACATTGTGCTTTCTGACTCTTCAAGCTATGCCAAGGGGATCATCACCGGACCGGAAACACTGCACGTCAGCTATATTCACACCCCAATGCGTTATGCTTGGGATGATTGTCAAAAATATACTAGTGATTTCTATTTTCCACATTTTGTCAAAAAGCTGGTGCCTTTTTTCATGAACTATATCCGCATCTGGGATAAGATTAGTGCGGAAAGAGTGGACAAGATAATTGCTAATTCCAAATTTGTCGCCAGAAGAATCCAAAAATATTATCGAAAAGACAGTTTGGTTATCCATCCGCCGGTGAATATCGACAATTTTCACATTGCCAGCGGAGACAAGAGTCAGAATTATTTTTTAATGGTTGGGCGTGTGATTGCCTATAAGCGTTTTGATATCGCCATCCAAGCTTTTAATCAATTGGGATTGCCACTCAAAATTATCGGTCGCGGACCAGAACTGAATAGGCTTAAAAAAATGGCCAAGCCAAATATCGAATTTTTAGGACGTGTTCCAGAAGAAAAATTGGCGCAGTATTATGCCAATTGTCAAGCTTTTGTTTTTCCCCAGGAGGAGGATTTTGGTATCGTGGCGATTGAAGCAATGGCCTCAGGTCGGCCACTTATTGCTTATCGAGGCGGGGACATCTTGGAACATATGGAAGAGGGGAAATCTGGTATTTTTTTCGATAAACAAACTGCCGAGGATATAATTTCTGCGGTCAAGAAATTCCGCAGTGCCGATTATGACCCAGATTATATCAGGGAAAGTGTGCGAAAATTTGATAAGATTTTTTTCAAAGAGAAAGTTAAAAAATATATTGAAGAAGAATTAAATAAACATCTGGAAGCGCGAGCATGCCAAATTAATTAGTAGCACACGACTTACGCATTTATCCGAATCAGCCGTATTGGCTAAAAAAATCCTGTTTGAGAATGCCTTTTTTCTTCAAAACTTTCCATTGGATGCCGTCGAGTGAGGGAAAGTTTTGAAAAGAAAAAAGAGCGTTCGAGTTATTTTTTTAGTCAATATGGCTGTGAGGTGAAATGCGTAACTCCTATAATAAAAAAACTATGGAACTGAAAGAATATTTTCTAATCATCAAAAAACAGTTCAAATTATTTCTTGCAATTTTTGGATTGATTGTCGTTACTGGATTGGTCTATGTGTTTTTTCGTCCTGTTTCTTTTGACACCTCGCTCACATTGAATATTACCCGTTCGGGCGCGCAAGTTTCGGATAACTATGAATATGATGATTTCTATCGTTTGCAAGCGGATGAAAAATTCGCTGAAACAATTGTGGAATGGCTCAAAAGCCCAAGAACAGAAGAAGATATCTATGTCAATTCCGGAATCGATGTTTCTGACTATAGTCTGAAAAAATTGATGAGCAGTATTGTGGCAGAGAAAAGATCAGCACAGCTAGTGGCGGTCAGTTTTTCTGTTCCCAGTGAAGCTTTGGCCAAAAGTCTTGCTAGTTCAGTTTCCAAGGTGATTTCTCAAAATATTGCAAAACTTAACCAAGATCAAAAAGAGGCGACGTGGTTTGAAATTGTTTCTGGTGATTCAGTAACTAGGGTGAGAGAGGTTAATCCTGTCGCAGTGGTAGTTATTTTTTGCTCTGCTATTTTCCTGGCTTTTTTTGGAATTCTTTTTAAGCATTATCTCGAGTGAGCTAAAAGTCTATGGCAAGAATCTGCATTGATGTTCGGTGTCTAATGGAGGGAAGAAGAACGGGCGTGGAGGAATATACTCAAGAATTGCTTTTGCACATTTTTGAGATTGATCACACTAACGAGTATGTGCTATTTTTTAACTCCTGGAAAAAGCCGGCGTTTGATTTTGGGATGTTTGAAAAATATTCCAATGTGACGGTGAAAAAAATTCGCTTGCCGAATAAACTTTTGAATTTTTCTTTTTGGTATTTTAGTTGGCCCAAAATTGACAAACTGGTTGGGGGAGCGGACGTGGTCTTCTTGCCTAATATTATTTTTGGCGCAGTAAGTGCGCAAGTGAAAATGCTCGCCACCATTCACGACCTATCTTTTGAACGTTATCCCGAGTATTTTTCTTGGAAGCGGCGTTTTTGGCATATATTTATTAATTCTAAAAAACTGTGTGAACGGGCGGACCGAATAATCTCCGTGTCGCAATCTTCTTGGCGCGATGTTGTCAATTTCTATGGACTAGAGGAACAAAAAGCAGTCTGGATTCATAGCGCCGTTGCGGCTAATTTTCGTTTCATTGATCGCAATGATGAAAATTTAATTAGAGTTAAGGAAAAATATAATTTGCCATTTAAATTTATTCTTTATCTTGGCACAATTGAGCCAAGAAAAAATATCAGCGGACTCGTTCGTGCCTACTCGCAGTTGCAAGAGTTTGCCCAAAAAAGCAATAATTTGGAACTTTTGAAATATAAGCTGGTGATTGCCGGTTCGAATGGTTGGCTTGACGGGGAGATTTTTCGTGAAATTGCCAATTCTAAATTTAAAGAAAAGATTATTTTACCAGGCTTTATTTCCAATGAGGACAAAGTCTATGTCTATAATCTGGCAACGCTATTTGTCTACCCATCTTTTTTTGAAGGTTTTGGTTTTCCACCGCTAGAAGCAATGCAATGTGGCGTGCCGGTAATCACTTCAAACAATTCATCATTGCCGGAAATTTGCGCTGAGGCGGGGATGCTTATTGATCCCGATCAGCCGGGAGAAATTGCTCGCGCGATGGAGCAAATTTTGGAAAATCGCGCGTTACGTGAAAAATTAATCGCAGTGGGGCTGGAAAGAGCCAAACAATTTTCTTGGGAAAAAACGGCTAAAAAAACTCTCAAATTGCTGGCTAATTAGTTTTTTATTCTAATAAAAGGTGATATAATAAAACTGTTCATTGTTAGTATCTAATTCGCCTGTCTGTCGGTAGACAGGGTAGAAAAATTTTATGAAAATTGGCATTGACGCGCGTTTTTTTGGTCCGATTGGCAAGGGACTGGGGCGCTATACGCAAAAATTGATCGAAAATTTGGAGCGAATCGACACAGTCAATCAATATTTTATCTTTTTAAAAAAAGAAAATTTTGATGATTATGTGCCACAAAATAAGAATTTTCAAAAAGTTTTAGCCCATTATGCGTGGTATTCTTTTTCCGAGCAACTGCTTTTTCCGCGACTTTTACGAAAATATGACTTGGATTTAATGCATTTTCCTCATTTCAATGTGCCACTTTTCTATGGTCGAAAATTTTTAGTGACCGTGCATGATTTGATTTTGATTCATTTTCCCACCACCAAAAACAGCACACTCCATCCGCTGTTTTATCGGCTTAAGTTTTTTGCTTATCGTTGGGTGATTAGTTTTGCCATTAGGCGCTCGGAAAAAATTATTACTGTTTCCAATTTTACTAAAAATGACATTTTAGATAATTACAAGGAAATCACGAAGGATAAGATAGTCGTTACCTATGAAGCTTGCGAAGATTTTTGCATGCTCAGTCCCAACAAGGACGAGGAAATTTTGGCCGATTATGCTATAATAAAACCATATATCATTTATGTGGGAAACGCCTATCCGCACAAAAATTTGGAACGATTGGTGGAGGCTTTTGAAGGCTTGAAAAAAACACAAAAAGAACTATCTCTGGTGCTGGTGGGCAAAAAAGACTATTTCTATCAGCGCTTGATAGCCCTCGTGGCAGAACGAAAAATCAAAAAAATTATTTTCCCCGGTTATGTGCCGGATCATCATTTGGATATTTTGCAACATCACGCCTGCGCCTATGTTTTCCCCTCACTCTATGAAGGCTTTGGGTTGCCACCACTGGAAGCAATGGCCAAAGGTGTGCCGATCGTTTCCTCTAATCATCCTTGTATGCAAGAAATTTTGGGGGATAGTGCACACTTTTTCGTCGGAAAAGAGGTGAAGAAGATGGCTACAGCAATCGAAGAAGTGCTGGAAAATGAAAAATTACGTGCCAGTTTAATTAAAAAAGGCTATCAGCAAATCCGAAAATATAGTTGGAAAAAAATGGCTCGAGAAACATTGGAGGTTTATGAAAATAGTTTAGAAAACAAAAATGGCAAAGAACGTGAAGAATAAAATTTTGCCTCAGATGTTTGATGTTAGACCGGTGGATGCACACGGTCAGTTGGATTTGGAAAAAATAAAAAGTATTAGAACTGCTGCTAGGAGTACTGCTCGATTTGTTCCGAAAATAAAAAAGAATCTGGGTTGTTGCACGTTGCACGACGTGCGTCAAGCTGATCCTGTGGAAGATGAAAAAAGGCGCTTTCAAAGTTTTATTCAAGCGGAAAAAAGTCGACGCGATTGGGAAGATTTTCAAAAAGCACTGCTTTGGAAAGAAACGGCTAGTCGAGAAAAGGAAGCTAATGACAAGCTTTTAGCTCAAAAAAATAGAGCGCGAGAAGAACGGCAAAAGGAACGAGAAGTGCGCAGTCGGACAGCGTTTCTTTTGCAAGAAAAACAACGAGAGCAATTGGAGAAGAGGCGCAGCGCCAAGGAACGCAAAAAACTGGAGAAAAAAGCCAAAAGAGTTGAACGCAAAAGACGCCGAGCGGTTTTTTGGGAGAATAGACAAAAAGAATTGCAGGAAAGATTGGCGCTAATTTTGAATTTTGGAAAAAAGCTCAAAGCGCAAAAAAGCTATCGCTATTTTGAAAAAAAAGATCGCAAACACTATTCTTTTGCTTTTTTTGCCTATACTGCCGCGATATTTTTGCTCATTTTCGGTGTCAGCTTTTTCTATCGCAGTTTGAATGTGCGGGGGTTAGCGATTGAAAACGGCAAGTTGGCCTATGCCAACCTGACGCAAGCGAAAGACGAAATCAAGAGTCGTAATTTCGAAAAAGCTTCGCTCAGTTTTGATGAGGCTTATGAGCGTTTCAGCGCTATCCAGGAAAATGTCGATGGTCTAGGAAAAATTCTTGTCGAAGCTTCTCGTTTTGTGCCCTATCTTTCGAAGCTTTCTACTGGGTCCCATCTGGCTGAAGCTGGCAAGGACATCTCGAGAATTGGAGAGTTGGCCAGTGATACACTTTCCATCCTCAATCAAATCAAAAATCCGCTAAAAGAGGGCGAATCAATTTCTTTTTTGAAAATTTTTGAAGACTCCAATAAAAACATTGAAGAAATTTCGCTGGCTTTGAATGACTTGGAGGATAATTTAGACAAGATTAATCTGGAGGATATTCCGGAAAATGAGCGGTCGCGCTTTGCCGACCTCAAGCAAAAATTGCCCGAAATTAATCAATTTATGACTGGCTTTTCAGAAGAAGAAAAAATTCTCACTGATGTTTTTGGGGGAAATGGTCCGCGAAAATATTTGTTTTTATTTCAAAATAACCAAGAGATGCGAGCGACAGGGGGATTTATTGGTACCTACGCCGTTTTGGATATCTTCAATGGCAACATTAAAAATTTCTTTGTGGATGGCATTTTTAATCCCGATGGACAACTGCGAGAAAAAATTATTCCGCCTGCTCCGATTCAAAAAATCAGCGCCACTTGGAGTTTACATGACAGCAATTGGTTTCCTGATTTTCCCACTTCGGCTGAAAAAGCTTCTTGGTTCTATGAAAAAACTGGTGGCCCAACAGTGGATGGTGTGATCACGATGACGCCAACTGTGATGCAAAAACTCTTGGAAATTACTGGTCCGATTGAAATGCCGGAATACAACTTGACGATTGACAAAGATAATTTTTTGGAAAATATTCAAACGGAAGTGGAAGTGAATTATGACAAGGAGTTGAATCAACCCAAGAAAGTTTTGGCTGATTTGGCTCCGCTGATTCTCGATCGTATTTTTAATGCGCGGGGCATTACTGACCTGACAAAAACGATGGATGTGCTTCTCACTAGCCTCAATGAAAAGCAGATTTTGATTTATTCGAAGAATTATGCGATTGAAAAAATCATTTCCGAAAACGGTTGGTCGGGAGAGGTTTTGGACACACGAAAAGACTATTTATCGGTGATTAACACCAATATTAATGGCTACAAAACAGACGGCGTGATTGATGAGACTATCTCGCATAAAGCCCAGATTCAATCGGATGGTTCGATTATTGACACCGTAGCCATAACCAGGCATCATAATGGAGGTAATACGCCCTATGATTGGTGGAATAAGGTGAACGCTGACTATATGCGCGTCTATGTGCCTAAAGGGGCAAAGCTGATTAGTGTTTCTGGTCAAACCAAAGAATTTAATTCTCCGCCACTGGATTATCAATCACTTGGTTTCAAGCATGACCCGCAAGTTGGCATGGAAGATGATTCAGCTGAGATTGATAGTGCGAGCGGAACAAAGATCTATGAAGACTCAGGAAAAACGGTTTTTGCCAACTGGGTCTATGTCAGTCCGCAAGAGTCCACGACAATTACCTATTCCTATCTATTGCCATTCAAGCTAGACACTAATCTCACGGCCAATCCAGCTGATGCCTATTCAATCCTTTTTCAAAAACAATCCGGCAGTCTGGGCAGTGCCATTTCTTCCGTTGTGACCTATCCGGAGAGTTATAAAATTATTTGGCAATATCCTGAAAATATAGCTAGCTCAGAGGGGATTAAATGGGAAGATAGGCTCAATACGGATAAATTTATTGGCGTAGCGTTTGGAAAAAATCAATAACACTATGATTAAAAAACTATTTAGCAATAAATTGCTTTTGGATTCAAGTCCATCAAACTCCATTATTTCCGCTGCATTCATAATCACCATTGCTGGTTTGGCGAGCCGAATTCTCGGACTGATTCGCGATCGTTTTTTAGCGGCGTCTTTTGGCGCTGGAGACACGCTTGATATCTATTATGCCGCTTTTCGTGTTCCGGATTTAATCTATAACATTCTCATTCTGGGTGCGCTCAGTGCCGCGTTCATTCCAGTTTTTACGGGGCTCATTAGTCAAAAAAAAGACAAGGAAGCTTGGGAAGCGGCCAATGGTGTGATGAATTTGGCGTTGACTTTCGTGATTGCACTTTCTTTGATTTTTTGTTTTTTCGCTCCCTATCTCATGAAAATAATCACGCCAGGTTTTCCGGCGGAAAAAATGGCGCAAGTCGTAATGTTCACGCGGATAATGTTTCTTAGTCCGGTATTTTTGGGAATCAGTGGCATTTTTGGGGGGATACTGACGTCTTTTAAGCGCTTTTTGGTCTATTCTTTTGCCCCTATTTTCTATAATTTAGGCATTATTTTTGGTGTCATTTTTTTTGTAAAATTTTGGGGTCCGATTGGCCTGGCTTGGGGCGTGGTTTTTGGTGCATTTTTGCACATGCTTGTGCAATATCCTGCGGCGAGAAATCTTGGCTTTAGGCATAGCTTTGCTATTCGTAAATATTTTTTCAATAAAGATATCCGGCATATCCTGAAACTGATGATTCCGCGCACGTTGGGAATCGCTGTGTCCCAAGCAAACCTTTTCATAATTACAATTTTTGCTTCAACGCTAGCTGCTGGAAGTTTAGCTATTTTCAACTTTGCTCAAAATTTGCAAAGCGTGCCACTGGGAATTTTTGGTGTTTCATTTTCCATTGCTGCCTTTCCCACACTGTCTGCTTTTTGGGCGACGGAAAAAAGACAGGGTTTTGCTAAAACTTTTGCCGAGACGTTTTGCCAGATCATGTTTTTTGTCATTCCGCTTAGCATTTTCATTTTGCTTTTGCGAGCACAGATTGTTCGTGTAACGTTGGGAGCGGGAAAGTTTGACTGGGAGGACACAATCCTAACCTACGAATGTTTGAAATGGTTCACGCTTAGTCTTTTTGCTCAAAGTGTTGTTCCTTTGCTCACGCGTTCTTTCTATGCCATCCACAACACCAAGACGCCTTTCTATATCGCTATCTTTAGTGAAATAATCAATATTGCCGCTGTTTTGTTTTTGATTGGTAGGTATGAAATTCAAGGTCTGGCGATGGCTTTTTCTCTCACTAGCATTGTTCAAATGCTACTTTTGTTTTTTGCCCTGCGCTCCAAGTTTGATGATTTAGGTGATAAAAAGATTGTGAAATCAATTGGGCAGATTGCTCTTGCGGCAATCTTTTCTGGCATGGGTTTGCAAATGACCAAATATATCGTTGCTGGTCTAGTGGATATGGATACATTTTTAGGTGTATTTTTTCAACTAATCATTTCTGGATTAGTTGGCATTCTCATATTCCTGGCAATCTGCCACGTTCTCGGGCTAGAAGAATACTGGGGTTTTAAAAATTCCCTAACTAGAAAAATGTTCAAGGCCAAAAAAACCATCACCGAAAATACCGGTGAAGTGAGTGGAGTATAAATAAAAATTCAAAGGCTAAATTTCAAATTTCAAATCAAATCTAAATTTTAAAATGTCAAAAAAGATAAAAAGAGAATCTGAATTGTAAGAGTCTCTTTTTTTGTGATTTATTTTTTGACTATGGCAATATTTGGAAAATAGCGACACTTTTATTTAAGAGCAAACGTAGATGATGATCAAATTGTCCCATTCTTTTGACGGACTGGGAAAGGTTTTTAGTTCGTGACAGTTAGTTCGAAATAAATTTTCGGAAAAATAACCTTCCGTGCCGATGTCTTCGGGGCCATATTCCGGTCTTCTAGCGATGCGGGCAATCAGGTAGGCGTTTTTTTCCAGCACTTGCTGACTAATCCCTTCTTTATTATTTGCCCCTGAGCCAAAAGTTTGCGGATTGGTGTCGATGTAGTTTTCTAGCAAATTATTTCCCGAAAGAAGAGCAATAAGCGGAGCGACTTCGTGCGAACCATAGAGGGGTCGCTTTTCTTGCGTAGAGAGATAGTTGGCGATCTCTTGGGTATTGGAAAACTGACCGAAGGGCAGATGGTTTTCTTGATAGCTGCCAGTGCCGAGGAGCAGAAAAAGCAAATAGAGAAAAACTAGCGCGGAAAAGAATTTGGAAAAACGCGGACTTTCAAAGATTGACGCGAGAAAGATAATTGCTAAAAGAATGGAAAACGGCAATAGAGCAGCAAAATAGGTATAGTAGAGATCTTGGAAGAAAAGCAGAAAAACAAAAAAAGTAGCGAGTGGCAAACCCAGCGACCATTTTTTGCTGTGCACTAGTCCAGCGATAGCTAGCAAAAGCAAAAGCCATTCTTTTTGGAAAAAAAAGAAAAAAACAGCCGAGCGATTTCCACCTCCCGGACGATTGAAATGATGCAAAATCAAATAGTCAAAAGTTTCTCGTGGTGCCAGAATTAGAAAAGGAAAGAGAAAAAGAAGGGCGGCGAAAACTGCACCAAGGCACAGAGAAAAAATAGCCCTGAATTTTTTTTGACTGAGTAGAAAAAAAAGAAAGCCCAAAAGTAAAAAAAGTGCATAGAGTTTGGTGAGGATTGCCAAGCCCCAAAAGAAGCCGGAAGTCTTAAGCTGAGTTTTTTGATAGAAGTAGAAAGCACTAAGCGAAAAAAGATTGACCAATTGAACGCCAGTGAGAAAATCGGAAGTGGCGAGGACGGAAAAAGAAAATAGATAGAAAAGAGGCGCCAGAAAAGCGAGTGGGTTTTTCTCTTTTTTTAAAATCAAATAGAGCAATCCGGCGCTGGCAACTTCCAAGAGAAACGGAACGGCTTGGAGCAGGATAATGTTTTTCCCTATGAATAATTTTAGACTGCCCAAAAACATAATCATAACTGGAGGGTCAGCCAAGAAATAGTCGCGATAGGGGAGTATACCTTTCGAAAATTGGTCAGCCATATAGAAATAGGCGTTGCTGTCGCCAAAACGAAAAGTGAGACTCGTGAATTTCCAGGCCAAGAAAAAGAACATCGTCAAAAAAATGATGATTTTTTGATGCTTTGCTTCTATGGTGTAACTAAATATTTTCATATTTGCGAGCAAAAAAGGACAAGCCTTCTTCCTTGAGGATTTCGGCTTTCTTTTTTGCGCCACGGTTATAGCCGCCAGCCGTTCCATCTGTGCGAATCACGCGATGACAGGGAATTCTCGGATCAACATTTTTGTTGAGAATTGTGCCTACAGAGCGCCAAGCTTTGGGACTGCCCGCCAAGGCGGCAACTTGGGAATAGCTCAAAACCGTCCCCTTGGGAATTCTTTTCACGACCGCGTAGACTTTTTCAGTGAATGTTTGCATTTTTTTTTGATTACGTCTTAACCTTCCTAATATTTTGCAGTCCGAAAAACAACAAAGCCAGGATAAAAATTTTCAAAAAATAGTGTCCAGTTGGATCAAGAAAATTTTTGGTCATTGGTGTTACTGGGCCGGTGATGAGGTGGGTCGCAATCCCAATTGGTAAAGTCAAAATTACCCAATTCTTTTTAGGAATTTCCAGTTTAAAAAGTTTACGGCATAACCATGAAAGCAGAGGGGATAAAACAGCTAATCCCAAAAATGCTACGCTAAAATCAAAAATAGCATATTCTCCGATTCTAAATTGGCGCAGGAATGTGATTGTGAACATGATTTTTTTTGTTTTAGCTAAACTCGTTTATATACGAACTTTTTGTTTAATAATGACAAAGATTTGCAGATTATGTGAAATATTTTTGAATATTAAATGCATCTTAGTATGTTTTCAATGTAGCATATTTTTTCCTTTTTATAAAGTAAAAATCAAGTTTAATTCTAGCCATTGCTTTTTGGCTGAAAATAGGTTAAAATCAGGAAGTTAGTTAATTAAATTTATGAAAAATATTCGAAATTTCTGTATAATTGCCCACATCGACCATGGAAAGTCGACCTTGGCCGATCGAATGCTGGAAATTACCGGCACGGTTGAGATGCGCAAGATGAAAGAACAACTGCTCGATCAGATGGATCTTGAGCGTGAGCGGGGGATTACGATTAAGATGCAACCGGTCCGTATGGAGTATCATACGGAAAATTCCAAGTTACAAGATACAAATTCCAAACAAAATTCACCTCACCCTAACCCTCTCCTTGGTAAGGAGAGGGGACAAGAGAAATACATTTTAAATTTAATAGATACTCCTGGGCATGTTGATTTTGGTTATGAGGTTTCGCGTTCTCTCGCGGCGGTGGAAGGGGCGGTGCTTTTGGTGGATGCGACGAAAGGTGTGCAGGCACAGACGCTGGCTAACCTCTATCAAGCGATTGAGCATAATTTGACGATTATTCCCGTGGCCAATAAAATTGATTTGCCCAATGCTGACGTGGAAAAAACCAAGGCGGAAATTATGCATATTATTGGTTGCAAAGAGGAGGATATTTTGGAAGTGTCGGGAAAAACCGGCGAAGGCGTGGACAAACTTTTAGAGCGAATTGTTGAGGTTGTGCCAGCGCCGAGTGGAGATGAAACGAAACCTTTGCGTGCGCTTGTTTTTGATTCGAAATACGACACCTATAAAGGAGTGCTAGCCTATGTGCGCGTGATTGACGGGGGAATTTCCGCCGAAGAAGAAATCTTGATGCTGGCGACTGGTGCCAAGAGTGACGTGATTGAGGTGGGCTATTTCAAGCCTGCCTTTCAAAAAACAGCGAAGCTAAAAGTTGGCGAAATTGGCTACATTGCAACGGGATTCAAAAGTGTGGAATTTTGCAAGGTGGGCGATACTGTCACACTATCGAAATTTGAAAAACAAATCGAAAAATTGCCAGGGTATCGCGAAGTCAGTCCAATGGTTTATGCTTCATTCTATCCCACTTCTGGCGATGATTATAATTTAATGCGCGACGCACTTTCTAAGTTGAAATTGAACGACGCGGCATTTGTTTTTGAGCCAGAAAGCAATCTGGCGCTTGGCCGGGGTTTTCGTTGCGGATTTTTGGGCCTACTTCACCTGGAAATAATCCAAGCTCGTCTGGAAGCGGAATTTGAACTCAGCCCAACCATAACGACTCCTGGCGTGGTCTATGAAATTCAATTGGTTGGCAAAAGTAATGAGCAGCGCCTGAAAGTCTATTCGCCCTCAGAATTGCCCGACCCTTCCGCCATTGAAGCGATTTTTGAGCCCTATGTGCATCTAGAAATTGTTTCGCCATCAAGCTATCTCGGTGTGATCATGGAAATGATGCGAAATACGCGCGCGCAGTATCTTGATACGGAATATCTCAACAGCGAACGGATGATTTTGAAATTTGATTGTCCGTTGACGGATGTCATTACAAATTTGCATGATGATCTCAAAAGCGCTTCTTCCGGTTACGCTTCAATGAATTATGAACTTTCTGACTATCGGGCCAATGAACTTATCAAATTAGATATTATAATTGCTGAGGAAAAAGTGGAAGCTTTTTCGCGCATTGTGCCAAAAATTTGGGCGTTCAGTGAAGGCAAGCGCATTGTGGAAAAATTGAAAGATTCCATTCCACGGCAAAATTTCCAAATAGCCATTCAAGCGGCGATTGGCGGAAAAGTCTTGGCACGTGAAACTGTCAAAGCTTTTCGCAAAGATGTGACTAGTGGCCTTTATGGCGGAGACATCACCAGAAAAAGAAAGCTTTTGGAAAAGCAGAAAAAAGGCAAAAAGAAGATGAAAAACATTGGAAAAGTGGCTATTCCATCGGAGGCATTTTTGGCGGTTTTGAAAAAATAGGCAAAATTCCTCCTCGCCCTCCGGGAGAGGATGTCACGAGCACGTGACAGGTGAGGGTTCTCACTAATGAAAAGAAAATGTAACAGTTGAATTAAAACGTTGATGATATTGAAAGCTCCCTCATCCGGCCTTCGGCCACCTTCTCCCGGAGGGAGAAGGGGATATAAATAAAAAATTTGTCCTTTAGTTATTAATTTGCTATAATTTCTCTATGAGTTTCAAAAAACGTAACAAAAAAATATATCGGATTTGGGTCGTGATTTCCATCCTGGCCGTATTATCTATGGTAGCCTTCACAATCGCTCCGGCACTTTCGATGTTGGGACAATAATATGCGAGACAAAGAAGAGGCGAGGGAAAATTCGTGGCTAGTGCGGCTCATTGTTTTTTTGGGCTTGGTGGCTTTGGTTTTCATTATTCTCGCAATCGTCAAGGAGACCTATCGCAAAAAACAGATTCAAAAAGAAATTAGCGCGCTGGAAGAAGAGGCCAAAAAAATCCAGGTGGATAATTCGCGCCTAGCGGATAAGTTGACCTATCTGGAAGGACGGGATTATCAAGAAAAGGAGATTCGCGATAAATTGAATTTGCAAAGTCCCGAGGAAAACGTGGTAATTGTCAAATCCAGCCCAACAGGGAAGGCCGCTACTAATAACGAAAAAAATCAAGCACCAGAAAGTCAAAAGCTGGTAGTCAAAACAACTAATCCGGAAAAATGGTGGAACTATTTTTTCAAATATTAATTTGCTAGTAATTTGCGATTATGCAAGAAAAATCAAACGAGAAAAAAATAAAAGTGCAAGTGGTCCTATGGGGCCTACTCATTTTTCTCGGACTATATTTAGTAGCTAACGCGGTTTTACTCTATGCTTTTGACAGCACAAATAAAATCGTGCAAAAAACGGCTGTCTATGTGCCATATCCGGCAGCGTTTTGGGGCGCGAACTTCATCTCTATGGCTGAGTTGAAAGATAGCCTTAATTCTGCGCGTATGTTCTATGAGCATCAGGATTTCTCTGATATTGGTATGCGGGTTGATTTTGCCACCGAAGATGGAAAAAAACGGCTAAAAATCAAGGAAAAAAATATCCTAAACAAGTTGATTGAAAATCGGATAATCGAAAACGAGGCTGTGAGCAGAGGTTTGAAATTGAGCGCGGAAGACATTTCTCAAGAAGTTTCTCGCCAGATGAAAGCCTATGACAGCGAGGAATATCTCAAAAATAATTTGGCCAAGCTCTATGGCTGGACAATCGCTGATTTTGAAAATAATATTGTGAAGCCGGATATGTACAGGGAAAAGCTGTCGGCCAATTTGCGTGAAAATGATGCGAAAACTAAAACGGCAAAAAATAAGATTGAGACGGCGCTTGGGGATTTGAAAGGCGGAAAGGATTTCACCGAAACAGTCAAAAAATATTCTGAGGGAGAGAGTGTGAAAAATGATGGCGAGCTGGGTTGGTTTAGTGCAATAGAGATGCTGCCGGAAATTGCCAATACTGTTTTTAGTCTGAAAAAAGGCGCCATGAGTGATGTTATCGAAAGTCAACTGGGTTATCACATTATTCTAGTAGAGGATCAAAAGACAGAAGGGGATGTGCCCAAGCTCAAATTGAAGCAAATTTTCGTGCGCACATTGAATTTTTCCGATTGGTTGTTTGAGACGGAGAAAAAAATGAACATTCATGTTTTGGCCAAAGACCTATTTTGGAACAAAAACAATGGGCAAGTTGAATTTCGCAATGCGGATTTGAAAAATTTCGAAGAAAACCTCAGTAAAAATTCCCCCGGAGATATTTCTGTTTTGTTCTAGCTAATTAGTTAATTTTTAAAAATAAATAATATGTCAAAAGCCAAAGTCAACGAAGACCTTTGCATTGGTTGTGGAACCTGCGAATCTCTTTGTCCAGAAGTTTTCAAAATTGAGGACGGAAAATCCAAAGTGATTGCGGAGGATTGCGGTGAGTGTGATTGCCAAAACGTGATCGATAGTTGCCCAGTGAGCGCAATTTCTATGGAAGAATAGAAAGAGAGTGTAGCTTGGAAAAATTTTTCTGCTCTTCTGCAAAAGAAGGGCAGCCATAATAATTTCAAAAAATGATTAACGCTTAAATATATGGAAAACGAAGAAATTAAATTAGAAAAACCAATAGAAAAAAAACAAGGACGTTCGCGGATAGTCTATCTTATTTTTACGCTACTTCTAGTTGTGTTCGTTTCAGCTACTTTTGGAGCGCTATTTGGCTTTGTAGCGGGAGGCTTTGGCAATAAGTTGTCGCTCAGTCTTTCGAAAAAGTTGCCTGAAATTTTCGGAACTGCTGGCAAAAGCGCGGCAAAAAACGATTCGACTGTTTCGCGAGAGAAAATTGTGGAAGAAGATTCGGCTGTGATTGATGTGGTGGAAAAATCGACGCCGGCGGTGGTTAGCATTATAATCAGCAAAGATATTCCTAAATTGCAAAACAGGTTTTTTGATCCGTTTGGTTTTTTTGGTGATGGTAGCGGAATGGGGACTGGTCAGGATGATTCCGCCGGAGGTGCAACGCAAAAAGAAAAAATCGGCGGAGGAACTGGCTTTATCATTACATCCGACGGAATGATTGTAACCAACAAGCACGTTGTTTCCGATACGAGTGCGGACTATACGGTGATGACTAATGATGGCAAGGAATATGTGGCTAAAGTTTTGGCGCGAGACCCTGTGAATGATATTGCTGTCATTAAAATTGACGGAACCAATTTTCCCACGCTCAATTTTGGCGATTCGGATTCTTTGAAGATCGGTCAGACCGTGGTAGCAATTGGCAATTCTTTGGGAGAATTTTCTAACACAGTGAGCAAAGGCATAATTTCCGGTCTCAAAAGAAATCTAACGGCTGGCGGAAATTCAGGAGAAAGTGAACAGCTGAGCAACATTATCCAGACTGACGCAGCAATTAATCCAGGTAATTCTGGCGGACCGCTGTTGGATATTGCGGGAAATGTGATTGGCATCAACGTGGCAATGGCCCAGGGCGCGCAAAACGTCGGCTTTGCCATTCCAGCGGCGCAAGTCAAAAAAGTGACCAATCAAGTCAAACAAACGGGAAAAATTTCCACGCCCTATCTTGGAGTGCGTTATATCCCCATTGATGCGGTGCTACAAAAACAACTTAACCTTTCTTTTGATTATGGTGTTTTGGTTTTGCGGGGGCAATCCATGACTGATTTTGCGGTTGTTCCTGGTTCTCCGGCGGACAAAGCGGGGATCGTAGAGAATGATGTTATTTTGGAAATAAATAGTACAAAAATTGATGATAAAAATAGTTTAGTCAATTTAGTCTCCAAGCTGAATGTGGGCGACGAAGCAACTCTGAAGGTTTGGCATAAAGGAGATGCAAAAGATGTTAAAGTAAAATTGGAAGAAAGAAAAAATTAATATGTTTCTAAAGCTGCGTTTATTTTTCTATAGCCTGCTGTTTTTCTTGAGCCTTGAGGCGATAATTTTTGTGCGCAGCGAGACTAATTGGGTGATTGCGATTACCGTTCTTTTGTTGTTGTTTTCCCTGCGAGAAGGGAAAAATATTGGAACAAAATGGAAGTTTGCTGTCTTGCCTTTTTTCTTCGCCCTTTCTTCCGTGGCCTTGCTCTATCTCATCGGACTTTTCTATGAACAGCAAGCTTTTATTTTGCTCGCTAGTGGAATGTATTATCTGGCTATTTTTGGCGCCAGTCGTTTGGGGGCATATGAGAAGGATCAAACCGCCAGAGGGATGAATATGGCCGCCACCTCAACTACGATTTTTTTTGCCTATGCCAGCGCCTATGGACTGTATTTGAATTTTCTGGTTCCACTCTATGTGCTGATGCTAGCCTATTTTCTTATCACACTTTTCGTTAGCTATCAATATTTCTCCATTATCGGTCCTGATCAAGGAAATACTGTTTGGCTATATAGTTTTTTGCTTAGTCTCGCCATGATGGAGCTAATTTGGTCAATGACTTTTTGGCCGTTTGGCTATTTGACCACAGGCGTAATTGCTCTTATACTCTATTATATGCTCTGGGACATCATCCAGTGTCATTTCCTGGACATTCTAAGCCAAAAAAGGGCAATTTCTAGCGCAGTTTTGTTTTCTTTCCTGGTTCTCATTATTCTTTTGACTTCCAAATGGATCCCAGTAATCTAATAATTTAAGTTATAATTTCAATTTATGAGTAAGCTAAAACAACTATTATTTGTATTGGGCGTCATCATTGTGGCCGGGATTAGTGGAGTCGTAGCTGATCGTTTTATTTTCCCTCATTTGGCGGCGACCAAATTTTTTGCTAAATATACTTTTTTCAAAAAAGCCTCGGAAGACGTGACCATCATCAACAAGACCGAGCAAGTCTTTGTCAAAGAAGATGTTTCAGTTAGCAAGATTGCCAGTCAAGTAGCTCCTTCGGTGGTAAACATCATTTCTTCCACGGGTGTGTCTGCAGACAAAAAATTGCCAGCGTCAATGACAATCAAAAATGGCACCGGACTTATCGCGACAAGCGATGGGCTCGTCATGACCTATGCTAGTGCAGTTTTTTTGGAAAATGCTAGCTATAAGGTTATAACCAGTGACAATAATGTCTATGACGCGACGCTGGTGGACACTGATTCCTATAGCAACCTAGCTTTTTTGAAAATTAATGCTAGTAATCTCCCGGCAATTTCTTTTGGCAATTCGGACGATGTCATTTCCGGTCAAAAAATTATTGCTATTGGCAACAACTCTGGAGCCTATAATTCTTTTTTTGCTGCCGGAATTTTGGGCAATCTCAACTACGAATACAATTTATCTGAAAATGCGATTGCTTCTTCAGAAAAAATGGAAGGCGTTTTCGAAACTGATCTCGGTCGCGGAGAAAATTATGTCGGCGGACCGATTGTGGACTATTCCGGTCAAGCGATTGCTCTCACTGGCGCCAATGTGCGTGATGGCAAAAATGTGTATTTCCAAATCCCGGCCAACAAAATCAAAACGGTGCTCGATAAGGAAATTCGCAAAGAGCTTGGTACTAATCCAATCTTGGGAATCTACCATCGTTCTATTACTAAGTCGTACGCACTGGTGAATGGCTTGCCAACAGAATCTGGCGCGCTTATCTATTCTCCTTCAGCGCAACAAGGTCTCGCCATTATTGCCAACTCCAGTGCTGCCAAAGCCGGACTAAAACTAAACGACATTATTATCGCTGTGGCTGGTGAGAAAATAGACCAAACGCATTCTTTGCCTGATTTATTATACAAGCATAAAAAAGGCGAACAAATCGATCTTTCCGTCTTGCGCAACTCGCAAGAAATGACTATCAGCGTTGCGCTCTAAGCATGATGCGGTAGAAAAGAAAAAGTAGATAGAGTGTTCCCGAAAGGATTAGCAAATTCTCCCAAAGAGAAAATTTTAGCATTGAACCGCCTAAAAGGAGGATAATGATGAGCACGAAAAAAGGCATAAATTTATTTTTGCGCACGGAAACAAGTGGATAGTGCAAATCAAATTTACGGCCAATTTGTCCGATTATGCCAAGTGAGAAAAGCATCAAAAAAACAAATAGGGGAATACTCAAATGAAAGGACAAAAGACCAGGTATCACCGCCTCTGCCAAAAGCAGTCCGGCGAAAATGACGAATAGCAAAAAAGAGAGATCATGCAGTAGTTTATAGACAAGCAGTAGCGCTTGCTTGCGATTGAAATTAAAAGTGAAAATCTTTTTCATAATTTAGGTAAATTTTATAAATTACGCATTTTCCCGAGTCAGCCGTATTGGCTAAAAAAATCTTGTTTGAGAATGCCTTTTTTCTTCAAAACTTTCCACCGGATGCCGTCGAGGGAGGGAAAGTTTTGAAAAGAAAAAAGAGCGTTCGAGTTATTTTTTTAGTCAATGCGGCTGCGAGGAAAAAAGCACCGATTCTATTTATTTAGGTACATTCAAAGTGATAGCGGAATTTTTTATGCGCGAGAGTGAGTTGCGGGCATTTTGGAAATTGAGGGCAGTGTGGAACTTCGCATGAATTTGATCAATAGCCACAGTCGCATTGAATTGCCCCAGGAATTGATAATCATTGCCTTTTTGAGCGACGACTTGAGCGAGTGGCATCCGACAAGTGTAGGTATTTTTTTGCCAAAAAGCGGCTTTTTTTAGAGAGCATGAAGCGGTTTGGTTGAGACTAGTGCTGTCTGCAACTACAGGTTTGATTTTTGTCGCATAGGAAGCAATTAGATGCGTTCCAAGTAGTGGACGCTTTTTTCCATTCTCGATTAAATAATAAGTTTCAATCTTTTCGTCTTGAAAAATAGTGCCATCAGGATGCGTGGAGCCTTCTCCAAACTGTTTTTGTTTTTTATAGATTCCCACCTCTTCCGAATTGGCAACGTAAAGCGCGTTCCAATCATAGCCTAACTCTTCAAAAACTTGAGGACTCGCAACGGGGTAGCTTTTGCCTGCGCTTAGGATATAGACAGAAATGCCAATCGCTGCTAGTGTTCCGTCTGCCAAACCAAGTTGCTCCTGCGACACTTCAAATTTGCTCAAAAAGTCCCGGTCCTTTTTGAGTGCCGTTCGCGCTTCATAGCGAGAAAGAAAAGCGCCTGCGCTCACGAAAGGATAGAGCAAATTATTTTTCAGTTGATAATATGTATCTTCAATCACAAAAGTTGTTCCGTCCGGATAATTCGTTTGGGTTATTTTTTCACCCTGTTTGTTATAATCCAACTCATTAGCATCAACCATCAAAAACATGTCTGGAGTGAAGCCAAGTTCAGTGGCCAAATCTTGTGAGGCGAATTGGCGTCTTTCTCCATTGGAGACGAGATAGAAATCACCTGCCGAAAAAAGCAAACTGCCTTCGCGAAAACCGACCGGATCACCGACGGGATAGAGAAAAGCGCGGTAGGATTTGTGTGCCAAAAGAGTTGAACCAGAAAGATCAACATCATTTCCCGCCGTAATGCTAAGCGTTGCGTCAGAAAAATTGCCCAAAAGAGCTGTATCCATCAGTAATTTTTTGTCTTTGGTTAGCTTGCCATTTTCCAACGGCGCATTATTTTGGTCACGCGGATCAAGGATGGTATTTTTCTTGGAAAAAGCATCGGGATTGAAAAAATAGTCAAAAGCAAGCGTTGGAAAAATGAGGCCATAGGCCAAAGCTAGCGCCCAGGCAAATGCCAGTGCATAGAGCAACGCGCGCAAGCGTTCATAACGCTTTTGCCAAGTTGGCTCAAGAGTAGTGTTTTTAGTAAAATCCAGCATATTTTAATTATACTATGGTTATAAAATAAACAAAAGAAGGATAAAAATCGAAACAAATAAAAAGCCAAAAACAAGCAAAAACAAAAATATATCTTTCAAAAACCACGGCTTATACTGAGACATGCGCTGGCCTAATTCGGCAAAATCTTGCCAAAAATATTGATTAACATAAACCGGGCGCACGGAAAGTGGCTGGTTTTCGGCTTCACTCATAGTAAAAATTTGAATGTTTTTGGCACTGTCTTTTTGAGGTAGAAAAGTCAACTTGAGACAAAAATCCTTTCCTAGTGAATCGGGGAGGCGAGCAAAAGAAAACTCATAGAGATTTTCCGAAGCAAGAAAGGCTTTTTCCAATTCGCCGGCGCGCAGCGTTTGGTCGCAATTTTCACTCATCAACTTGGCTTCCACTCGGTCGCCATTTTCACTTTTAATGCCGGGTGTGCGCAGTAGCACTTCAATCTTGGCAAGTCCCGCGTGGTTGGCTGTGAATTCTTGGGTGAGCGAACTTTTCGGTTCCAACTTAGCGAGCGCGCCTTTTTGCAAGGCAACGCGTGAGTCAGGAAAAGACAATAGCGTGAAAAATCTGGCGAAAATAAGCAAAACAAAAAATGCCAAGATAGATAAGAATATTTTTTTGGTAGAATTTAGTTGCATAATTATATAGCGATTAAGTATTTCATTTCACAGCCGGTATTTTTCTAAAAAATCTTGTCTGAGAATGCCTTTTTTCTTCAAAACTTTCCACCGGATGCCGTCGAATGAGGGAAAGTTTTGAAAAGAAAAAAGAGCGTTCGAGTTATTTTTTAGAAAAATACCGGCTAGTGTAAATGCATGAGTCTTGTTATAAATAAAATCTAAAAATAATCACATCAAAAATCAAATAGAGTGAAAAAGCTAGCATCAAAATTGCGCCGAGGAGGAGTGAATTGTCGAAATAAGTTTCTTTTTTAAAGCGTGTGAAAAGCATCCCGAGACCGGAAAAAACTAAAATAATGTGCGCGGTTAGGTTGGGCAAGAAATAGCGTCCCGGCGCGCCAATCTCCAGTTTTCCTAGCTGTTGAAAAATTGACCAATCAGCCACACGAATGCCCAATTGCAGGGCAACAATCATTCCAACTAGAAATGTGAGATATTTTTTTTCTGGCAAAAATTTAGGCTTTTCAGTTTTGCCAAAAAAGAAAAATCCCAGTCCAATGATTGCGAAAAATTCAATGAGCCAGATGAAGTTGATAATATAATCCATAAAGAAGCTGTTGGTCCAGCTGAGCGTGCCCCAATAGGTGCGCGCTGAAAGGGCCAATCTTCCCAAGGTGAGACTTTTTCCTAAATAAGCGCCAGTAGCGGTGATGACTTTCCCCAAATTGGTGAGATCAAGCGAAAGCGTTATGAGTGCAAAGGCGATCACGACAGAAAGTGTAATGGCTAAAATTGAATAGGGAGAAACTTGGCTTTTCACGCGAGCCTCGAATTTTTTATAGAATAAATACGCCAGCAGAAAAATAAAAGCAACCAAGAGGATTGTTCCAGTCGCTTTTGTTTCTCTCGCTACAAAAATGGAAAAAACCAGGAGCGCCATATTTTTCCAGTTCGGACCATCTTTGAGGGTCAAAATTCCGGCATAGGTGAAAAGCGCGAACATTAAAATGAGTAGTACGTCATAGTTGATGTTGGAATAGTAGAAAGAAAATTTGGGTTGGAAAGAAATAATGGCAGTGAGAAGGAGGCTGTGGCGCGCCGAAAAGCCCATTTTTTTGGCAGTGAGGTATGCTAAAAGAATCACTAGCATCCCCAAGAAGACCGAAAAAATACGGATCAAATAGAAACGCACTAAAATACTTTGGTCAGCAAAAGCTTTTTCAATAAGCGTGCCGAGTTTGTGATAGAACACAGTTCCACTCACCATGTCCGCTGGGGAGACGAAATTGTAGGCCTTCCAACTATGCGCATTGATTTCGTTTTCGTTGAGGCCTTGGGAATTTTCGGAAAAAGCAATCGTGTTGAAAATATCTCCGCGCAGAGCGTCCGTGTCGGTGGCTATGGCGGTATTTTGAATCTCCTGCGAATAACGATAGGTGGCGAGGTCATCTTTGTCCTGCGCTTCCTTTTGCGCCGTAGCTTGCTCTTTGGTCTGCACTGTGATGGGCCATGTCTTTTCTTTCGGCTCAGCTAAATATTGAATGGTGTTATAGTGCCGCGATTCGTCTTGTCCGCCAAAAATAGGAAAGGCCGACACTAAAAGCAGACCTTTCAAAAAAAAGGCCGCTAAAATTAAACCAAGCAAAAAGCCGGGCTTTTGACAAAAAGTAAGTATTTTTCGCAATCTCATCATGAGTCAATTATACTACAAGTGGACAAAAATAGGCAAAAAATGTTTTTGTGGTATAATATAAAAAACAAGTTTACAAATTTGACAATCGTCTAATAATCGTCTAATGATCGTCTATAATTAGCCCATAGGAATAAAGAAAAATAGCTTATTTTTCAGCCTAAATAAAAAAATATGCAACTAAAAGAATCTGAAAAATTAGAACTTAAGAGCTCTTTTTCCGAATGGAAAGAGGCAATTGTTAGTCTTTGCGCTTTTGCCAACAAAAAAGGTGGCAAGGTTATTATTGGCATGAAAGATGATGGCACAGCCAACGAGCTTCAGCTAGGGAAAAAAACAATCGAAGATTTTGCTAATAAAGTAAAAAATCATACCGATCCGATTCTATATCCATCGATCAATGTGAAAACATTTGGTCTTGGTGAAATCGTGGAGATTGAAGTTTCCGAGTCTGACAACAAGCCAGTCTTTGCCTTTGAGAGGGCCTATATCAGAGTAGGCAAAACCAATCAGAAAATGTCCCAAACGGAAGTGCGGGAGCTGATCAAAAGATATGCTTTGTCGGATTTCGACAAAATGTATCAAGACAAAGAACTCAAGACAATTGAATTTGATGACAAACTGATTGAAAAAGTAAACAAGGAATATTATAAGCTCAAGACAACATCCGCAATTGATTTTTTGAAAAAAACTGGACTGGCAACTAAAAATAAAGTTACTAATGCCGGTTATCTTTGTTTTGTGAAAAATAATACTGAAATCTATAACGCCACTGTGAGAGCCGCGAGATTCAAAGGCCAGAGCGTGGTTAAATTTTTAGACGAAAAAGAGTTTAATGGCAACATCATCGAGGCCGTTGAACAGATTATGGATTTCATCAAAAGGCATATTAACAGGGAATTTGTCATCACGGGAAAGCCGAAACGAGATGAAATTTGGGACTATCCGCTTTTGGCGCTCCGAGAAGCTGTTATCAATGCTCTCATGCATCGGGACTATAATGATTCGGGAAATATTCAAATTAGGATTTTTGACAATTCGCTGGAAATTTGGAGCCCGGGACTTCTGCCGAAAGAAATCAATACAAAAAGCATTCTCACAGAAAACAGATCTATTCCCAGAAACAAAAAGCTGGTGGAAATTTTTCATCAAATCGAGCTAGTTGAAAATTGGGGCACAGGTTTTCAAAGAATAATTGAAGAGTGTGAAAAAAACGGCAATAAACTGCCCGAGTTCTCAGAAAAAGTCGGTGCTTTTGTGATTACTTTTGAGAAAAGGAAACAAAATGAGGGAGCAAATGAGGGAGCAAATGAGGGAGCAAATGAGGGAGCAAATAAATTGAAAAACTTCATTGCCAATAATCCAGGCAAAAGAACCAACCAAATGATGAGCGCCGGAATTGCTCCGCAAAAAACAATTGAAAGGTGGATCAAGAAATTAAAGGAAGATGGTTTTGTAGAATTTATTGGAAGCTCTAAGTCGGGAGGATACTTCATTAAGAAATAAGTCGTACTGCTTAAATGTTAAAAAATATGTATTTTTTGAATTTCATTGAAGAATATTGGAATGTAAAACCAGAATACCAAGATTGGTGCTTTGGAAGGGTTGAAATTTTCAAAGACGATGAACAATGGGCAATAAACGAGTTGAGATTTGCTACTCCGCCAACCAAGGAATGGTTTGCTTTTAGAGAAAAATGGGACTTTAAAGAACTGAAGAGTCTTAAAAAATTTGAAAAACTCCTAGCTGAATTTCAATGTAAATAAAAAATATTAGAAATAATATAGCCGAACTCAAGGAAAGGGGATTGCTTGAAAGAATCGGTCCTGATAAAGGCGGATATTGGAAAATATCAAAAAATTAACAAAAATAGGCAAAAATTGTTTTTGTGGTATAATATTTATAGGGGGTTAAATGAAAGTTAAAAAATGAAAATATATGTTTAATGGATTTTTTGGTCAGTATGCATTTTTGGGGTCGTTGCTTTTTGGTGGTTCTTTGGCAATAATTTTAATTTTTGCTATCGGGCTGTCAATGATTCTTAAGAGAAACTGGGTGTTTTCTATTTTTATGTTGCTGGCTAGTATCTTTTTTTACCTAGCTCAGATGACTACAACGGCTATATTTTATCTTGGACTTTTTTTCGTCGGTCTTGTAATATTTTTTATTAAAAAACAAAAAAAATAAAACCAATGTCGAAAATCAAAAAAACAAGTGCAATGCTTCTTGTTTTGGCTTTTACGCTAACTCCAATATCATTTTCAGCGCTGATTGAATATTCTCAAGCAGATGATTCCGAAATAATTGCTTCCGACCAAGAATGGCTAACTGACAGAATGATCACAAGAAGTATAACTATTAATGCGGGCGCGACGCTGTTTATTCGAAATGGCGTAACACTAACTTTTGATGGTGCCAGCAATATAAATGTTCAGGGGAAAATAGTTATTGGCGGAACGTCCGAAAATCCCGTTAAGCTGAGAAGAGCAGCTGATGCGCGAGGGTATTATTCAATTACAGTTCAAACTGGCGGAAAAGTTATAATGAAAAATGTGGATGTCAGTGGCGCCGGAGCGTCCATTCGGATGATTCAAAATAATTCCATTCTAAATACGGCAAATGCCTATTTTCAAGGAGGTATTCATTTAAATGGTGGGTCATTGGACGCTCAGGGCTGTAATTTCCATGATAACGTTGTCGCGATATATGCGAGCGCTGCCAGTGCGGGAAAAGTAATTGTTAATCGTTCAAAATTTAGTAATAGCTCTCAGTTGGACGTGGCTTTTAATAATTTTGATGGCACGAAAACTGTTAATTTCAAATATAACTGGTGGGGCGATGCCGACGGACCGCCAAAAACATGCTATGAGGGAAGTGGTTGTTATTATGACAAAATGGATGGCGATGTTGATGCTTCCGATTGGCTGACAGAAGAAGATTTCCATGATCCCGTGATTATTATCCCGGGAATCTTGGGTTCTTGGCAATGGACAAATAACGGAGAATGGAAACTAGATCCGATTTTCAAGATGTATGATAACTTAGTGGAAACCTTTGAAGAAAATGGTTATACGGAAAACGAAGATCTATTTGTTTTTCCCTATCAGTGGCGCGATAGTAATGTGAACAATGCCAATTTGTTGCAAGCCAAGATAAAAGCGATAAGAGAGGATAAAAATTGGCCAAAAGTTGATCTCGTAGCGCATTCGATGGGGGGATTGCTTGCGCGTGAATATATCGAATCCGCTGATTATCAAAATGATATTGACCAACTAGTTACCGTTGGCACGCCACACAATGGAGCGCCGGAAGATTATTTAACTTGGGATGGTGGTTATGTAAATTTTTCAAAGATAAGTGTCTTGAATGAGTTTGCAAAATTAATTTTTAAACAAGAGGCGCAAGAAAATGGTTATGTTGATATTTTTGATTATGTGCATAATTTACCAATGAAATCGGTCAGGGAGCTTTTGCCGACATATGATTATTTGAAGAGCGCTGATTCTGGTGAGATGCGTCAATATGATAGTCATTATCCCAAAAATACTTTTTTGGAAAATTTAAACTTGCCTGAAAATTTGGACAAGCTAAGTAGCGTCGAATTTATCAATATTGTTGGTAAGCTGGATGACAGCAAAACAATTAGTGAAATCAAAGTAGGAAAGCCATCAATAGACGAAAATTCTCTTTGGGCGCACGGAAAGCCGGAAAATTTTGACGCACTTTCTGGTGATCATGGATTGAGCTATGGCGATGGCGACGGAACTGTTCCATTTGAATCGACGCAACTAACCTTACCCTTGGAAGTCGGAGAGAGAGCTGTTGAAGATCGGAAAATCGAACTGGCGCTAGCACACACAGAGCTTCCATCCAAAGGAGCCGATGAAATTTTTGAAGCTGTAACTGGGCAACTTCCAAGCAAAGAAATGCCAGCCTCTTTTATTGATAATATATTTGTGGTCTTTATTTTTTCCCCCATCGACGTCCAAGTTATTTCTCCTAGCGGAAAAATTGTTGGAAAGGATTTTGAACATAACACGACTAAAAATCAAATCGACGGTGCCTATTACACCGGCTATAATACGGACAATGAAATTGTTTCCATTCCTAATCCAGAAGATGGGGAATATCAAATTATTACTCAAGGCACTGGAGCAGGGGATTATAAAATTGAAGCGACGAAGATTTTTGAGGACAGCTCGGGAGACGCGAAAGAATCAACTGCCACTTTCATTGGCACAGCTTCAGTCGGTAGCACGGAAACGCTAAAAGCAAAAATCAGTGGTGACAAAGTCACTAATCCGGATGAGAAGGTGACGGAGACTGAAGCCGAAACAAGTGTTTTGGGTGAAGAGACTAGCGATTCAGACGATGATTCTAATGATTCGGATGATTCAAACTCTGATCATAAAAAAAATAACAATAAAAAGACAAATTTAGGAACCAATTTAGTGGCTTCATTGGGTTTTAGCAATAAGGATAATGTTGAAAATAACCTACTTCTTGCCAGCAAAGAAAATCCGTTCAGTGCCGGACAAATAGAAAACAAGTCCCAGCAGCAAATAGCCGGAGAAGAAAGTAGTAGTGATAAAAAGCCAGAACCAAAATCAAACACTAGAAGGATGCTTGGGATTTTGAGCTTGATCATCCTAATATTTGCTATATATTTTTCGAAAAAACCACTAAATTTGCCAATAAATTGAGAGAATAGTGGCCTTTTATTGCATTTACCGGAAATATTGGTTATGATAGGGATATGCTTGAGGAAAAATATATTGCCAAAATCAAAGAGCTTTTTAGTCATCAACTCGAAAAAGGTGAGCGGGTTTTTGTTTTTGGCTCGAGCGTGGAAGGCACGAAATTCAACGATGTGGACTTGGCGATTGTCAGTGAAAGAAAGGAAATAGACAAGACAATCTCCAAAATTAAAGACGCCCTTGACGAATCATCTTTGCCCTATAGATTCGATGTAATTAATATCAATAACACTAAAGATCCATTTCGCGAGCGCGTTATGGGTGGACCAAAAATATGGATTATCTAAAAGAAAAATTTTCTGATTTAGAGCAAGCACTCATTGCTTGGAAAAAAGCATTGGATGCTCCATTTTCTGATCTCAATCGTGATGCGACAATTCAACGCTATGAATTTTCCCTTGAATTGCTTTGGAAAACGGTGAAGATGTATTTGAAGGAATATGAGGGAATTGAATGCAATTCTCCCAAGGCCTGCTTTCGGGAAATTCGTGTGATTTTAGATTTATCTGAGGAAAATATTGAGCAGTGTATGGCAATGACCGATGATCGAAACTTGTCCGTGCATACCTATTCTGAAAAAATGGCCAACGAGCTATATGCGAGACTGGTCCAGTATTGGCAGATAGCTGATCTGATTGCCGGAAAAATCAAGGAAAAAGCAAATCTCTAAGCATTTCGCCATACAAAAAATGAAACTATCCATCGTCATCCCAATCTACAACGAAAAAAAGACGATTCTCCAAATTGTGGGAATTGTCAAAAGTGTTACTTTGCCGGAAAAAATCACTGAGCGCGAGCTCATTTTGGTGGACGACTGTTCCAAGGATGGCACGCGTGAAATTTTGAAAAACATCAATGATCCGGAAATTCGCGTTTTCTATCATGCCAAAAACAAGGGCAAAGGCGGAGCGCTCAACACCGGATTTCGCAAAGCGACTGGCGACTTGGTAATCATTCAAGACGCTGATTTGGAATATGACCCTAATGAATATCCCAAACTTTTGAAGCCAATCTTGGAAGAAAAGGCTGACGTGGTTTTTGGCTCGCGTTTTATCGGCGGACAATCGCACCGCATTCTCTATTTCTGGCACACCACGATGAACAAATTTCTCACACTGCTTTCCAATGTTTTTTCCGATTTGAATCTGACTGACATGGAAACTTGTTATAAGGTTTTTCGCAAAAGCGTGCTTGATCAAATTGCCATCGAAGAAAATCGGTTTGGCTTTGAACCGGAAATCACCGCCAAAGTGGGGGAATTGTCGCGCACCAAAAACGTGCGGGTCTATGAAGTGGGTATTTCCTATTACGGCCGGACCTATAACGAAGGCAAGCATATTGGCTGGAAAGACGGTGTGCGGGCTCTTTGGTGTATTTTTAAATATAACACTTCGGGCTTTGCCCATTTTGTGAAATATGGCATCAATGGCGTGTTTGTGGCCTTGTCGCAAATTTTGGCCATCTACGCATTAGTGCAATATGGCAATTTCAACACGCGTGGTCTTTTGGAAGTGGCTAATATTATAAGCATCGAAGTGAGCGTTCTGGTGGGACTATTTTTGCACTCATTCATCACTTGGCGCTACAAATATGAAACCACGCGCAATTTTCTCAAAGTTTTTTTCTATTTTCATCTTGTCACCGGAATTTCATTTCTAGCAAGACTAATTCTTTTCCCTATCCTGGCGTCGTCCGGAGTGGACTATATGACCAACACCCTCATCGGAGTCGCCCTAGCCATCGTGCTTAATTTTTTCGGTTATGACAAATTGGTTTTCAAGAAAAAATTGGAGGAGATAATTTATAAGCGCAAAGCGGACTAAAAAAATGCTATTTATTTTTTGTTCGATAATTTTGTTTTTTCTCGTGCTTTTTGGTTGGGGAAAACTAATCAGAAAAATTTTTAAGCACAAAAGAGTTGTTGAAAATCCCGTTCTGCTATTTTTTTTGGGCTATAGCGCCTTAATCATTCCGCTTAGCTATTTGTCTTTTTTTCGAAAATTTGACACACCAGTGCTTTTATTTGTTTTGCTTTTTGGACTTTTGAGTCTTTTTTTTATTTCAAGAAAAAAAACAAAGCTTTTGGCGATTGATTTTTCTCGCAAGCAGATATTTTTGCTTGTTTTCGTAATTAGTCTTTTGCTTTTGACCATATCTACATCACTTGGCGGACAAAAATTTCCCAAAGAGGGGGACACGACCGGCTATCACATGGGCATCGTTTCTTGGCTCAATCACTATCCGTTGGTGCCGGGACTGGCTAATTTGCATTTTCGTCTCGCAAGTTTTTCAAGCTATTTGCAGTTGTCTGCTGTGTTCGATAATGCTCTTTGGGATAATGAAAGCCCATTCGTGATGCCAGGGCTATTCTTTTTTGCTTTTGGCGCCTATTTTATTTGGGAAGTTTTTTTGATGCTTGCAGAAAAAGGGAAGAAGCGTTTGACAATTTGGCGGATTGCTTATGTCGTGCCACTGCTTGTGGCCAGCATTGTTTATTATTTTGGCACCTATAATAGTGCTCCAAATCTATATTATGATCTTTTGCCGATGTTTCTTGGCGCAATCATTATCAATGAAATAATGAAATATTTTTTGAGTGGAGAGGTTGATGAAAAAAGTACCCTTTTGGAATTTCTTTTTACCATCAATTTGCTTTCCATTTCCGCCTACCTGTCGAAACAAAACGCTGCTGCAATCGTGCTTATGGTGGCAATTTTCTCTTTGTATTTGTTGATCAAGAATAAACTGGTAAGTTGGAAAAATTTAAGCAAGATTTTTTTTCTGCCATTTCTTGGTTTTTTGGGTAGCATTATCGCTAATTTAATAACCAGTGGTTATCCGCTTTTTCCTTTGCCTTTTTTGCGCGCGAATTTTCCTTGGACTGCCTCAGAAGGCGCAATTTTTGGTGCCTATAATTCCATTCGTTATTGGGCACGCTTACCAGGAGAAAATTTTATGAGCTCAGCGGACAATGGTCTTTTCTATTGGCTTTTGCCTTGGCTAAAAAGAAATTTGGCGGATCGCCTATTTTTAAATTTGGTCGCCATGCCGTTTATTGCGGGGCTGATTGTCTGGGTGGTTAATCTTTTTTTGAGCTTTAAAAAACAAAAAAAGTATTATTGGTTGTTCTTGGTACAGATTTTGAATCTAGCATATTGGTTTTTTTCCGCTCCAGACATTCGCTTTAGCCTTTTGTTTTTCATAATGTTTTTTGCTTCCGGCCTCGCCATTTTCAGTTTGTTTTTAGTTGATATTTATGCTACTATTGCAGATAGGGTACTGAATAAATATGCACTTAGATTTGTTATTTTCTTTGTGCTGATTATTTCTTTCGAACTTTTCATCATTGCGGGTCCGATTGAAAGAATCAATAAAAAACCTAAAAATGTTTTCTATGTCACATTTACCGATTCAAATCAGTTTTATGAAAAAGAGATGAAGACGAGAGACGGCAAAATTAGCACAGTCTATCGACCGAAAAATGATAATGAGTGTCGCAGCCTGCCCTTGCCCTGCACGCCCTATTATTCGCCGGAAGTCAAAGCGTTTGACAGTCAAAATTTGGGCGCCGGATTCTATTTTGAAAAAATGCAATAACATAATCTAACATAATAACGTATCTTACGCACTTGCCCGAAGCAGCCGTATTGGCTAAAAAAATCCTGTTTGAGAATGCCTTTTTTCTTCAAAACTTTCCACCGGATGCCGTCGAATGAGGGAAAGTTTTGAAAAGAAAAAAGAGCATTCGAGTCATTTTTTTAGTCAATATGGCTGTGAGGGGAAATGCGTAGCTCCTAAATAAAATGAACAACAATTTCAAACTATCCGTTGTCGTGCCTATTTTCAATGAAGAGCCAAATATTTTGGAATTAAATGGGCGCCTGACAAAAGCGCTTGCGACAATAGAAAATTATGAAGTGATTTTTGTTGATGATGGCTCAAAAGACAAGACGCTTTCGCTTATCAAAAAATTGAGCGTGGAAAATGAAAAAATCAAATATCTGTCTTTTTCGCGCAATTTCGGCCATCAAAATGCTTTGCGCGCCGGGCTCGCTTATGCCAGCGGAGACTGCGTGGTTTCCATGGACGGCGATTTGCAACACCCGCCGGAACTAATTCCGAAGTTAGTAGAAAAATGGCAAGAAGGTTTCAAAATCGTCTATACTGTGCGTCAAGATTCGCAAAAACTGTCTTTTTTCAAAAAAGGCACTGCTAAATTGTTCTATGCTCTCATGGCAAAACTGTCGGATGTGAACATTCCGCGTGGTGCGGCCGATTTTCGTTTGCTCGACCGCCAAATTGTGGAGATTATTTTGAAAATTGAGGAAAATACTTTTTTCTTGCGCGGTCTTGTGGCGTGGCTTGGTTTTGACCAATTTGCCATTGAATATGCGCCGGAAGAGCGCTTTGCCGGCAAAACCAAATATTCTTTGAAAAAAATGATCTCCTTTGCCATCACCGGCATCACGTCTTTTAGCGTAAAACCACTTCGCTTGGCCACAGTAGTTGGCTTTGTAATTGCTTTTTTGGCTTTTCTCTATGCAATCTATGCGCTCTATGTCAAAATTTTCACCGACAGCGCGCTTTCCGGTTGGACTTCAGTGCTCGTGAGCGTGCTCTTTTTGTCTGGCATACAACTCATTACTTTTGGTATTATGGGGGAATATATTGGAAAGCTGTTTATGCAAGCCAAGGGCCGGCCGAACTATATTATTAAGGAAAAGAATTGTGATTAAAACTTTTTTTAAAAAAAGCGACGCACTTGTTTCTTTTCTGATGCTTGTTGCTGTTTTTGTAATATTTTATCTCCTCAACAAACGAACGCCAATTTGGTCAGATGATTGGGCGTTCTATTTTGCCTACGGAGAAAAAAGAGTCGAGCATTTTTCGGACGTACTTGCGTCACTGCCCACTTTCTATTTTGGCCTCAATGGTCGCAGTGTGGCTAATTTTCTCATCGAACTTTTTGTGCTTTGGGGTAAGCCTATTTTTGCTATTTTCAACGCTTTGATGTTTGTGCTTTTGGGTGTTGCGATATATTTTTTCTCCAGCGAAGAAAAAAAACTAAAACCAGTCGGACTGTTGGGAATTTTCAGTTTGCTGTGGTTTTGCCTGCCCGCTCCCAATCAGACGCTGTTTTGGATGTGCGGATCGGTCGTCTATCTTTGGATGGCTGTTTTAGGTCTTATGTTTTTGTGGCCCTATAAAAAACTGCTCATTGAAAAGCAAGATCTATTTTTGAAAAAATCTCTCGGAGGGATTTGCCTCATGTTTTTGCTTGGATTTTTCGCAGGCAATTCGCACGAACTTTTGGCGCCGATTATTTTGTTTTTAAGTTTTTTGGGCAGTCTGGTTTTTTGGAAACAAAAACAATTGTTTTTGCATTGGAGTATTTCTGGTGTCGTGGGAGTTTTCGGGGGACTATCTGTGCAACTGCTTGCCCCGGGTAATTTTATAAAATTTGGCACTAACGGGCAAACTGAAAAAATCGCAGGCACGATTTCTCATAACCTGACCAAACTTATTCCCGGCGCGCCGGAACATCAATCTTGGCTGTGGATTATTGCAGGGGCTATTTTTTGCGTCTATTTCTTAGATAGGTTATTATTTAGAAAGAGGGGAATCGTTATTGACCGGGTAATGCAAATTGCGCTAGTCACGGCAATTGCGCTTGACGCCTTGAGCATCTTTTTTCCCTATTTTCCACCTCGCGCCTATTTTTTCAGCAGTATTTTTCTCATCATTTTTGCCAGTCGATTTTTGTTGCAGACGAGTTTTTGGAAAATAAAATACGCGCTGGTGCTTGCGATTTTCCCCGTCCTAGCTTTCTCTGTTCAAAAGACGCTCGTTGAGTCTGACGCGCTGGCAAAAGAATATGCTCAAAGAGAAAACTCAATTTCAACGCAAAAAGCGGATAATAAAAAAGATATTATGGTGGAACGAATTGGCAGGGTTAAAAATGAAAAATTGCTCGGCGAAACGCTTTCTCGCCACAATCACTTGGGCGCCAGTCGCTTCTATGGAGTAGATTCAATTACAATTAAATAATTTTTTCAAATAAAAAATATGCTTGCCTATCTTCTTGTCGCACTCGGCATCATCACCAGCGCCCTGGCGCAAATTATGCTCAAAAAATCCAGTCAGTTCGCCTTTTTCAAAGAGTTTGATTTTTTCTTGTTTTTCGTGCTCGGGGGACTATTCTATGTCGTGTCTTTTGGCCTCTATGCCTATGTGCTCAAAATTTTTGATTTGAGCAAAATCAGTCCCATAATGACCATTGGCGTGATGCTGATTGTGGTCGCCACCGGCGCGCTGTTTTTCAAAGAGACTATCACATTGAAACAATCCCTAGGAATTCTTTTGGGCCTGGCATCGATTATTTTGATTTTAAAATAAGGATTATAAAGTTATGGAAATTATTAAGAAATTAAAGGAAATCAAACACAAAAACTACTACGCGGCGTTCCTTTTTTTTGCCATTTTCTGGCTGGCGTTTTTGGGCTTTTCCGGCACACTCACTTCTGGATATCACCTGACCGATGATCATGAGATTGTGCGGATAAACAACGATTTGAAAACGGAAAGCACCATTGCCGTGGCAGGAAAATGGATGAAAAATGATCAGATTTCTACTCATCGCTTTCGCCCTTTATATTTTATCCATCGAGTGATAGAGACAAAAATATTTAGCACTAATTTTACTACTTGGTCGGTATATACTGCTTGCCTTGCGATTTTCACCTCTTTTTTCCTTTTTTGTTTTTTGCAATTACTGGGTTTTTCTCTTATTGAATCGAGCCTATTTCCCTTTCTGGTGCTTGTTGGTCCTCAGGCGTCAATCTGGTGGCGACTGGGACCCAACGAAACACTGGGTATGTTTTTGATGTCCGTGACGTTGTTTTTTCTTGGGTTAATTAAGATTACTGCAGGAAAAAGAGAAAAAGCATTTAAGGTGTTGTTTGTCGCAATGGCAACTTTTATGGCGCTGTCGAAGGAAAGCTTCTTGCTTCTTTTGCCAGCACTTATTTTGTTTTCAGTCTATCTTTCAATGCTTAAAAATAAGTTTTCATTGAGAGACGCAATTAAAAAAAATCTCGTGAGCATCGGCGCACTTTCGGTTGTTTTTGCGGGGTGCATACTGTATATAAAAATTTTTATTGGGACTGGCGGAACGGGATATGCAGGAGTCTATGGCTTTGATCTAAAATCCTATGTTATGGCATTTTTGCAATTGGCAAAAAATGTTCACGCGAGTATTATTGTTTTTATGCAGGTAGTCCTGATAGTCGTTTTCATCTGGAGGATAAAGGCGCGTAACGAAAAAGTAGAAGTGTTAAAGGAATTTATATTTCCAGTAGCTCTTTTTTTGGCCATTTTAATACCGCAAGTTATTCTTTATGCAAAATCAGGATTTTTCGAAAGATACTTGGTGCCAGCCGCCCTAGCGTATGCGTTAGCGGTTGTTTATTTGTTTGGACAAATTAAAAAAGGCAATAAAATTATATGGTCAGGCATGCTTATTTTGACAGCGCTTTTCATCATGGGCGACGCGCGGAGCACTTTTAGCGGCGCACAAGATTTCGCGCAAGAGGGAAGGAATATCGGAAATATATCTAGTATCATCAAGTCGGAAACTTCCAGGGAAGATAATTTTTTAATTGTTGGCGAACCGGCTGCAAATACTGAATGGACAGATTCAATCAATTATTATATTAGATATGAATTAGACAGAAAGAGTTTATATGTATATCCAGTATACAAGAAAGCATCATATTCTGACTTTGAAAAGCAGTTGATAATGGGGTTTGGAAGTGCTTATGGAAAAAACAGATATGAAAATAATACGGATAAAACATTTAATGTTATAATCCTTTTCCCTAAAATGGAAAAAACTTTTCTCAGTAATTTTCCCGATAAGGAGTTGTTGGGAAGTGATGCTTTTGTGCGAAAAAGTTTTGATGGGTACGTTATTTATTATAAAAATAAAACGGAATGATGGTTGATTTTGCGGTGGTAGTGCCGATGGCAAATGAACAAAAAGAATTCAATCTTTTTATTGCTTCTTTGAGTGAAGTTTTAAATATGCTCAAATGTGGCAAGGTTTATTTTGTTGTCGATGAAGTGTCAAAAGACAATACGCTGGAATTGTGTAATAACTTGTCGGCATCAGATGAACGTTTCGTGACGATTTGGGCACCTGAAAACAAGAACGTGGTTGATGCGTATATGCGAGGCTATAGGGAAGCATTAAAAAATAACCATTCAATTATAATAGAGATGGATGCTGGTCTGTCGCATGATCCAAGAGCGCTTCCAATGTTTCTGCGAGTGCTAAATGAAGGAAATGAGTGTGCCTTTGGTAGCTGCTTTATGAATGGAGGATCTATTTGTGATTCCACGTGGAAAAGAACATTCCTATCTAGGGCTGGCACTATTCTGGCTAATATGCTATTGGGAACTAAAATGTATGATATGACGTCTGGTTTTCAAGGATTTCATGCTGGCATAGTTGAAAAATTTATCCCATATAGATTACTTTCTAAAGCTCATTTTTATCAAACGGAATTACGTTATTTGCTTCGCGATAGTCGCTACGCGGAGATCCCAATCCACTACAGGGCTCCATCGCCGAGTGTTTCCAAAAAAGCAATTAAAAATTCACTTGAGGTATTATTGCACTATTTTTTTCTTCGACTAAAACTTAAACCGCCAATAATAAGGTAAAATGCAGATTATTTTTTTATGAAAGCTTTGTTACAAAAAAAATATTTTTATTTCTATTTATTTTATATTCTTCTTGCCATTGCTCTATGCCTAGATTTTTATAAACAACTTAGGACAGGATATTCAAAAGAAAGCTGGCAAATCTCAGAATGGCTCATTAATTATGAAGGAGGTTTTGTGAGAAGGGGACTAGCAGGGGAAATCATATTGAAAGCTTATATATTTTTCAATATCGCTCCCTATAGAGCAATATTGGCAACGAGTTTTTTTGCCTATTTGATGTTGGCGGGTTTTTTTGCAAAATCGTTTATTAAAAAAGGTTATTCTTTGACGGTGTTACCGTTTGTTTTTTTTCTTGGCGGGCCAATTATTAATGATTTTTGGGTAAGAAAGGATGTCTTAGTAATACTTTTTTTTATTGCGGCAATCCATTGCTCCACAAAAAAAATAAGGGGGCAGCTCCTGCTAATGAATTTGCTTTTTATGGTGGCATTGCTAATGCACGAATCAATTGGTTTCTTTGGTCTTCCAATTACGATGCTTATTCTAAGCGCGCATAGCAAGATAGATGGAGTAAGAAATAGTTTGAAATCAGTATTTTTTTCTGGGTTAAAATTATTTCCCGCTATAGTAACTTTTTTTGCTTGTTTATTTTATAAAGGGTCAATGAATATTTCGTCAATGATATGTAGGTCGTGGGAAAATATTTCCTTTCCCATTCAATCTGGAGATCATAACGTTGTTCCAGCTGCAATAGAGGGCTTATCATTTTCATTAAAACAAGGACTTTCTTTTTCGTTGCGAACGTTAGAAAATTTCAATGATGGTTTTTATGCACCTCTCGTGTGGATTATTATTATTCTCTCGATATATTTTTTCCTTTCTAATTTTAGTAAAATTAAGACAATGCGTAGGCGTGCTTGTGCAGATAGTTGCGTAAGGGAAGGAATCTCCAGTATTTTAGTCTATCAGCTTATGGCGACCGCTCCACTTTTTATCTTAGGATGGGATTATGGGCGCTGGATATTTTTATGGACTGCCTCGTCATTTTCAGTGTTGGTCATAATGCCAGACAAAACACTCCCAATGTTGTTTCCGGAATTTATAAAAAGGATTAGCGTTAAGCTAAATAGCGCTTGGGATTATTTTTTTCCACAGTCAGTAAGCATGATCTATGCAATGCCTATCCTCATAGGCGTGCCTCTATGTGGCTGGTCATTAGTTTCATATTGCGATACAATGCCTGTTGTGATTGTTCTCAGACTAATTTCTGGTGGTATCTATGAGATAATCAGTAAATACTAAATGATAATTTATGTTATTTCACGCAAAAAATAAAATATTTGAAATTTTGGAAGCAGTGCATTTGTGGGTCTTCGGTCATGAGATGAGTCCGACTATGCGAGATTTCCTGGGGCACCTTTCCTGGTCATTTTTGGGAATATTTTTTAATGGGCTAATGCTTTTTGGAATAAATGTTTTGGCGGGAAGAATTTTGGGTCCAGTTGGTTATGGAAAATATAATTTAGTGCTTATTATTGTCAATATACTATCTATTTTTATTCTTTTGGGATTGGATATAACTTCGATAAAATATATTTCATCAAGCAAGGAAATGGAAGACAAGCGGCAGTATCTTTCCAATTCTTTTTTCATTGTTTTATGTTCGAGTTTTTGTGTATCCATATTTTTCCTTTTTTTCGCTTCTCAGCTAGCAGGCTTGTTTCATGTAGATAAAAATATTTTTTTGTTGGCAACCATTTTTGCAATTATAATAAATCTAAAATCTCTATTGGACAGTTTTATTAAGAGCTTTAATTTTTTTAAGTTTCAATCGGTAGTGAAGATTATTGAAGGAATCATCATTTTGCTTTTTTTCTTGCTTTTTTTCTTTGTTTTGAAATTAAGCAACTATCAATATTACATATTTTCTCTAATTGCGGGATATTTATGCCTAGGCATAATCTATTTTGTAAAAATAAGCGGACAGTTGGTTGGTTGGGATAAGCAAAAATTCAAAAATATTATAAAATATTCCAGGGCAACCATTGTGTTGACGGTAATAGGGATAGTTATGGTATCAATGGACAGGATTTTTATTGGAAAAGCGTTGGGTTTGGAGCAGCTTGGAATTTATAGCGCTTATCTTGTTTCTACGACAGGTTTCGTTGGTCAAATTATTTTAATACTTGATAATGTTTTTTCTCCCACCATAAATCAAATAGAAGATAAGGATGTGATAATAAAAAAGGTCGATAGGTTGTTGATTTTGAGTCTGGTTCCTGGAACAGCGCTTATGTTTCTGTTTTCTTTCGCGATAATGAGTGCTTTTGGCGCAAAATATCAATTTAACAATCTCCATGTCTTGATTTTCTCTTTTGCGGCCTTTTTGCAAATTATAACCAGTTTATATAGGAGCATAGTTTCATCAATAGAAAAGAGCTATATGCGGTTAAAAAAAATATCCTACTGGCTCCCTCTTTTGTTTTTTACTATCTATAGTGTCTTGATTATGGCTGACGCAAAAACATTGAATTATTTCGTGTGGGCTTACTGTCTCTACGTTATTCTCAATTTACTTATAATTAGATTGAGCTACACGAAGACTAATAAATAAACTTAACAAAACTAAAAAACCATGGAAGAATTTAAGCAAGTTTCAGACAAAAAATGCCCAGTTTGCGGATCAATTGAGAGTGAGTTTTTCATCCAGAAATATGATGACAGGTTCGGACAGCCAGATTTGTTTGAATATTATTATTGCAATGATTGTAATGTGGCCTTCTTGGGGAATAAAATTCAAGAAGATAGCTTGGCCGAACTTTATGGAAAGTATTATGGAAAAAAGGATAAACCAACTGCTGGACCAAATAAATTGGGATTGATTTTAGAGAAAATGGGCTTGGATGAAATGGTTGTTGGATGGCTTGCGGGCAATAGGTTCTTGCTTAAGTATGTTAAAGATAATTCAAAAGTATTGGAAGTAGGTCCTGGTTACGTTCCTAAACTAAAAAAAGTCGCATCTGCCAAGAATTTAGATTGGACCGGATTGGAGGTTGACGCAGCTTTGATTGCTAAATTAAAAAAAGATAATTTGAATGCGATTCACGGAACAATCAAATTAAATGATATTAAGGATAAATTTGACTATATTGTTTCCGCGCAATCATTGGAACATCAGTATGATGTAAATGATTTTTTTGAAAATTGCAAGAAACGCTTAAAAAATAATGGCCGAATTATTTTTTCTACGCCGAATTTTGATTCTCGATACAGAAAAAAATATGGCGCTAGGTGGATAAATTGGCACACGCCCTATCACGTAACATTGTTGAGTAAAAAAGGCATAGCCAGTTTGTGCGAAAAGTACGGTTTCGTCATGACTGAATTTTCTACCTGCACCCCAACTGGCTGGTATCTGCTTCAGAAAAATTTTAAAATATCCGAAAAAGGGAAGCCAAATGAGGCTTTTAAGTTTGATTTTTCTGCGGCTAAACAACTCCTTTACTCCATTTTATTAAGAATTTATGAATTTTTCGATAGAAGATCGGGAGATTGCATATATTGCGAAATTAAACTAAAATAAAAGAGACAAATCTTGCTATATATGGGTATTATTAAAGTAATATTATTTTTTGTTCTTCCTGCTAATTTGACTTGGCTTTTTTTGTTGAAGTGGAAAGTGAACGAAAAAACCAGCAACTCATTTCTACTGCTTGTTTCTTATGGAATCGGACCATTAATAAGTGGGTTATTTTTCTATTATCTAATTTGGTTTTTTCCTCAAAAAAGTAGCAGTTTTTACGAAGTTATCCTTTTGACAGCTTGGTTTTTCGTATTACTTTTTGCACGAGATAAAATTAAAGAAGCCAGTGATATTTACCGAAGTATCGCACTGGCGATTAAAAACGATTTTTCTATAAAAAAATATAGCGCTTATTCTATCGTGCTGTTGATTACAATCATATTTTCTATTCAAGCGCTTGTTTATCCTATCTCGGAAAATGACTCAGCTTGGTATTTTGCTCAAAGTGAGGCATTGTATCAAAGTAAAGATGCTCGCTGGTATGAGTCAGGGGCAATTATTTTAAATGGCACCAATCAATACGCATACAATAAAATGATTCGCCCGGGTATTCCGGCTTTTATGGCATCTTCGTTTTTTCTTGGACAGAAAGAGAGCAATTATTTTATATTTAGCTTTTTTTTCGTGTATTATTATTATTTATTAATAGGAATGCTACTACTTGTTGTTTCCAGACTTGCCATTGAACTTAAAAAGGATCCTTTTTTGTCTAGAATACTTGTTTTTCTATTTTTCGTTTTCTATTGGAACATGACAAGGTTTTATATATTTAACAATAAAGAGGTTGTCATCTATTTTTTTGCATTGGCCGGGATCTATCTTGTATATGAGTTGATTTTGGAAAAAAATAGAGACATAAAAAAAGAAGTGCTATTGGGTATTGTTTTTGGATTGAATTCTTTCGTGAACATGCATGGAATTCTTATCGGAATATTTTCTCTGCTAACGCTCTTTTTTTTCTCAAAACTACCATTTTGGCAAAGAATCAAGCAAGTCTTACTTGTATTCTGTGTAAGCCTTTTTTTTAGTGCATTTGAGTTGGTGCAATCTTTTAGTTTTATGTTTCTAAATACCATTAGGAGCTTTTTTGGCTACGAAACAACGATTAGTACTCTGACAGATAAGACAACTCGTGTAATTGTTAATGCTAATGGCTCATCTCAGGTGTTGGTGGGCGATCAGGCTGTGAAAGCTATGCATGCTCAGTCATATCAAATGAATAGCCTTAAGGACTTATACCTAAAAGGAAAACTGCAGGCCATAACCAATGTGGGCGCCTATGGTTTTTATTTTCTATCTTTTTTATTAATTTTAGTAATGAAGCTTAAGGAGATAGTGACTTCTGTCTTTGGTAAAACAATTCTGTTATTTGTGGCTATTTATTACATTGTTATTATCGATCCGCTTAACCTAAATAAAAATGATCTGGCAATTGTTTTGTCTGGAAGTCCAAAATATAATATGTTTGTGGCGCTACTTTCAATAATACTAGTTGCTGTCTATTTTGACTCCATAGCAAGGAGCATATTTAAATATATTTTCAGAAACAGATTATTGCTCTCTGTGGTATCGCTTGCGGGAGCTTTGTTATTGTGTGTTTTTAGGAAAGACGTAATCAGTCTAGGACTTAAGCTTATTATGAGTTTTGTCCAGATCGATAGGGACGTTAGCTTTTATGCTAATAAAATAGAGTTATTTTATTATTTCCTTTTTATTCTCGTTGTCCTCTTCGGAATTATTTTGGCCATTTTTTATTTTGCGAAGATTATTGAGAATACCGCCTATCGATTTTTTTTCGTGCTTTGCTTGCTTTTCATGACAGCGCCGTTTTTTATTGTAAATGTTGGGAAAGTTCCTCTTTCCAAAACACTTTCGCTATTAAGTGAAGACAGGGAAGTTAAATTGCAAAATATTATATATTTCGGAGATTTGTTTCGAGTGTATTATCATGCGAAAAATACCCTACCTCCAAAAACGCCCGTTAGCACGAGTTTTTCTGAATTATATGTATACAATAATTATCTGCAGTTGAGAGTTCCCGGTGATTCAATGGCAAAGTATGGAATCAATAGAGTTTGTTCGGGTCGCGACAGAGAAATATATAGGGCGGGGGCTTATGTTTTGTGTCAAAGTTAAAATCGTGTTTAAGTTTGATTTATGGACTTAATTGAGTTCACTCTCCTAGTGATATCTTTTTTTGAAATAACAACCATAAAGCCACGCATAAAAAAGAATATTTGTCGAAAGCGCTGCCAAGAAAATATTTTCGAATAATTTTTACATAGTACAAAAGCCTCTTTTAAATGCTCCATTGTTTTTGCTCCACTTTTTGCATCAGGATAATAACGCATATTGGAAATGATAAAACTCATAATTCCAGCAGGATATTTTGTGGAAAATCTGAGCCATAGGTCATAGTCCATGGCTAGGTGCAATTCCTCATTAAGCATTCCAAATTTTTCTAATAATTCTTTTCTGAAAAAACAACTCGGCTGGCCGATATTGCAGTAATCAAGTAGTCTTTGTTTTTTAAAAATGGTTGGCTGAACTTTTTTATACAGCAATCCATTTTTATTGACAAAATTCCACCCACCATAAGCCCATTTAATTTTTGGGTTGAGAATAAAATAGTTCATTATTTTTTGAAGTACGTTTGGCTCATAGAAATCATCTGAATTAAGATAGGCTAGAATGTCTCCCGTTGCAAGTTTCCAGCCTTTATTAATGGCGTTTGATTGTCCTGTGTCTTTCTCGCAAATATAAATAAATTCAATATTTTTAGCCTTGAATTTGGGAATAAATTCCTCGATAATCTTTGTCGTTTCATCAGTGGAAACAGCGTCAACCAAAATATATTCCAATTCAAAATCAATAGCTTGATCAAGAATACTTTCGAATGTTTTTTTGATAAACTTGCCCTGGTTATAACTTGGTGTAACTATGGATAGTTTCATACTAGAATTTTTTAAAAACGTCCTCTAATTTTTCCATTGATTTTGCGATATCAAATTCCTTTGCTTGTATTTGTGCCACTTTTTGCATTTCAGCATATTTCTCATCATTCAATGTTAGCATTTTCTCCAAGCACAGCGCCAGCTCGTCAGTAGTTGCATATAGAAAGCCAGTTTTGGTGTCAAGCACTGTTTCCAGTGGCCCACCACTTTTGTGGGCGATGACTGGCGTGCCATACATCATCGATTCAACCGGAACAAGTCCAAATGGTTCATTTTTCGAGCACAACGTCGTCACTCTGGCATTTGCGTATAGCTGTGAAAGATCTTCGTCAGAAACTTTGCCTAATAGTTTGATGCGCGAGGTGAGGTTTTTGTCAGTTGCTAATTTTTGTAGAGCTACTTTTTCTTCTCCATCACCAGCAATGAGCAATGTGTAGTTTGGAAATTTTTCACTTATTTTGGCAAATGCTTCGACGAGTAAATTGACATTTTTGAACTTCGACAGGCGACTGACAGTGAAAATATAGTTTTGCTTATTTCCCGACAAAGGAACTGTTTTGATGTATGATGGCGGATAAATAACTGCGTCAGCTTTTTTATGGTAACTTTTTTCATAATCAGACGCGGAATAGCGACTGTTACAAAAAACAAAATTATTTTGTTTTTCCAGATAGATGTCCGTTGTTTTTAGAATAGGATTGAAAATAATGGCTCCGGCGCGCATCAGGGGATTTTTTATGGCTTTTATCCATGTTTTTGAATGAATGAAGGCGCTTGGTTCATTGCAATTCCAGACAATCTTTTGATTTTTGTGTGTCAGTTTGAAAAACCAGACCCACCAATTCGAAGGGAGCACTTGGGGAAAGAAAATATAATCAGGATATTGTGAAAGTTTATGGTTGATCTTGATCTGCCAAAAAAGAAATAGAACCCAATAGGAAAATGTGCCACTATCAGGGATATTAAGAACTGTAAATTTCAAGTCCTTGTTTTCTTGGAGAAAATTAGGATTAGCTCCGGCGCAGATTATTTCAGTAATATAACCTTTTTCATTCAGCGCACGTGCAAAACGAACAGTGGAATTGGCCGCGCCACCGGGCAAGAGAAAATGGGGGAATAAAAATAGAATCTTTTTCATTTTATTTTTCCAATCTTTTTAGATCAGCGTCCATCATCATCTTTACTAATTCTTCAAGTTTCACTTTTGGTGTCCAGCCCAAAACTTCCTGCGCTTTTTTGTTGGTTCCGTGCAGAGAAAAAAGTTCAGCAGGTCGTTTGAAACGGGGATCAATTTTGACATAGTCTTTCCAATCGGTTATTCCCACGCAATTGAAAGCGAGATCCAAAAAATCTCTGATCGAATGTGTTTCGCCGGTGGAGACGATATAATTGTCTGGTTTTTCCTGCTGAAGCATCAGCCACATTGCTTCAACATAGTCTCCGGCAAAACCCCAATCTCGCTTACTGTCCAAATTGCCCAAGCGAATTTCATTTGCCAATCCCAACTTTATTCTGACTACACCATCAGAAATTTTGCGAGTAACAAACTCTATTCCGCGGATAGGGGACTCATGATTAAATAGGATTCCATTAGAACAATGCATGCCATAACTTTCTTTGAAATTGATGGTCATCCAATAGGCATAGAGCTTGGCTATCGCATAGGGACTTCTGGGGTGAAAGGGAGTTTCTTCTTTTTGTAAGCCTTCTTCGTGGCTGTTGCCGAACATCTCGCTAGTAGAGGCTTGATAGAATCTTGTGGTGGGTGAGAAAAATTTGATTGCATTTAGCAAATAGAGCACGCCAAGTGCGTTCACTTCCGTGGTAAGTTTTGACTGTTCCCAGGAAGAACCGACAAAAGATTGCGCCGCCAAATTATATACCTCGTCCGGGCGGATGGTTTTTATGATATGCATAATCGAAGCTTCATCCGTCAAGTCTCCGGAAACAAAATTGATTTTTTCCGTAACACCTAGATAATCGGTATTGCTAAAATTTGGACAAGAATATCTCCGCATTAGTCCATAGACCTCATAATCTTTTTCCAGGAGTAGTTTAGCTAAATATGGTCCATCTTGGCCAAGTATCCCGGTAATCAACGCTTTTTTCATAGGTTATTATTTTAATTGTAATTTAAGTACCTCAAACCCTACCGCATCATCTTTAGCTGTCAAAAGGCTGTCGGAAACAATGAAATTATTTCTTATGTGATTTTTTATATCTTCAAGATTATCTTTTTCATAGAGTGTATCAATAATAGCATAGTTACAGCCGGGAGTGGAAGTGTGGTTTTTGATATAGTTTAAAAATTCATCTGGTTTTTGAAAGAATAGATATGTTTGTTCGTCTTTGGCATAAGGTGTCCATTCTAAAAATCTCCAGCTTGCCACGCCCAAGATGCAAACAGAAGCATCACTTTCTGCTAAAAAATCAATTTCCGGCACCTTGTTTTCATACAAGTACTTGATTTTTTTGTCATTAAAGCAATTGAGTGTGAATAGGATGATGAAAATAAACAAAGTGGTTTTTTTTAGCAGATCATTTTTGAAAGTACCGATTCCCAATGGAATTGCCAAGGTTAGTAGGGGAAAAACGGGCAAAATATAGCGAATCGCTTGAAGAGGTGCTAGCAAAATCGTTAGCACGGAAAATAGAAAAGCAATGACGATAATATTTAGGGCGAGATAGTTGATTTCGAGCTTCTGTCTTTTTGCCCAAATAAAAAGTACATTGAATATAACAAGTAATAGAAAAAGGGACAGCCCATAGATAGCATAACTAGAAACAAATCTATAGACAAGTTGAGTGGATGGAATCAGGTGAGAAATAAAGTAGCCGAATGTCATTTTTGTGTAAGCTTCTCCGGCATGGTTAGCGCCCAGCAGGATAACCACCCAATATCTCGGATACAAAATTGGTGTCAATATCGCTCCTGTCAAAAAACTAGCTCCGAAGTAGGATATTTTTTCACGCTCCTTGTGATGCAAATGATGAAATAAAATAAACAAGATTAGGAGCATGATGTAAATGATAGAGAAATATCCCGAAAGTAATCCCAAAGAAACGGAAAGAGCTAGTGTCCAAAACATTTTTCGCGTGAATTTTTTTTCAACAATAATTTTTACAATCACAAATGTCAGCATAAGAAGCATCGCCGATTGCAATTGATAGGGGCGAAGAAACATCGTATTGGAGATGGCGCCTCCGGCAACAGACGCACAAAAAAGGGTAGCCAGAATGAGAAAGCGATCCTCATAGAGCAAAAGCAATAATTTATAGAAAAAGAAAAAGCCTACGACAAAAAAGAGGCAGTTAAGCGCAATGCCTGTTTCTATGATACTTTTTAATGTTTGTGCAGATCTTCCCAGAAAGGACAATCTCAATAGTGAAAAATAGAAATTAGTGTGAGAATTCTCTAAGGATTTGGTATATAAATTTTTTATATCACCCAGGCAATCCTTCAAATTAGAGTCATAAAAAAATAGATTTTTAAATAAATCTTCCTTGTGATAAATTTTGCCTTCAACTATGGAAATATTTGTTGAGGCATGGTTAGCTCTCATGAGAGACAAGAATCCATCAATATGCAAACCTTGTTTTTCCAGCCCCCAATAAGCTCTTATTGCTAATGAAAAAAACAAAATAAGCAAAACAAAAAAACGAAAGCTTTTTTGGGAAAGCTTTATATTATTCAAGAAATTTTTGATTGTTTCGATTTTTTTGAGCATAAACCTAATAAATAGCCTGCCTTAAAAGCTATTTTATTATAGCAAATAGGGGAAAAATGGGCAATACGGGGAGTGCTTGTTGACAATCTTTTGAAGATATGATAGCCTTGAGGTAAGAATAAATAACACCTATGGTTCACATATGGATAATTTTCTGACAACTCTATACGGCTCAAGACAAACGGTTTTTACCAGCTTGGAAATCGCTATTTTGATTGGGGAGAAAAATGCCGATAATCTTAAATCAAAATTGGCATATTATGTGAAAACGGGAAAACTGCTTAGATTGCGCAGAGGAATTTTTTCAAAAGATGAAAAGTACGACAAAAACGAATTAGCCGTGCGGATTTTTACTCCGGCGTATGTTAGCTTCGAAACTGTCCTACAAAGAGAAGGCGTCATATTTCAATACTACGAATCAATTTTTGTTGCCAGTTATCTTTCCCGCAAGATTGAATTTGGGGAGAATAAATTTGTATATCGAAAATTGAAAAATGAAATTTTAGTCAATCAAAAAGGATTGGTCAACAAGGGGACATATTTTGAAGCGACGAAAGAAAGAGCTTTTCTTGATATGCTCTATTTGTCTGGGGAGTATTTTTTTGATAATCTCAGGAGTATCGATTGGGATTATTGCTCTGAAATCGTTTCCCTATACGGTAACAAGGCCTTGGAAAAAAAGCTTAAAAATTATCAAAAAAAATATGCTGAATAAAGAAAAGCACCAGTTGGTTATGGCGCAAATATTAAAAGATATCTATTCTGACACCGCTCTGGCGTCGCTTTTGGGTTTCAAGGGTGGAACAGCGGCTTTTATGTTTTATGATTTGCCAAGGTTTTCAGTTGATCTTGATTTTGACTTGTTGGAGGATGCGCCAGAAAATAGGGCGCTGGTCTTTGAAAAAATCAAAAAAATCATTTCCAAATACGGGGAAATTAAGGACGAGCAGCAAAAGTTTGCAACCATCTTTTTTTCGCTGTCATATGAAATTGGCGCGCACCAGATAAAGGTGGAGATTAATTGTCGGAAAACTGGCGCCAGCTTTGAAATGAAAAATTATTTCGGCATCCCGGTGCTCGTGAGTCGGAAAGATTCAATGTTTTCCGCCAAGCTCGTGGCTCTTCTGAATCGCAAAGATTTTGCCGCGCGAGATCTTTTTGATTTATATTTTTTCCTTAAAAATATTTGGGAAACGGATCAAAAAGTATTTTTAGCCTATGAGATTGTTTCAGAAAAAGAATATATTGAAAAATGCGTTTCTTTTATCGAAGCTGTCCCGGAAAGGACACTACTGAAAGATCTTGGGGAGCTTATTGATGAAAAGCAAAAAGAATTTGTCAGAACAAAAATCAAAAAAGAAACAATCTTTTTGCTGAAAAATCGTTGGGATATTCGGGAATAATTATTTCAACAAATGCAAAACCCAATAAATCCCCGTAATTTTGTGATAATTTAGTTTGTGCAAAAAAATTGCCAGGGGATGGTTTTGGCCAAATTTTTTAGCTAGTCGTAGTTCGTCTTGAAACTGTTTTTTGTTGACAGAGCCACTTTTGCTATTCTTATAATACCTAAAATTGGCCAAATAGTCATCAATCACCCCGGCTGGATGATTTTGGCCGATTCTCAGCCAAAATTCATAGTCCATACAATAATGCTCGTTTTCATTGAAAAAACCGCTCTGCGCGTGAATTTGAGCCTTCCAGAACGTGGCAGGCTGAGAGATGAAGTTCTCGCTGAGCAGTTTAGTGTAGCTGTAATTTTTGAGGAGCAGATTTTTGTAGGCCGTGATTGGTTTTCTGATTTCTTGATCTTTTTCGTCAATAATTTTGCATTTGCCATAAACCCACATTTTATCAGGTCCGCCAGCTGGCGGATTGGCAAAAAAATCCGCCACTTTTTCCAGCGCGCCGGGTGCATAGGTGTCATCAGAATTGAGATAGGCGACAATCTCACCAGTGGCCATTTTGAGACCTTTATTAATCGCATCAGATTGCCCGCGGTCTTTTTCTGATTTCCAAATAATCTTGTCGCTATATTTTTTGAGGATTTCCACTGTACCATCAGTTGATCCGCCATCCATCACAATATATTCCAAATCAGGATAGTTTTGACTGAGCACACTCAAAATCGTGCGTTCGATAAACGCCGCTTGATTGAATGATGGTGTGATGATGGAGATTTTCATATAAATATTTCAGAACCACTGACCTGCCTGCCGGTAGGCAAGGTTCTCACGTGATTTTACTGAGGACACTTGATTAAAAAACTACTTGACATATCTTTTAATTTCCAAGCTTCTAGCGCCAAAATTGATAAGTAGCCCGACCTTTACTTTGTAAGCCTCGATATAATTTATGAGCTGTGCGATGTTCACATCTTCTAACTTTGTAATGGCTTTTAGCTCAACCATAACATCCCTGTCAACTAAAAAATCTACTCGACGGTTTCCAATAAGTTTATCTTCATAAAAAATATCCATTTCTTTTTCTCTTTCAAAATTCAATTTTTCTTTTTCGAACTCTATTTCTAGCGCTCTTTGATAGATGACTTCTTGAAAACCATTACCTAGCTGTTTGTGAACTTTCTGCGCACAGCCGATGATTTTTCCAGTTATGTCCGATTTATAATATTTTTCGTTTACATATTTTTCCATAAAACATCAGTGTAATCAGTATAATCAGTGAGAATCAGTGGTTCTGATTTCTTCTAATGTGTCTTTTCTAGTAAGCACAGACAAATCTTGCTCTAGTCTTTCAATGGCCGAGAGCAGTTTGAAAATGATGAGGAAAATAAACAGAAAGCCAATGAGGATGACGGCGTTGATGTTGCCTTTGATACCGATGATGTTGGCGACAGTGGTGGAAAGGTCGGGAAAAATGGCAATGGCCGCCATTCCGCCCCAAACGATAACGCGAGCGAGGAGCTTTAGCCAAGACTGATTGTTTTTGCCCTGAATAAAATTTTTGACACCCTGGTAGACCATGAAAAAAGCGATGAGGGTGATGACAATTTGGTAGAGTTGGAAGTTCATAGAGTTCATAAAGTTAGAAAGTTAGAGAGTTTATAAAGTTAGAGGGTTCATATAGTTCATAAAGTTTATATAGTTAGAGAGTTAGTGGGGTTGGTGGAGGGCTTTGATTAGGCCGGATAGCATTTTGGAAATTTCTTCGGATTTTCTATAGAAATCATTAAAATCAGTTCTGTTTATATATTTCAAGTCTAGTGATAAATAAAGCATAGAGCGGACTTCGCTGCAAGATCCCTTAGAGATGTATAAAAACTTACTAAACTCTTTGTTTCCTTTTCTGTCATATCCTTCGGCAATATTGTTCATAATTGAAACTGCTGCTCTTCGAATTTGATCCCTAAAAGAAAAATCCCTGCAATCCCTAAATGCCCCATATATATCTTGTACCAATATTCTGGATTTTTGCCAAGCCAATATTTCTTCAAATTTTTCAAACTTCGCCATACCCCTTTCCAATTAACTCTTAAACTCTCTAACTCTCTAACTCTCTAACTCTCTAACTCTCGAAACTCTCTAACTAATCAAATTCCAAATCATTTTATATAATGTCTTGAGGCCATTGATGAATCCTTGCTTTTGCACTTTTCCCATGGAATATTCGGTATAGCGAACAGAAATGGGAATCTCGACGTATTTTAGTTTATAGATATAGATTTCGCGAATCACTTCTGAGTCATATTCATAGCGGTCGGCTTTGGTGTTTATGAGATCAGCTGCGCGACGCGAATAGGCGCGAAAGCCGGACTGGGAGTCGGTGACCCAAAGACCGAAAAGATACCAGGTGAAAAAATTGCCAATATGGTTGGCGATAATTTTGTGCAGCGGCATGCCGGCTGGATCAATGAGACGCGTGCCCAAAACAACGTCGGCTTTGTTTTCCAAAATGGGCGCAATCAGTTTTTGGATATCTTTGGGGTCGTGTTGTCCGTCGCCGTCCACCGTGACAATAATGTCTGCGCCTAAAATTTTAGCCGCTTCGATGCCGGTTTTGGTGGCGCCACCTTTGCCCCGATTGAGTTTGTGGCGCAGGGCATTTTTTCCGATCAGTTCTTCGGCTTTGGCTTTCGTGTCATCAGCTGAGCCATCGTCAACGACGACAATATTTTCATAGCCGGCAGATTTGATTTCCCTGATAACGGATTGAATAACTTCAGCTTCGTTGTAGGCGGGGATGACGATGATTGTTTTCATACTACTTGTCGGGCTTACGCATTTACCAAAAACAAGCTTCCAAAGCGCGTGGCCTTCTTGGGCTTACTTTTGCTTTCTTTTTAAATTCAATGCTGTGGGTTTTTCTTGACTATGCTTGGCTAGGTGTTAGCTTGCTTTTGGCAAACGCGTAAGCCCCTTTATTTTCCAAACACCAATTTTTTACGCATAAAAAAATTCCAGTTGAGCACAAAAAGGATGGCAACTAATTTTGCGAGCATTACAGGGATGTGCAATTTGTCGGATAGCGTCCAAAGAATGAGTTCGGTCCAGAGAAGTCCAATTGCTCCCACGGAAACGAAAATAATGAATTCTTTTTTGATGCGTCCCGTGCTTTCAAAGACGAAAAGCACGTTGACGGTGAAATTGGTGAGAATCCCGCAAGCATAACTAATCGCTGCTGCGACGAGATAGTTGATGTGCAAAAGCTGATAGAGCACAAATAGCACGGAGAGGTCCACTCCGGTGGCCATTCCGCCAGCCACCAGATAGCGCAAAAATTGATGGAAAGTTTTTTCCGGTTTGGTTTTGATGAATTTGCGAATTCTGGCAATCGTTATTTTTTTCTCAGACATTATTTTAACTTGATCACTTTCACGAAATTAATGGTTCTGCCTCCGATAATGATTTCAAACTGGGGATTTGGAAATGCATAGAGTTTTTCAAAATCCACGCCAGCAATTTCTCCACCGGACATTTTGAGACTGCGCGACTGGCGGTCAGTGGAGACGACAAAATAGTCGAATTGATTTTCGCGGAAAGTTTTGTTTTTGAAATCAATGTAACATTTGCCCACAAAGGCTTCACAAACTGCGCCCTTGTCCGACCAGATTGTCATCTCGTGGGCGCCGGGGAGGCTGTTGAGATATGTTCCAGCCTCAAAACTGCCTTCACCCATACCTTTCAAATTGACACTTAAGTTTTTTGGAAGAATTTCTGAAGCATAGGCGAGAAAGTTTGGCTTGATGAAAACCAGACTTGTCAGAAGCACTAAGATCGCAAGCGCATAGCCAGCCCAAACGGGGACTAGTTTTTTGACTTTTTCCAATTGCATGAAATGATTTGCGCCGATAGCAGCCAAAACAAAAACTAGGGGATAGGTCATGATTTGATAGCGCACGGTTGTCACCACATCATTGACGGCGGAACCGAGGTAGAAAATTAAGATGAAAATAATCAAATAGACAACTGTGATAGCGTCGCGTTCCAATTCCTTTTTTTGAAAAAGTTTGAAAACTGAAAAAAGGAGGAGAATTAAAACAAGGGGGGAGATGCTAAAAAAGAGACTATAGAGATCAGCGAGGATTGCACCGACATAACGCACTAAGGCGGATCCATCGCCGATGCCTTTGGGTGAAGCGATGAGGTTGTGAATGTCAAACAGATGCACGCCGGCATAAACGTGAAGAAAAACTGTGAGTGAAAGCGCCAGAAAAACTCCACCAATAATTTTGATTAGCCACTGTTTGTATTTGATGAAAAACCCAAACACTGCGCTGGAAAGTTTTGCTTTGAAGGCTAAGATGTCAAGAGCGAGAAGAACTATAATTCCAACAAAAAGTGGCCAAACCGAAGCAAAAACGGCGTTGCCAATGGTGGCGTTCAAAAGCACGGAAAATTTGACCCAAGTAGCGGGGAAAAAAACAAATGCAGTGAGCATGGCGACAAAAAGCAGTGTGAGATAGTTTTGTAGTGACTCGCGCAAATAGGTTTTGAGTTCAATGGTTTTGTGCGCGTGGAGAATATATTCCAGGAGAAAAATGAAGAAAAAATAAATGAAAAGAACATTGGCAACATATTTGGTGATGACAGATAGTCCCAAAAATATGCCAGAAAAAATGAGATATTTTTTTTGCTTATCTTTGAGAAAAACAAAGAGACTTAACGTGGAAAGTGCGGTGAGAATCCAAAGAATCGCATCGGAATTGATGATGAGCGAAATTCCCAAAAGCACCGGCGAAAAACCGATGAAAATGGTCGCAAATTTAGCGGTTGTGTCGCCGAGCAGTTTTCTCAGGAGAAAATAGAGCAGGGGAATGGAGAGTAGCGTGAAAATGAAAACTGGGAAACGTAGCTTGTAATAGATATCACGAATGGCGTTGAGTTCGGGAACGGTCTTTGGGTCATAGCGCAACTTTCCCAGGTCTTTGATATTTTCTGAGATAAAAGGCAAACCAGCACCGGAAATGATGGCCAGGGGAATGCCTGGTTTGTCGCAAATGTTAGTGCTTTTCCACTTTTGCACTTTCACGCTTTGCCAAAATTTGGGCACGCGATCATAGGACCAATAGGGTTCATCGACACCGGAAAAATTTTTGAGGCGGGGCAAGCCAAAATAGAGGCTGGAAGCCACGATGCTGATAAAAATCAAACCGGTTATGACACTACTTCTAATTTTCATCGGGTTGGATTTATTAGAGTTAGACGTTACGCGACTTCCCTCGCAACCGTATTTTCTAAAAAAATACGGCTGCTTCGGATAAGTACGTAAGTTGCAAAGACTATTTTTTGCTATCTGTTTTTTCTGTGCCCAAAACAGAAAGATCTTTTATGGAATAGGCGCTGATTTCCACCGTTTTTCCGTCTTTGAGGCTGGTTCTGGTGCGCAGTTCTACCTGATCACCGACTTTGATGTCATTTATGGAGATTTTTTCTCCGGCATTGTTTTTGGTGGTCTTTACGGCGGTTACATCCGCAGTGTAGGTGAGAGTGTCAGTTTTTAGGGTTAGGGATGATTTATCGTTAGCAATTGATTCGATTGTGCCAGTGAGTTTGGTAAGCGGTGCCGGTTTAGCGTTCATTTTTTGTCTAAGCAGATAGCCACCAACTAGCGCAATCGCAAGGATTGCCACACCGGCGACAATAAGGTGTTTTTTTTCGATTTTTTGCATATTTTTTTGATTAATTATTATTTTTTAAACTCTCAAACTCTCTAACTTTATGAACTCTCTAACTCTCAAACTTTATGAACTCTCTAACTTTATGAACTCTCCAACTCTCTAACTCTCTAAAGTATAGCTAATTGAGGCCATCAGTGTCAAATACTGGATTGGGGCTATTTGCTGAGGATAGAAAGAGGATTGACCACTTTGACAAAGTCGCTTTTTCGCTCGTCAACATTGACTTTAAAGTCATAGAATTTATCGGGTGAGTAGAGTTTTTGCGGGTCAACGATATGGGCGCCAATTCTAATGGGTTGTAGTTTGTTTTGAAAATCAGCTGATCCGCCTCTTGAGGAGATTAGATAATCAAAATTTGAAACGTCGTCATTTTTCAGATAGGAACCAGAGGCGCATTTCCCCACAAATTTTTCACAAACTTGTTTTTTATCACTCCAGACAACTAGATCTTTTGCATTTGGAAGACTATTGAGATATTGCGATGTTTCCCAGCTACCGTCACCCATATCTTTCAAATTAGTAATAAATTTTTCTGGCAATAATTTAGAAGCATAGGCGAGGAAAAAGGGCTTTGTCTGCACAAGGGAAATAATAGAGAAAGCAAAGATAAAAAAGAGCAATAGATAAAATTTCAGACCAAGAAAATATTTTTCAAGCAATTTGTGTTTTAGCAGTTCGTGAAGTCCGATTGCGGCAATGACCATGGCGATGGGATAGTTTACAATTTGATAGCGCACGGTTGAGCTGGTGGCGGAAATGGAATTGGCCACGTAGTAGATGAGGATAAATAGCACAAAAACAAAAAGCACAATGATTCGATTGTTTTTTTCAAGCTCAACTTTTTTAATTTTTGCTAGTAGAGTGATGGCAAAAACAAAGAGCAGAAAAATTAGTGGAGTGAGGCCAAAGAGTAGCGGGAAAAAAGCAGAGAGAAGATTTTCTCCAAAACTGCCACCCTTTGGGTCAGAAAGCGCCAGCTCAAAATCCAAAAACCTCATCCCCGCATAAGTATTGAGCAGTGTAAAAACAATCAGCAAAAGAGCAAAAAAACTCACCACCCGCACAAAAGCCACTCGGTGATTTGCAAAAAAATCACCCACTTTTCTCGAGACAAAACTTTTTAACCCAAAAACATCCGCCGCCACAATTGCAATTGCTCCAACAATCAGTGGCCAAATCTTTGCCAGCGCTAAGCTATAGATG
>JBAQNU010000003.1:0-37805 GCA_049304095.1 Candidatus Moraniibacteriota bacterium | reverse complement strand
TCCCCATAATCGACTCCGAGGTAATATTTAGTTTTGGTTAAATCTTCCATGATTTTATTTAATTCCCCTTCTCCCTCCGGGAGAAGGTGGCCGAAGGCCGGATGAGGGTGCTCCCAATAACATCAAGCCCTCTTTATAATCAATTATCTCCCTGCATTGGCAAGAACCCTCACCTGTCCTACGGACATCCTCTCCCGAGGGGAGAGGAGGATATTTCGTTAAACTCTCGTCAAAATCTCCGCCCCATTTTTTGTCACCGAAACCGTATCTTCAAAATGCGCACTTAATTTCCCGTCTTTGGTGGCATATGTCCAACCATCACTCATTAGTTTTATATAATGCGTTCCAGTGTTGATCATCGGCTCGAGTGCCAGTGTCATGCCTTCTTGCAAAATTATCTCGCGCGAATTTGTCACATAATTTGGGATACAGGGATCCTCATGCAGCTCTCTGCCCACTCCATGACCTACTAGCTCGCGCACCACCGAAAAGCCACGTGCCCTAACATATTTTTCCACCGCTCTGCTAAAATCGCTCATTTTTGCGCCGGCTTTAATTGTTTTTATTCCCTCGTCTAGGCATTCCCTAGTCGCGTCTACCAGCTTTTGTGCTTCCACCGAAATATTTCCTGCCCCATATGTTCGCGCCATATCAGTAATCATCCCGCGATATTTCATTCCGATGTCCAGTTTTACCAAGTCTCCTGGGCAAATAATTCTTTTTTCATCCGGGATGCCGTGCACGATCTCACTATTGATTGAGGTGCAAACCGTCGCTGGATAGGGCCTTTTTTTGTCACCATAGCCCTCAAAAATTGGAATACCTCCATATGAAAAAACCAGCTCCCTGGCCAGTTTATTGATTGCGCCGGTATTTTGCCCAGGAAAAATACTCTCACCTAGCTGATTCATGATCCCCGCTAAGATTTTCCCACCTTCCCTCATCAGCGCTATTTCTTTTTCAGATTTAATAATAATCATAAAACTTTCAAAATATCCTCAAAAACTTTCTCCACACTCTGCGCGCCATTAATCCTGGAAACCAATTTTTCTTTTTCAAAATATTCAATCACTAGCATCGTTTCCGCTCTAAAAATTCCTAATCTTTTTTTAATTCCTTCTGGTGTATCATCCTCTCTTTGAGCTAATTTTCCTCCGCATATCACGCAACACTCACCGTCGCCCTCTTTCAAAATTACCGCCTCCTTGCACTGTTCACAAGAAAACCGCTTACCAATTCTTTTTAAGGATTCTTCAGGAGAGATGTCCACAAAAATTACTCGATTGATTTTTCGACCAAATTCACGCATCGCCTCTTCAAAATATTTACCTTGTTCAAGACTGCGCGGAATGCCATCGAAAATAATTCCCTGCTCCCTTCCCAAATCATTAAGCCTCACATGTAAAACTTCTTTGAGAATGCGATTGGACACTAACTCTTTTTTCACCATCACAATCTCATGCACCTCTCTCCCAAAAGGCGTGTCTAACAGTGCCACTTGACGCAAAACACGGCCCGTGTCAAAGATATCAAGACCAAACTTTTGCGCTATCAATTCCGCTTGTGTTCCTTTGCCTGATCCCTGGGGACCAAGTATCACGATGTTCATAAATTTTACAAAAAAATCTAGAAACTTTCATAGTCTCGCATCGCCAGTTGTCCCTGGATTTGCTTGATTGTTTCAATCACAACGGAAACGACAATGAGCAGCCCCGTGCCACCAATCGAAATGGAAGCAATATTAGTAAAGCTTTGGATGAAAAAAGGCAAAATTGCGATAAGACCAAGAAAAACTGCCCCAGAAAGTGTGATTCTATTCATAATGCGATAAAGATAGTCCGCTGTATTTTTGCCGGGACGAATGCCTAGAATATACCCCCCTTGTTTTTGCAGACTCTCGGCAATTTTGTTGGGATCAAACACCACCGCTGTATAGAAATAGGTAAAGGCCACCACGAGAATAAAATAGAAAAGCCAATAAAACCAATTGCTTGGCGAAAAAAGCGCACTAGCTTTCACGGCGATACTCGCGAGCATTGTGTTAGAACTTTTCGTGAGGAAATTAGCAATCATGCCAGGAAAAAGCATAATAGAAAGTGCAAAGATAATCGGAATCACACCAGCCTGATTGATGCGCAGTGGCAAATGCGTTGAGCTTCCGCCATACATCTTATTGCCTTTAATTCTTTTGGCATAGGACACTGGAATATTGCGCTGTCCTTCGGTCATGAAAACCACCGCAGCAATCGAAGCAACTAAGATGACACCCAAAATGATGTAGGTAAAAGTTTGCGATGAATCAGCCGTTGCTGCCAGTTTCGCCACCGCCGAAGGCAAAGCAGAAACGATTCCGGCAAAAATGAGTAGCGACACCCCATTGCCCACACCTTTTTCTGTAATCAATTCTCCCAACCACATCAAAAAAATTGTTCCCGCTGTCGCAATCACAATCATGGAAAAAACACTACTCACATTGGTTGTGGCAATAATGCCCTGTGAACGAAAAAGTGCAATCATACCAAAAGTTTGCATCGCAGCCAGAGGAACCGTCGCCCAGCGTGTCCATTGATTGAATTTCTGTCTTCCTGCTTCGCCCTCTTCTTTATAGATTTTTTCCAAAGATGGCACGATCATCGTGAGCAGTTGCATAATAATCGAAGCAGTGATGTATGGTCCAACCCCAAGCATCACAAGGGAAATACTCGACAAGCCTTGTCCAGAAAAAAGATTGAGAAGTCCAAAAAGCTCATTACTCTCAAAAAAAGTTTTTAGTCGCTCCTGGTCAACTCCCGGAATCGGGATGTTGGCCGCCAAGCGGAACACAACCAAAAGCGCCAGGATAAAAAAGATTTTATTTCGGAGCTCTTTAATGCGAAAAATTTGCGTAATTTTTTCTAGCATAGTTTTATGGCTTATACATTTACCCGAATCAGCCGTATTGGCTAAAAAAATCCTGTTTGAGAATGCCTTTTTTCTTCAAAACTTTCCATTGGATGCCGTCGAGAGAGGGAAAGTTTTGAAAAGAAAAAAGAGCGTTCGAGTTATTTTTTTAGTCAATATGGCTGTGAGGGGAAATGTGTAACTCCTTAGTTTTTCAAAAAAGTGGAAGCTAGTTTTTCTCCTCTATAGCTTTGATTTCTCCGCCTGCAGCAATGATAGCATTTTTTGCGCCGTCGCTCAAAAAGATTTCTCCCTCGATGGTAAGTTTCTTGGTCACTTTCATATTGCCCAAGACCTTGATTCCCAGATGCAAGTTTTTTCTGGCAATCAGTTTTGCTTTCATCAATGTTTCAGCACTGATTGTGTCGCCAGTCTTAAAAGTTTTTTCCAAAAGTTCGAGTTGAATAACGTTTCTTTTTGGTTTATAGGAAGCAAATCCGCGTTTCTTTTTCATGTGATCGATGAGCGTCGAACGTCCACCTTCAAAAAGCGGGTCAACATGCGCTCCGGAACGGGCCTTTTGTCCTTTGTTACCCTTGCCAGAATATGTTCCCTTTTTGCCACCACGACCGATGGTTTTTTTCTGCTTTCTTTTTTGGCTTAGTTTTAAATCATTGATCTGCATACAATTTGCGTTAAATTACATAAAAAAACTTAATTGGCTTTTACTAGTCGCTCTTTTCTGGTTTTAGACATATTAAGCAGAGATAGTGCTCCCACTGTGGCCCTGGCAACATTGAGCTTATTAGCTGTTCCCAGAGATTTAGAAACAATGTCCCTAATTCCAGCAAAATCCACCACTGCGCGCACCGCCCCTCCGGCCACAATACTGCGCCCCTCTTTGGCGGGTTTCAGGATAATCTTGGCGCTACCTTTCTTATATTCAATCTCATGAGCAATCGTGTTATTTTTAATTGGCACAATGATCATATTTTTCTTAGCATCATCAAAGGCTTTCTTGATTGCATCCGTCACATCCGATCCCTTGCCCACGCCCACGCCAACTTTTCCTTTGCGGTTACCGATAACGAGCGTTGCGCGAAAACGAAAACGCCGACCGCCCTTTACCACGCGAGTAACACGCGCCAAATCAAGCAGTTTTTGTTCAAATTCCGGCTTTTCTTTCTTGCCTCTAAATTTTCGTTCGTTTTTTGCCATAACGCTTTATAGATAAACTTAAGTTAAAATTTTAATCCACCTTCTCGCGCGCCTTCGGCGAGCGCCCTCACTTTTCCATGATAGCGATATCCTGATCTATCAAAAACAACGCTAGCAATCTTTTGTTCCAAACACTTCTTAGCTACCAACTTTCCAATCTCCATCGCTCCCGCTACATCATTTTTAACACTAGCCATTTTCGTGTCCACGAAAACTAATGTTTGTCCCAACGTATCATCAATCACTTGCGCACGCACAGTTTTGAGACTACGAAAAACACAAAGTCTGGGGGACACGGCCGTGCCAGAAACTTTTGCTCGCACTCTTCTTTTGCGATGTAATCTTAACTTGTTTTGGCTAATCTTATTCATAAAATTGCTTTCAAAATTATTTGGTTGAAGCGGCTTTCTTACCGGCTTTTCTTCGGACTTTCTCTCCAGCATAACGGAAGCCTTTGCCTTTATATGGCTCTACTTTTTTCAAATTTTTCACATTAGCAGCAAATTGACCCACTAACTGCTTATCAATTCCACTAATCGAAAGTGTATTGTTTTCTTCCAGTTTAGCTGTGATTCCTTCTACAATTTCCATCTCTACCGGATGAGAAAAGCCGAGTGCCATCACGATTTTTTTGCCTTGGATACTCATGCGGAAACCGACACCTTGCAGTTCCAGTTTCTTTTCATAGCCAACACTTACTCCAATAATAATATTATTAACGAGTGAGCGAGTAAGCCCCCAAATAGCATTCGCACCAGGAACTTCTGCAGCTTTTGAAACCACAATTTGGTTGTCTTTGATTTCCACTTTGGCATCTTTATGCACAAGCATGAAAAGTTCTCCTTTCGGTCCCTTAGCAGACAATTTATCCTGTTCCAATGCAACTGTTACGCCAGCTGGAATCGAGATTGATTTTTTTCCTATTTTACTCATAAAATTAACTTGCCTTTATATAAATTACCAAACTTCACAGACATATTCTCCGCCTAGCCCTGTTTTTTTCGCGTCATGATCAGTCATTACACCCTTGGAAGTTGAAATAATCGCAATACCATAGTTATTCTTCACTCTTCCCACTTCTTTGCTTTTAAGATAAATCCGCTGTCCCTCTTTGCTGATGCGACGAATGCCTTTGATGGCTGGAACTTTTTGCGTGTTGGAAACTTTGTAATATTTTAAAATTATCTTAAGCATATCAAAATCATCCCGTTTTTCTTTTGTTACGGATTCGACAAAACCTTCTTTTTCCAAAATTTTGGCCAAAGCAAGTTTTAACTTAGAAGCTCCCAAAGTAACAGTACTCAGTCCGGCTGTTTGAGCGTTTCTAATTCTCGTTAACATTTCTGATATTGGATCCAACATACGCTTTAAAATTCAAAAAAATTTATAATCAAAACTCTCTATTTTACCAACTTGACCGCTTCACGCCAGGAATCTGTCCGGTGCTGGCGAGTTCTCTAAAACAAATCCGGCAAAGATCAAACTTGCGCATATAACCATGTTTTCTTCCGCATTTCCAACAACGTCTCACGATGCGAGAAGAAAACTTTGGTTTCTTTTTTGCTCTAACTTCAACAGATAATTTGGCCATTTGATATCGACTTAATACTTATTAAAAAATTTATTTGGCTTCCTTTTTTTCAATTGGGAATCCTAACGCACGAAATAGTGCCAACCCTTCGGCATGACTGTTAGCATTTGTCGTAACATTCACTTGAAGTCCAAATGTTGTTTTGACCTGTTCTGGAGAAATTTCCGGAAAAATCAAATGCTCCTTAATGCCAATGTTTAGGTTGCCTTTTTGGTCAACAGCGCTAACTTTCAGTCCATGGAAATCGCGCACACGAGGAATGGCCGCGCCAACTAGCTTATCCAAAAATTGCCATTTTCTTTTGCCCCGCAATGTAATTTTGATTCCAATCTCCAGGCCCTCTCTTGTTTTGAATCCAGCAATAGATTTCTTTGATTTGGTCATTACGGGAAGTTGCCCAGTAATGGCTTTCAGGGAATTAAAAACGTCTTTGACCAACGCTGAATCTTTGATGAATTTGCCGATTCCCACATTCACAACTACCTTATCAATTTTTGGTACCTGAAAATCATTGGTAAAACCAAACTGTTTTTTTATCTCAGCTACAACCTCCTTATTATATTTTTCCTTGATTGACATCATACTTTTAGCGTTAAATTTCTGCTTGACATTTTTTGCACACACGAATCTTTTTCTCTCCTTCTGTTTTATATCCCACTCTGGAAGATTTAGCACATTTCGGACAAACGATCATCGCATTGGAAACATCAACTTTTCTGGGAATTTCCACTCTTTGTCCTTTTTCTCCTTCCCTTTTAGGTTTGTTGTGTTTTTTAAGCAAATTAAGACCATCCACAATCACCTTTTTCTCCTCAGGAAAAACACGCAAAACTTTTCCAGTCTTTCCAGCGTCTTTTCCAGCGAGCATTTTTACTAAATCGTTTTTCTTAATTCGCATATATTTATCAAAAAATTATAAAACCTCCGGGGCAAGGGATGCAATCTTAGCGTAACCCCTATCTCTGATTTCTCTGGCAATTGGCCCGAAAATTCTCGTCCCTTTTGGCTCTTTGGCTTCCACAATCACCGCGGCATTTTCATCAAATCGGATATATGATCCATCTTTTCGGCGAAATTCCTTTCTTTGACGCACAATAACGGCACGCACCTTATCACCTTTTTTCACCATTCCGCGTGGTTCAGCCGTTTTAACAGATGCCACGATCACATCTCCCAATTGGGCAAAACGCCTTTTGGAACCACCCAGCACCTTGAAACACTTGATCATTTTTGCGCCAGTGTTATCCGCTACTATTAATTTTGATTCTGCTTGGATCATATATTTATACTACAATGTAACTTTTATCCTTACTAATTGGCTTACAGGGAACAATTTCCACCTTGTCTCCAATTTTATGCTTATTTTCTTCGTCATGAGCTTTGTATTTCTTGGTTGAAAGGTATTTTTTCTTGTATTTAGCATGCGTCTTTAATGTATCCACTGCCACAACAACAGTTTTGTTCATCTTGTCGCTAACGACAACACCTTTTTTTCTGGTAACAATTTTAGTAATCGTGCTTTCCATAAAAATATATTAAACTTGCTTATTCTTTTCACGAATTAGAGTAATCATCCTTGCTACATCCCTCTTTTCAGTGCGAATTTGTCTTGTACCCTTTACTTGCTTTGTTACCAAGTCAAATCTAAATTTACGGATATTCTCCTCTTTCTCAGCTAAAAGTTTTTTTAGCTCCTCTATATTTTTTTCTCTTAAATCTTTAATCTTCATAATGATTTCTTAGTCTTCCTTAGCAATAAACCTAGTTTTCAAATTTAGTTTGTGAGAAGCTAAGCGCATCGCTTCTTTAGCAATTTCTCTTTTCACACCATCCATTTCAAACATAACTGTTCCTGGTTTTACCACTGCCACGAAATGATCCACTGCGCCTTTTCCTTTTCCCATCGGAGTTTCATCACCCTTTTTCGTCATTGGTTTGTCGGGAAAAATTCTGATCCAAATTTTGCCTCCTCGTTGAATATATCTGGTCATTGCTCGCCGCGCCGCTTCGATTTGTCGCGCCGAAACCAGACTTGAGCCAAGCGCTTTCAAGCCAAAACTGCCAAAGCTAATCGCGTTACCACGCATCGCATTTCCGCGAATTGCTCCTCCGCGCTGGACTTTTCTATGTTTTACTTTTTTCGGCATCAACATAACAGTGTGTTTTAATTCTTCTTATCAAATACTTCTCCCTTATATAACCAGGCCTTCACTCCAATTGCTCCATAGGTTGTAAAAGCTGTCGCTCTGGCAAAATCAATGTTGGCGCGGAGTGTGTGGAGTGGCAGTGTGCCTTTCGAAAGCCATTCCCTGCGAGACATTTCTGCGCCTCCCAATCTTCCAGACATTTCAATCTTGACACCTTTTATCATACTATTTTTCATTGCTTGCTCTAGCATCATTTTCATCACACGTCGAAAGGGAGTTCTTTTTTCCAATTGCTCAGCCACATTCTGGGCAATAATCATGGCGCTTTCTTCAAAATTTCTAATTTCTTGAATTTCAATCCTCAAATCAGCGTTGCGATTTTGTTTGAAATAAACATCTTGAATATATTTTTTGATATCTTCAACTCCACTACCGCCTCTTCCGATGAGCACTCCAGGACGAGCAGTTTTAATGATAATTCTCACTGCTGCTTGAGATCTTTCAATTTCCACCTCGGAAATAAAAGCCGCTTTCCATTTTTTGAAAATATCCGCGCGCATCTCAACATCTTGTTTGAGATTAGCATTATATTCTTTTTTACTAAACCATTTGGATCTCCAGTTTTGAGTGATACCCAGTCGCAGTCCAATTGGATTAACTTTGTGTCCCATATTAGCTTAAATTCAAATTAATTACATCGACTTTCTTCTAAAAATTCTATTTGTCCAGGTTTTAGAATCGCTTTTGCTCTTGTTAATTTTCTCTTCTTTCATCAGCTTGTCTGGCGAGATTTTTTCTGTCTTCTCTTCTTTTCCGTCTGCGCCATCTTTCTCTTTCTGGGCTAACTCTTTTTCTCGCTGCTTAACTTCGGCAGCGGCTTTTTTTAATTTATCCGCTCTTTCTTTTTCCATTTGTTCTTTCGTTTTTCGTCCTTTGCCTTCCACTCTTTCTTCCAAAACAATTCGCACATGAGAAGTTCGTTTCAAAATTTGTCCAGCGCGACCATAGGCTTTTGGCATCCATCTTTTCATTGTTTGTCCAGCGCCAACCGTTACTTCAAAAACATACAGATTATCTTTCGCCAGACCAAAATTATTTTCCGCATTAGCCACCGCGCTTAAAAGGAGCTTTTGCATATATCCACTGGTCTTTTTAATCGCCACGTCCAACTGACTGACAGCTTCCAGCGCGTCCATTCCCTTGATTAAATCAGCGACCAATTTCACTTTGCGAGGGGAGATTCTTAAATTGTTTAATTCTGCTGTAACTTTCATATTGATATATTACTTCTTCTTAGTATCCGAGGTTTTGGCCGCTTTTGCAGCATCGGCTTCTTTTTGTTTCGCTGCTGACTCCTGTTCTTTTTGCATCTTACCACCATGCCTTGTAAATTTCTTGGTTGGAGAGAACTCGCCGAGACGATGTCCCACCTTCTCTTCGGTAACTAAAACTGGAATGAATATTTTTCCGTTATACACGCCAAAGGTGAATCCAACCATCTCCGGAGAAATAACTGCGGCGCGTTTCCAGGTTTTGATCACAGATCTGTCTCCTGGTTTTTTGTCTAACACTTTTTTTATCAGCCGTTCGTCCACATAGGGACCTTTTTTAATACTTCGTGTCATATATTATTTCCGCTTTGTTCTCCGTTTAATTATATACTTATCACTATATTTGGTCTTCTTTCTGGTTTTCTTTCCGAGTGCTGGCTTGCCCCATGGAGTCTTTGGATGCTTGAGGCCTATGCCTTGTCGTCCCTCGCCTCCTCCGTGTGGATGATCGACTGGATTCATGGCTGATCCTCTAACGGTCGGGCGTCTATTAAGCCAACGGCTCTTCCCGGCTTTTCCAATATTAATCGAGTTGCTTTCAAAATTACTTACTTGTCCAATTGTGGCATAACAATCATTGCTTACCAAGCGGATTTCTCCTGAAGCCATCTTAATTTGTGCATTATTTTCATCCACTGCGGTGAGTGTCGCTCCGCATCCGGCGCTTCTAACAACTTGTCCACCACGTCCTGGAAACAGTTCAATATTACAAATAGTTGTTCCAATGGGAATATTTTTTACCTTAGCCCTGTTGCCTGGTTTCACTGGAGCATTTTCAGAAGCTAACACTTCTTGCCCAGCGCGCAACCCCTCTGTCGCTAGAATATATCTTTTTTCTCCATCAACATAATTGATAAGAGCAATAAAAGCATTGCGATTAGGATCTTTTTCAATTGCAGCCACTCTCCCTGGAACACCAAGCTTGTTTTGCAAAAAATCTACTACGCGATATCTTTGCTTGTTGCCACCTCCTTGATGTCTCACGGAAATCTTTCCCGCCGAGCGTCCCGCCAGCTTGCTTTGCATTGAAAGCAATGATTTTTCCGGTTTTTTCTTCGCCAAAAAGTCAACCTTCACGATTGACATGTTTCTTCGTCCAGCAGTATTTCTTTTGTAAATCTTAATTGCCATATAATCAAACCTAAATTTGCTAAATTATTTCCCTTCAAACACATCAATTTTATTTCCCTCCTTTAGTGTCACGACTGCTTTTCGATATCCTGACTTCCAACCAAGAATCCTACCACGACTGCGCGCTTTCTTGGGGATACTAACTGTATTCACTTTTTCCACTTTGACGTTATAGATTTTTTCAATCGCCTGCTTAACTTGCAGTTTGTTTGATCGCGCTGAAATCTTGAAAATATATTTATTCGCCTCCACGCTCTCAGTCGCCGCTTCAGTAATAATCGGCTCGACAATTACGCGAGATAGGATATTTTCTATGTTGGGGTTGGTTAACTTTGTCATTATTTTGCTTCTATTTGCTTATATTTCTCTTCCAAAAATAGCACGGAATCTTTACTCATAACCAAATTTCTATTGCGTAGCATATCGAGCACATTCAACTGCTCTGTCAGAATATTTTCCACACTTTTTAGATTACGGCTAGTCAAACGATTATCTTTTTCACCTTCAATATAGGAAAGCAGTGTTCGTCCCTTTATTTTCAAATTAACAATCATCTCTGCGGCTTTTTTTGTTTTTTTCTCGCTAAAATTCAAGCTATCCAAAACAAATAGTTGCTTGTCTTTCAATTTTCCACTAAGCACCGTGAGAATCGCTTTTTGATTCATTTTTTTGTTAATCTTCTTTTTGTAGTTTCTGTCATTTGATGGTCCAAAAACAACGCCTCCTTTTTTCCAAAGCGGAGTTCTTCTTGAGCCAACACGAGCTCGCCCTGTACCTTTTTGTTTCCAAGGCTTAATTCCACTACCTGCTCTCTCTCCTCGTGTTTTCGTATCTGCCAAGACTTGTCTTTGATTCGCCTCTGTTGCTACAACGATTTGGTGCACCAGGTCATCATTTTTAGGGAGTCCAAAAACAGCATCGGAAATTTCCAATTCTTCTACTGACTTGCCTTCTGAGTTGTAGACTGTTACTTTTGCCATAAAAATATTTTAAACTGTTCTAATTTCCACAATTCCGCCTGGAATTCCTGGCACGGCGCCTTTGATTCCCAAAAGCTTTTTTTCTGCATCAATGAAAACCACTTTCAAGTTTTTTGTCGTCACTCTTTCTCCTCCCATGCGACCAGCCATGCGTTTTCCTTTCACCACATGTTCAGGAAATCCAGAACCAATCGATCCAGGAGCGCGCAAATCATGCTTATGTCCATGAGTAGCACAGCTACCAGCAAATCCGTGTCTCTTTACCACACCTTGAAAACCTTTTGCTTTTGAAGTTCCTGTTACGCGAATCTTCTCGCCTAGCTCAAACATCGCCACTTCGCAAACATCAGCTTGCTTTAGTGAGTTCTCTTTTACACGAAATTCTTTTTTGGCTACTTTCTTTTTTGATTTGGCAATTTCCATCTGCACTGCATCATAACCATCTTTGGCTTTTTCCAAAACTAAAGATACCTTCGATGAACACTCCAAAAGAGTCACATTCAATGCACCTTTTTCATCATAGATCGTGGTCATTCCGATTTTTTTGCCTAAAATAAACTTATCCATAATTTTCTTTAAATAAAAAACGGCCGTATACCAGCCGAAAACCCCTCCCAGGGTTCAAGAAATTTCTTTCTTGGCTAGATTAGTATCCACACCTCTCAATCTAAATTGAGACACGGACTTTAACTAGGTTTTTCTACATTTTAATTTCAATGTCTACTCCTGCCGGTAAATCCAAATTGGTCAAACTATCAATGGTTTTCGGAGTTGGGCTCATGATATCAATCAGACGTTTATGAATTCGCATTTCATACTGATCACGCGCATCTTTGTGAACAAAAGTAGATTTGTTGACAGTGAATTTGCGAATTTCAGTTGGCAATGGAACCGGTCCCACGATGCTCGCTCCTGACCGCTCGGCTGTTTCCACAATCTGACGGGCTGACTGATCAATGATTTTGTGATCATAAGCCTTAATCTTGATTCTGATCCTTGATTTTACCTCTACTTCATTCTTTGTTGACATCAATTTGTGCGAATTTTTAAATAAAACTTAACCTAATTCTCCCTATAATCCAGCCTTTGCCCCTACAATAGAACAGCCTAGCATGAAATATTTAAATCGTCAAATTTTCTGCTTTTTTGTTCTAAATTGGGAAAAAGCCGGACAAAGGAAAAACTGCTTTTTTTCGATTATTTAATGATCTTGGTCACCACTCCAGCGCCAACCGTTCTACCACCCTCACGAATAGCAAAGCGCATTTCTTGTTCCATCGCAACTGGGGCGCCCAAAACAACTTTGAAGCTCACAGTGTCCCCTGGCATCACCATTTCTGTTCCTTCTGGAAGCATCACCTCACCAGTCACATCAGTTGTTCTGATATAGAACTGTGGTTTGTAGCCTTTGAAAAATGGAGTGTGTCGTCCACCTTCTTCTTTGGTCAAAATATACACTTCGCATTCAAATTCAGTGTGCGGGGTAATTGAGCCAATTTTAGCCAAAACTTGACCTCTTTCCACTTCCTCTTTCTTGATTCCGCGGATAAGTAGTCCAGCGTTGTCTCCTGCTTGACCGCTATCTAGAGTTTTGTTAAACATCTCGATTCCAGTCACCACTGTTTTTTGCGTTGGACGGAGTCCCACGATTTCCACTTCTTCATTGATGTTAATCATGCCTCTTTCAATTCTACCAGTCACCACGGTTCCTCGTCCTTCAATGGTGAAGATGTCCTCAATCGGCATCAAAAATGGCTTATCTGTCTCACGAACAGGATCAGGAATCTTCTCATCCAATGCGTCTAGAAGTTCAAAAATTGGTTTAGCTGCTTCGTCCTCAGCTGACTTGGATTCAAGGGCTTTGAGAGCCGATCCACGAATCACCTTAGCATTTTCGCCGTCATATTCATATTTTGTCAGAAGTTCTCTCACTTCCGCCTCCACGAGATCAACCAATTCCGCGTCATCTACCATATCCACCTTATTAAGGAATACTACGATTTCTGGCACACCCACCTGATGAGCCAAGAGGATGTGTTCGCGAGTTTGTGGCATTGGGCCATCAGTCGCTGCTACCACAATCACCGCTCCGTCCATTTGAGCAGCACCAGTAATCATGTTTTTGATGTAGTCAGCATGTCCTGGGCAGTCCACATGAGCATAGTGCCTTTTGTCAGACTCATATTCGCAGTGAGCAGTTGCGATGGTAATTCCACGCTCTCTTTCTTCTGGTGCCTTGTCAATTTCATCAATACCTTTTTCCTTGGCTTTTCCCACGAAACTAAGCACGTGAAGAATGGCCGCCGTCAATGTGGTTTTTCCATGGTCAACGTGACCGATAGTTCCGACATTCACATGAGGCTTGGTTCTTTCGAATTTTTCTGCTGCCATATTTTTTTCCTAAAACAACCTTTGTTCGCAACGCACCACGAGAAAAAAAATAATCTCGCAACGACTTTGCGGTTGTTTCTTATTAAATTTAATTATTTAAATTTCGCACAAAAACAATATTACCCTAAATATATATTAAAAAGCTTATTTCACACTAGCTAAGCCACGCTTTCATAGTGCACTTCGCTCTCTTTCAGCTCACCCAACGCTTCGAGCTCAATGTCTGCGAGTTCCCTTTCTTCTTGGGAAAATCTCCAACTAGCAATATCATTATTGATTTTATCAACCAATTCCTGTTTTGTCAACCCCATCACATTTTCCTGCCTGATTCGTCTGAATTCTTTGAGGGTGAGCACAACATAGCATTGATCTTGATCTTGAATTACCCCTCGACCCCCCAAAAGTTCCAAGGCTTCTTTCAAATTTTTATCCAACATAGAAAAAGTCCATTACTTTATTATTTCAACACTAAAATCTTATCGCGGATGTTGTTTTGTGTCAATAGCGAAAAGCCAGAAAAATGAAAAAGGCCAGAGTCCTTTTTCATTCCCGCCGTTTGGGATTAGAAAAAGAAACTCTGGCTGCGCTATCCTGCGATAGCAATTAGTTGTTCAATGAATTTTCCATAGAGATTGGGCGGACATCTCTGATGCCGTAAATCCAACTCTTCCTCAGAGCTATTCAGGAGAGCACTTGGCAAAAGAGCAAGATATCGTTCTTCCATTGCATCTCGCAAGGTACACTTTTCCATGAATAATTCCTCGATTTGCGAGATGTCGGTAATGACCATTATTCTCGCCCCAGCTTCCTCGAAAAGATTCCTTACCAGATGTCCGAGCATCCTGGGCAATGTTTTGGCATGAGCGACCAGCTCCATTGGCCCAAGATTCTTATCCTTAATATAGGCCTTGACCGGCTCGCCTAGACATTGCTCAATACGACCATGAAAATGGGAAGGCACACGCAGGTTTTTTTCTTCAAAGGCAGCTAAGTTCTGTCGACTTATTACTTCGAACGCTCGCCCAAAAGCTTCTTCGAAGCGATATTCGTCTTCTTGTTGCAGTGGCCGCAGATATCCATACGTAGCAATTAGTTCATCAGGCAAACGGACTGCTTCAAGAAATTGAGAAAGTTTTTCCCGCAACATTTCTTTCTTTAGTTGTCGAATTCGCTCATCAAATGAACCGATTTTGTCTGCGAAAACAAGTTTTAGCTTTTCAAAAGAAAGCGGCGTCCAAAGCTGACGAACGCGCTTAAGGATATTTTCTCCTGTTTTCTTTTTGCCGACTTTTATCCAACGATTCAAGATCTGAACATCATCCTCTTTTGATATCCGTAGAGTAAACCACCCGATATACTTCCGTCGCGCCAGCTCCCTATACGGCTCAATTTTCTCCTCGCCATAACAACTGCATGCAATCTGCCACGCGACTTCCGGATTCGTTTTCCTTAATGCCTCTCTGATATGTCTATCGAGGATATGCAGTCCCCCATCAAAAGGACAACCCCAAAGCCTTCTCCAGAGCCAAGCAAGATCTCCTTCATGACTTTTTATACCATCGGAAAGAATTGCTATATAGCGACTACAAACCGAATCCAATATGTTGTCAGGAATTTCAACGCCAGCTTTCTTTTCAAAAACTTTTTCAATTTCAGCTGGATCATTCTCAGCTTCCAATAGTGCCAAAAAATGTTCCCACACGAAACTTGACGCAAGCAAATCCTCTATCAGATAAGGGCTAAGCAAAAACTCTGCGAGCGATTGCGTCCCTGTTAATTCTGATACATTCCTAACGGCGTAGCATTTTTTAACGACAGGCAACAGCACAGCCATCTTGCAGTCAGGATGACTCTCATAGTTCTCTTCCATGTGTTTCAGCTTAGCGAGCGAAAATTCAGAATCCATAAGAAGCACTTCCGCTTGAGACAAAACCATCGGGAGATATTCTTCCGCATAGATTTTCTCTCTCAGCATACTTCTGAAGTCGGGGTATTTCAATCCTGCAATAAATCCTGCAAAGGCACATCTGAAGTGTTCCAAAAGTGATTGTCGGCGCTCTATATCAGCATTTTTTGCGTAAATAAATACACCCCTGGCTTGAGTAAAAATCAAAGCTTCTCTTTGCCTGACTTCCCGCAGTAAAAGATGTACTTTTTTGAGCGCCGGGTGAACACAAAGATATATACTCTCGTGAAAATCAATTTCTCTGATCAGTTCACGACCGATACCATCCAAGAAACGCACAATGGCACTGATGACATTATCTATTGAACCGTTTTTTTGTCTTGAATTCTCCAGAGACCGAAGGAAACTGATTAGCCTACTGACTGGATATTCCGATAAGCTTCCAATAAGCGCCTTCTCAATGAGCGGCCCTTCTTCATTACATAACTCCTCTATTAGCCTGTTCCCAGTTTCAGGAACAAACACTTTTGCCACCAATTGCTTTAGCATTTTTTTCGCTGCATTCATTAGGTCTTCCTCCTTTTGCTTGAGTAAATGGAAATATTCAGAGATTTTATGTTATTCTAGATTGTCAAAGAAAGTTAAAAACAAAAAAGCCAACCCTCCTAAATGGTCCAGCTTTTTGTTTTATGCCTATACCATAGCAGATTAGGACGACAAGTCAAATAGGGGCATAAGCCACAACCATCACAAATCATCAATTTTTGTCGAAAATTCTTCTTAAAATCAGAAACGCGCTAAGCGCTACAGCCTCTTTCAAGTTGAACAAATGATCATTATTGAGCATTTGTAACTCTAAACCGCTCCTGCGGAATTTCAAACCTTGAAATCAAATCCCTATTTTTTTCATTCCGCTTGAGAAAAATAATTGCATACTCATCGACAAAGACTGGCGCCCACGCAGGATCTTTCACTCGGTGCACCAAAAATTCCTGCCCCCAATTGGTCGCGTCGCCGAGATAGAAATAAATCGCATTGAAATCATATCGCTCCGTCACGCGCTTCCAAATCTCATCATCTTCTTGCATTGGAACATAGACCTCTTTGAAAAATGCGTCGGGATAGGCTTCTGGCCGATTGTCCACAAACACTTTTTCTTTGGGGAAAAGATGAAAAATTAAATAGCCCCCAATATCATAGTTATTAAAAATCGGTCCGGCCAGCTTGTTCTCCTTGAAAAAAATCGCTGAAGCATTTTGCGCTTGCCCAGTTGAGTCAGCATTATTTTCCCGCAATAATTTGTTTTGAAAAAGATAGCTAAAAAAAAGAAGAAAAACAAAAGCTAGAGAATAGATGCTAATTTTAGACCAGCCATCATTGAGATCAACTTTTTTTCTCAAGCCAAATTTTAAGTTATAGGCAATCGTCGGAAGAGTAAAATAGCCGAATAAGGCGAAATTACGCAAAGCGCTCCAGCCTAAAGCACTAACCACAAGTGAAAGTCCAAGTAACGGCCAGCTGATTCGCTTTCTATTAAATATAAAAATTGAGACAATACTGGCCAGAAGAATAACCAAAACTATTTTAAAAATCAAAAGATTAGGATTATTGATAAACCCTAAGTTAGTCAGAAAACTAACCGACTGATTTTCCAACACGCGGTAACCATAGTTGCGGAAAATGTTCAGCGGATAAAGCACTGCTTTCAAGCCAAAAGGATTCACAAGACTCGCGCCGATGGTCAAAATCAAAACTGAAAATAATATTTTAAATTTTACCCAGTTTTTTTCAATTACAGTATCAGTCAAAAACAACCCGATAAGCCCGATGCCAAAGATAAAATAGATGTGCAGATTAACCCAAAGAAGAGCGAGCGCCGGCAAGGAAAAAAGCACGCACGTTTTCAATTCGCCCTTTTTATATTTCCAAAGCAAGAGAAAAAAAATCGTCGCCAAAAAATAGCTAAACACTTCCGGCCGAATTTCTGTTCGCTCTCCAATGAGCGGAATGACGAGCACCGCCGAAAGCGTGGTGAGCGCCAAGCCGGCAAATTTCTTCGTCTCAAAAAACAAAAGCCCAAAAGTCAAAAGACTAAGCGCGACATAGAGAAAAGATAAACCAGAAATTCCGGCAACTTTCCAGATTAGGTAGAATAGCACGCCCGAGCCCCAATGGTGATTGATAAACGGAATGTCCGGATAAGTATAGGAATATAGATTAGTATCAGGAATCTTATGCGTTTCCAAAAAATAGCGCCCATTCTCAATGTGCCGCCCCAAATCAGTGCTGACCAAATTAACCGGCTGCGCCAAAAAAACACCCAGCCAAAAAACCAACAGCGCAAACGCAAAAAGCGCGCCCGCATTTTTTTCAATTTTTTCTTTTAGCCCAAAAATCCAAGTGCTAATTTTGGAAAAGTTTTTTTCATCTTCTTGCATGAATGGATTATAGCAAAAAAGTCTAATTTAACAAAAAAAAACAACCCCACCCGGAGTTGTCTTTTGAAAAAAGTTGTAAATTTTGAGACTATTTCTTCCCTCCCGAAATTTCTTCTGCCACATTCTTTGGCACTTCGGCGTAGTGGGAAAATTCCATGGCATAGTTGGCACGACCTTGGGACATTGAACGAAGTTGTGTCGCATAACCAAACATCGAGGAAAGCGGTACTTCGGCGTCAATCACTTTCACGCGAGCATTGCCTTCTCCGCGGTCGCCCATTTCTTTGATGATTCCACGTTTAGCATTAATATCACCCACCACATCACCCATAAAGTTTTCCGGTGTAATGGTTTGCACTTTCATGATAGGTTCGAGTAGCATTGGTTTTGCACGTCGGCAGGCTTCTTTGAACGCCATTGATCCGGCAATTTTGAAAGCCGCTTCTGAAGAGTCAACTTCGTGAAATGATCCATCATAGACTGTCGCCTTGATGTCCACCATTGGATAACCCGCAACAACTCCCGAGTCCATCGCTTCTTTTGCTCCTCTTTCAATCGGAGTGATATATTCTTGTGGGATAACGCCACCTTTGATTTCACTAACAAATTCAAAGCCCTTGCCCGCTTCTTGTGGTTCAACGCGCATCCAACAATGTCCATATTGTCCACGACCACCGGATTGTTTGATATATTTGCCTTCCGCTTCCGCTTTAATCCGAATTGTTTCGCGATAGGCTACTTGCGGTTGACCAATGTTCGCCTCCACCTTAAATTCGCGTTTCATGCGATCCACAATAATGTCCAAATGTAATTCGCCCATTCCGGAAATGATTGTTTGGCCGGTTTCTTCATCAGTGCGCACCCTAAAAGTTGGGTCTTCTTCAGCCAATTTTCGCAGAGCAAATCCCATTTTTTCTTGGTCGGCCTTAGTTTTTGGTTCAATCGCAATCGAAATCACTGGTTCTGGAAAAGTAATTGTTTCCAAAAGCACCGGTTTTTCGATGTCGCATAGCGTATCGCCCGTTGTCGTATTTTTCATTCCAACCAAAGCGCCGATTCCACCGGCATAAATTTCTGAAATTTCTTCCCGGTGATTAGCATGCATTTGCAGAATACGTCCGATGCGTTCTTTTTCATTCTTAGAAGAATTGAGAACGTACGATCCTGCTTTCAAAACTCCTGAATACACCCGGAAAAAAGTTAGTTGTCCCACATAGGGATCAGTCGCTACCTTAAAAGCCAACGCAGCAAAAGGCGCATCATCTTGTTGTTTCACTTCGATTTCAATTGTTTCATCTCGCACATCCGTTGCTTTAATCGCTGGCACGTCCAATGGAGAAGGGAGATAATCAATCACAGCATCCAGCACTAGTTGTACTCCCTTATTACGCAAAGCTGTTCCCGTGAACACTGGCACAAGCTTTGTGGCAATTGTGGCGCGACGAATAGCTGCTTTCAATTCTTCTTGCGAGATTTCTTCACCATTTAAAAATTTCTCTGTCAGAGCATCATCCGTTTCGGAAACTTTTTCCACCATTTTCTCTCGCCACTCTTTGGCTTTATCCAAAAGTTCTGCCGGAATTTCTCCTTCAACAACATCAATTCCCATCTCTCCAGCGAAAGTATAGCCCTTCATCTTGATCAGATCCACCACGCCCTCAAAATCACCCCGCTCCCCAATTGGAATTTGCAAGGCAACAGCGTTAGGAGTTAAGCGATCCCAAATAGTTTTGAGAGCATAATAGAAATCCGCGCCTTCTTTATCAATTTTGTTAATAAAGCAAACACGTGGCACGCTATATTTGTCGGCTTGGCGCCACACCGTTTCTGATTGAGGCTCGACACCTTCTTTGCCATCAAACACCACCACACCGCCGTCTAGCACGCGCAGTGACCTTTCAACTTCCACTGTGAAGTCCACATGTCCTGGAGTATCGATAATATTTACCTGACAATCTTTCCAAAAACAAGTTGTTGCCGCACTGGTAATGGTGATTCCACGTTCTTGCTCTTGTTCCATCCAGTCCATCGTCGCTGCGCCTTCATGTACTTCTCCGATTTTGTGCGTAACGCCAGTATAAAACAACACGCGCTCAGTCGTGGTAGTTTTTCCCGCGTCGATGTGCGCGATAATTCCGATATTACGATACTTTTCGATTGGATATTGTCTAGCCATTTTTTTACTAATTACGAATTTAATACTAATATACAAATTCGTTCTTTAATTTATATTAATTTTATTAAATCTAAAAAACAAACTACTTGATAAAATTTTAGAAAACGGGGGGAATATTTTCTCCCCGTCTTCTAACGACACTCTTCGCAATATCCGAGATAGGTTTCCGGATCCATTTCCAACTCCTCATGGCTAAAAAGTTCTCCGCAACCATCGCATGTTGATGCATATTCACAAACTACACCAATATCTCTGCCCTCAACGCAATCATCACATTCTTCTCTGCCCGACTCCCAACTCGGGCACTCTTTAATCTTGCATTCTGCCATATCGGCCTCCTTTGTGACTACCTAGATTTTAGGAACTAAGCGAAATGCGCAAATGCCTTGTTCGCATCCGCCATTCTGTGCACATCATCTCTCTTTTTCATCGCTGCGCCAGTCTTGTTCGATGCTTCAATCAACTCATCAGCCAATTTTTCGGCCATTTTTTTGCCTTTCTTAGAAGAAATGGCGGCTTTGATCCAACGGATAGCCAAAGTTGTGCGTCTTTCTCCCAAAACTGGAACTGGAACTTGATAGTTGGCTCCGCCAACTCTGCGAGATTTGAGCTCAACAAGTGGAGCCACATTCTTCAGGGCTTGTTCAAAAATGTTTAGTCCGCCCTTTTTGGTCTTTTCATGGATAATATCAAAAGATTCATAAACAATTCGCTCAGCTGTTGTTCTTTTGCCATCTTGCAAAATGCTATTGATGAATTTCCCCACCAACAAATTATCGAATCTTGCATCCGGCTTCACGTGTTTATCAAATACTCTTTTTCTTCTTGCCATAATATTAGAAAATCCTTAAATTACTTTATTTCTTATCTTTCATCACCTTAGCCCCATATTTACTGCGACCTTGTTTGCGATTAGCCACACCAGCACTATCCAAAACTCCCCGCACAATGTGATAGCGCACACCAGGAAGATCTTTCACGCGACCACCCCGGAGCATCACGATGGAGTGTTCTTGCAAGTTATGCCCAATGCCTGGGATGTAAGCCGTCACTTCCATGCCATTGGTAAGCCTAACTCTGGCAATTTTTCGCAAAGCTGAGTTAGGTTTTTTTGGTGTTGTCGTGCTGACTTTGAGGCATACCCCACGTTTGAATGAGCTGTTAGTCAGGATCGGCTTGTTTTTCAAAGTATTAAAAACATGCTTAAAAGCAGGTGTTTTTGATTTATTCTTAGACGAAGAACGGGACTTTCGCTTTAGTTGATTGATTGTTGGCATGAGACTTTAAAAAATATTAATAGTTGCTAATAAAAAAACTGCCAGTTATCTAGCCCAATAAGCATAAAGGATAGCGGGAAATATGTCAAATCGCCAGCCGCAAAAAGGCGTTAAGGGCGGTGCCAAGGAAAATGCGTAGCGGGGAAGAAAAGAAGAAGATGAAAAACAAAAGGAGCATAAAACCAAATTGCTCAAGCATTGCTTGTGTTTCAATCTTGATTGGCAAAACGGAGAAAAGCAGTTTTGAGCCATCGAGTGGCGGGATAGGAATAAGATTAAAAAAGGCCAAAAAGACATTAATAATCACTATGATAATTAGCAGCTCATAGAAAATTGCTCCTATTGATCCAGCAATTGTCGCAGAGACTGTTCCCCATTCATTGAAATTATTGATAATATCTTTTTCCAGGTGCAGCGGGAGCCCGATTGCTTTCGCGGAGACCGCGGCAATAATCGCCACTAAAATATTTGAGGCTGGTCCGGCCAGAGCCACCAGCGCCGGTCCCCACTTTTGGTTCTTGAGATTATAGGGATTGTAGGGCACGGGTTTTGCCCAGCCGAAAGCAAATCCAAAAGACAAATACATGAATAATGGCGCAATAAATGAACCAATAAAATCTAAATGACTCAAAGGGTTAGCCGTTAGTCGTCCAGCATATTTAGCCGTGGTGTCGCCCAGCCAGAGCGCCATAACGCCATGCGCCACTTCGTGGATAATGACTGAATAGAGCAAAATTACGACATAAAAAACAATCAGCACTATTTCATTAGACATAGTTTTTCTTGCTAAAATTACATTCCTATGTTACATTGTATCTTGTAATAAATCAAGCATTAACACCTAATCTTATGAGTCGAGTTTGTGAAGTTTGTGGACGCGGTTCGCAATCAGGAAATACTGTCAGCCATTCTGAAGCCAAGACACGCAGAAAATTTCAAATCAATCTGCAGAGTAAAAAAATTGACGGCACCAAGACGAAAGTTTGCACCCGTTGCATGAAAACTGCCAACAAAGGAAACTAGTTTTTCTTTTCACGAAACTAAAAAATCCTCCGCTTGGAGGATTTTTTGCATTTGTCCCCTCTCCTTACTAAGGAGATTTTACCTTTAACGACTTAAAGGTAAAAGGGTGAGGTGGATTTATTCCAAAATCCCATCCAAATTTACATCATAAAGAATCTCGTCTTGAATTAATCTATACTTCAATATTTCATTTTCTGAAAACCAAATTGGAATTTCTTTTTCCGCTTCCTCTGTCAATCCAGAAGCATGAATTAAATTGCGAATACTCCTTTGATCAAAGTCTGCCATTTGATAGGTATCCAAAGTAAAATCTCCACGAATCGTTCCCATGTCCGAAGACAGAGGCTCTGTTCCTCCGGTAATTTTTCGTACAAGTGCTACCGCCTGATTGCCCTCCCAAATCATAGCAATTACCGGTCCAGAGCTAAGATATTTAGCATTGGCTTTCATAATTGCAATTCCATTCTCTTTGAATGTTGCAAATGGTGATTTCAAACCTTTCTTCTCATAAGAAGCGGCCGCTTTCCTGCCCACTTCTTCCAACCACGCATCCCCACCCACTTCATAATAATGCTTTGTGGCCATATCCTCAGTTGGGATGGTCATTTTAAGAGCAATCATTTTGAGTCCCACTTGCTCATAGCGCTTGATAATCTCTCCGATTAACGTCCTCTGTACTCCGTCCGGCTTTATAATAACCAGCGTTCTTTCCTTACTTGGATGTTTCATGTCCATAATACTTTTTTAAAATTAAACGAATTATTAAATAGATTTTGTCATTTAGAAATTTAAAATTCATTAAAAATTTTAAATTGAAAATTGAAAATTTACCCCACTATTCCTTGCTCGCAATTTCCTCCAATTCCGCCACTTTTTTGAAAATGCCCTTGGCAATCTCCGCTTGGATTTTTTTGTCGGCTTTCAGGTAGGCCTTAGCCGGTTCACGACCAACGCCTAATTTTAGTTCGCCATAAGAATAAGAATTGCCTTTCTTACTCACTACTTCATATTTCACGCCCGTGTCCAAAATATCTCCCGCTGCTGAAATTCCTTCATTGTACATGATATCAAATTCCGCTGTGCGAAAAGGTGGCGCTACTTTATTTTTGACAATTTTTACTTTCGTACGATTCCCGACGATATCTTCACCTTTCTTGATTTGCGCCGAGCGTCTCACTTCCACACGAACAGAAGCATAAAATTTCAGTGCGTTTCCGCCCGTGGTCGTTTCTGGATTACCAAATACCACGCCAATCTTCATGCGGATTTGGTTGATAAAAATCACCGTGCAGTTAGAGCGCGAAATAATGGCGGTCAGTTTTCGCAAAGCTTGCGACATCAAACGCGCTTGGCGTCCCATATGCTGGTCCCCCATATCTCCTTCGATTTCCGCCTTTGGAACGAGCGCCGCCACACTATCTACCACAACCATATCAATCGAACCAGAATTAACCAACGCATCCACAATATCTAATGCCTGCTCGCCATTGTCCGGCTGAGAAATTAACAGGTCGTTTATATTCACTCCGATTCTTTTGGCATATTCCGGATCGAGAGCATGTTCCGCATCAATGAAAGCGGCCACGCCACCTGCTCGTTGCGTGTTGGCAATGACGTGCAATGTCAAAGTAGTTTTTCCCGAAGATTCCGGCCCATATATTTCCACCACACGTCCACGCGGAATCCCGCCGATTCCCAGTGCCAAGTCCAGTGAAATTGAACCGGTTGGAATTGAAGCCACGTCGACATGCTTAATATCCCCCAATTTCATAATTACCCCTTCACCAAATTTTTCCCTAATCTCAGACACAACATTGTCCACACCTTTTTCTTGCTCTTTATTCTTCCCATCTTTCTTCTCTTCATCTTTCATAATGATTTTATTAAATTATTTATTATTTTATCATACTATTTTCTCCCATCTTTGGCAAAAATCAAGTCTCGCACCACGCCACTTTCCGCTCCTAGCGCGCCCAAATCCTTTCCATTGAGCTTCACATAGGTCGCATTGGCCATGCCTGAGCCAATCTTGATCTGATCATGAGCACTAAATATTTGCGTCGCTCCGGAAAGCATTTCCCCGCTAAACACTAAATTGCCATCGGCTTCAACGCTCACCCAAACCGGACCAGGTGAAACATTCAGTTCAATTTGCACTGCTTGCGTGGCGGTATCATCCATTTGTGCGCTAGACAAATTCGTCTCCTCATCAGTTTTATTCACCTCATCCACTGCATTATTTTCTTCAAATGCCCCCTGCACGGTAATATTTTCCGCTGTTTCTTTTTGGAACTTATTCACCGCCCGCACATGGATGATGTTTATTCCTGGCTGCATCGAGAGATTTTCGCTAAACTTTCCCTCATCAGAAACCAAAATCATCTGATCATTCACGAGCACTCTGACATCTTTGTCTGTTTTTCCTTCCAATTTAACCGTGTTTTCCTTCACTTCGGAATTATTCAAAGGCGCAAAGATAATCAGTCGTGGTGTGTCCGTGAGTGACCCAGCTTCACGATAAAGATAGAAAAAAAGTGCCAAAACTAAAATTGGCAACAAAAATAGCACGATTTTTTTGGGCGTAAAAACAAAAATAGAAAGATCAATGGTCTTCATCTCTGTTTCTCCCTCTGCCCCAGTCTTACCTTTTTCCAAATTTTTTTTGATCCCTTTTTCTTTTTCATAGAGCCGAACCAGGTTTTCTTCATCCACTAAAAGAAACTCTCCATAACTCTTGAGAAATCCCCGCACATAGACATCCGCCGGCAAACCTTGATAGCGCCCATCTTCAAGACACTCCAAATATTCCAAACGGATTTTGGTCACGCGAGAAACCTCACCCAAAGATATACGCTTATCCGAGCGCAATTTTTTGAGTTTCTCCCCCAAAGTCAACGTCCCCACCCGTTTTTTTGTAAAGCCATTTGTCATAAAAATTTATAATTTTCTACCGATTATTCTGAGCTACTATTTTTCCATGATTCTATGAAATCACTGATAACCGCATTGCTCAAATAATACCTTTTTTGTGCAATATATTGCACATATATATCAATATTCCACTCACCCAATAATCCCAAGCTTGTCAAATTTTCTGCCCCCCATTATCAGCATCTTCCACTTAACCCGCTTCTGTTGATCGCTGGTTCGTTTTTCTTTTCCAATTATCTAGAGTATAGCCTATTTATATTCCTCCAGCAAGATTGTAGAGACGAGGCACTGCCTCGTCTTGGTTATAATTTATTACAAAATTTAAAAAGGGAACCGCTGCAATAAGCAGTTCCCTTTTTTAGATATTAAATATCTATTTCAATCTCTTCTCTTTTGTCAAGTACTATCGTAACGGAGTTGGGGGTTATTTTTTTTATCTCACATTTTTCAAAACAGTTTGATCGGTTATCTTTCGCCTCTGAAAATGCATCACGATATTTAAAATATTTTGTGATAGGTTTCTCTTGATTGACACGAAATATTGTCAAAACTGTTCCGTATTCCACCCCGGGACCTCGTTTAGTATATTGCCCAGTAGAAACGATGGCGATAACGTCTTCTTTTATTTTTAAGTCTGACACTAAATAGAGCTTATCCAACTCTCTTGGTAGCCAGGGAGTTTGCCTTTTAATTTCCTTATAGTTATAACCGTACTTTTCGATGAGCTTTTGGCCACATGTTCTCTCTCTTGTCTCCTTCTGCCTTACTTCTAGTTCTTTAGAACCTTTTTCGAGACGACTAATTCTTACTGGCAAACGAAAATAACTTTTCATCAAGTTTGGATTTTCGATAGTAGTGTGAAATTTTTTAATAAGCTCTTTTCGAACTTTCTCAAAAATATTATTCTTGGGTCCATAATAAGAGTCTCCATCTGAATAACAACTACGCTCATAAAAATCCCCAAAGCCAAGCCGCTTCATTTCCTTCTCCATTTTCAAGTTTTTTTCAAAACCACCTCTTTCGTCAAGCCAATTACAGCAAAGGACAAGATGCATTTTTTCTGCAATAATAAACCGAAGGTGCTTATCTTTAATTTTTCTGCAGAGAAAAATGTTAGTATCTTCAATACCAATTCTTTTAATCTCCCATCGGTACCAGCTCTCCAGATTTCTTTCGATCATTTTCTCAATTTCAGTTTCTCGCTCACCTCTAAGTTTGCTCCCGAAAAGGAATCTCTCAAGGCCATCTCTTTTTTCAGCATATTTTTGACGTAACTCACAAAAACTAAAGATTATTTCGTCTGTTAAAATGATTTTTCTGACTATCTCGTCAGAAATAGTCTGCGTTTGAACGAAAAGTCTTTTTTCTAAATCAAAAATTGAGTTTTTAATTCTTCTCTCAATATCTTCTATTGCAGTCAACATATCTCTCCCTCCCTTTTTAATTGTCAATGAACCTTGTCAGGCTTCTGCCCTAAGCTATTCAAAATTTCAGCCTAACAACCTATTATAGTCTAAAAATACAAAATAGTCAACAAATAGCATGCTTTAATATTACTATATTATGCCTATAATTAGACCATATTGTGTTATTCATACATTTTGTCATCAAAAATATTGACTAAATTTTAAACATCGTGTATAATAAAGACTATGAATCTTATCGAAGCCGTCAAAAACTGGGGATTAAACGACAAAGAAGCCAAGGTCTATTTGGCGCTTTTGCAGTTGGGACTAACTACGGCTTATAATATCGCCAACAAAAGCGGTCTGAAAAAACCGACGACTTACGTGATTTTAGAGCAATTGAGGGAAAAAGGGATGGTAAAAAAGATTCCCCGCGCCAAGAAACTGCTTTTTGAAGCAGAAACCCCGGAACATATTTGGCAAATTGTGGACGAACGGATGTTGTGGGCCAAAAGAGCTTTGCCAGAACTTTTGGCGGTGAGAAAGGAGAAATCGCAAAAAGTCAGCGTAGCCTATTATGAAGGGATCCGTGGTTTTCGCGAGATTTATTATAAACTAGTCAAAGAGATTGGGCGGAAAGAGGAAATCTTAGGCTTTTATGCTGATCTGAAAGACAGTTCACCAGAACTAATTGATCTTTGGGCTGAACTAAATGCCTTTCAGGAAAAAAACGGCACCAGACGAAGAGTAATAACAACAGCCAATGATTATTACAAAAATAACGAGGCAATTTTCCAGATGCTTCAAGATCAAAGAATCAAAATGAAAGAGCTGTTCCGAGAAAAATATGACAGCAATATCTCAATCGAAATTTATGGCGAAAAAGTTCTAATTTCTTCTCACCGCTATTTGCAAGCGGTTGTGATGGATAATGCAGATGTAGCCATCGTCATCAAACAAATTTTCGAGCTAGTCTGGGACTTAGTGGAAAAAGACCGCAAGAGTTATATTGGGTATTCTAATGTGCAAGAATGAAAAATGACGTCCAAGAGAGGACGTCTTTTTTTAGTCTGATAAAAGTTTATTACATCTCCCACTTATCCCGTTTTTCCTGATCAGTATTGTCGTCATGATAGACCGTTTGCTCTTCATCTGGCAAACCAAAAATTTCACGTGGTTTTGCTCCATCAGCTGGTCCGACTACGCCTTTTTCTTCTAGAATATCCAAGAGTCTCGCGGCCCGGGCATAACCAACGCGCAGACGTCTTTGCAAAAAAGATGCTGAGGCTTTTTTAGATTGCATGATTTCTTTTTTCGCCGCCTCATAGAGTTCATCATTACCCTCATCACTAAAACCATTGAACTTATCCAACTCGCTGGCAGTTGAGGAAGAATTTTTGCCCATTGTAATCTCCTCCGCCTCATCTTCTCCTTCACTATTTTCATTTTCCTTCTGAATAAACTTCACAATTTCCTTCACTTCCTTTTCCGTCACAAACACACCTTGAATTCTTTGCGGTTTGGGCGAATTGGCGCTGAGATAGAGCGAATCGCCATTGCCCAGAAGTTTTTCCGCTCCCGCCATATCCAAAATTGTGCGCGAATCAATTTGTGTCGCCACTTGAAAAGAAATTCTAGTGGTGATGTTGGCTTTAATGAGTCCAGTAATCACTTCCACTGATGGCCGTTGCGTAGAGACAATGAGATGAATTCCCACGGCGCGCGCCATTTGAGCGATGCGCACAATCGCCCCCTCCACATCTTTCCCATGGCTACCCATAAGATCAGCCAGCTCATCCACTACAATCACAATGTAAGGAATGTTTTTCAAATCTTCCTCGCTCACTTCACCAGTTTCTCCGTCAACCAACTTTCGTTTTTCTCCATTTCTTAACTTTTCTTTATAAGAAAGAATATCGCGCACGCCCACTTCTTGAAATAATTTATAGCGTTTCTCCATCTCGCTAACTGCCCAACGAAGTGTATTCACAACTTTGGCATTCTCCACAATCACTGGCGTGAGCAAATGCGCGATGCCATTATACAACGATAGCTCGACACGTTTTGGGTCAACCATAATAAATTTCAATTCTTCCGGTGAATTTTGATAAAGAAGCATCGTGATAATTGAGTTGACACAAACTGACTTTCCTGTGCCTGTCGCTCCTGCCACCATAAGGTGCGGCATTTTGTCGAGACTACCGAAAATATAGTTGCCACTTACGTCTTCGCCCAGAGCAATCGTCAAATTAGATATTCTATTTTTAAACTCCTTGCTTTCCAGGATTGAACGCAACCGCACGAAAGAAGAGCTCTTGTTGGGCACCTCGATGCCGATAAGAGATTTTCCCGGGATTGGCGCTTCAATGCGAATAGGCGCAGCCAGAGCCAAAGAAAGATCATTTTGTAGGGCTAAAATTTTAGCAATCTTCACGCCAACGGCTGGTCGAAAACTATATTGTGTCACAGCCGGACCAGTTTTTGTTCCACCTTTTTCCACTTCAATCCCAAAATTGCGCAGAGCATCTTGAATGATTTGCGCATTAAGTTCGGTGTCTCCGCCTCTGGCCACCCCGCTTGCTCTTTCCAAAATACCTACTGGCGGAAATTTCCATTTCAAATTTTTTCTTTTGTGCAAAGATCTGCCATCACTCGAAAGATCTTTTCTGGCAAAAAGTCCCATGCCTTTTTCCGCTTCTTCTTCTAAATTTGGAGCAACAAATTGATCTCGCCCTTCCACAAATTTTATTTTCCCGATATTTGCATCCAGATCTTCTGGCAAAGTTTCGACCTCCTTCGGTAACTCTTCTAAGTCATGCGGTTTTTCATTCGTTGGTTCTCCTTGGACAGACGCAAGGTCTGCCTCTACAGTTTCTTTTTCTCGCTTGAATCGTTCAATAAAATTAATAATGGAAAATTCAAAAGCAATAATCACACCCAAAAGCAAAAGCGCCAATATCACAACAAGACTGCCAGCATTGCCTAAATATTTAATTGAAAAATAGGCCACCACATAACCAACATATCCTCCGCCACTTCCCTTGTTCGCTAGTGAATGCATTTTTCCCGGATCAAAAAACCAATGAAACAGTCCCGTGATGCTCACCAGCACCACAAAAAGTCCGACTAGTTTTGTTACATAAAAAATCGTTTTTTTTCTAAAAAATAACACCACTCCAGCCAGAATGAGGAACAGTGGGAAAATAAACTTAGCCCAACCGATTGCTTGGCCAATTAATTTATTGAGGAATTCCCCCACTATTCCGGCATAACCAAAAAAACCTAGCGTTGAGATAACCGCCAGAGTGAAGAGAACCACCCCGGACGCACTTCTTTTTGCGTCCGCTGAAAGAGAAAAATCAAATTTATTTTCTCCCGTTTTTTGAGCTATTAGTTCTTTTTCTTTTGCTTGCTTTTTTTTTCGTCCCATAAAACTAGTTTAGCATATATTTCAAAAATACGAAAAGCCTCATAGGGAGGCTTTTCGAAAAATCACTTTTTCCTGTTTTTAGAAAAATCCGGCATTACTCAAAAAGGTGATGGTAAGCGCTGGCATCAGGGCTAAGAGAATCGCGAGATTCAAATGCTCTGACTCTTTTTCTTCTTGTTCCCGCTTGAGACATTCGGGACACTGGCAAACCTCTTTTTCTTCATCCATATTTTTGTTTTTATTAATAATTAACTAAATAAAATAAAAAGAAAGCGGGACTCACCCGCTCTCTCTATTACCTATCTAGTATACACCATCTGAAGTGAAAAGTCAAGTTTTAGGCCCTTAGTGATTGCTGATAGCCCGTTCCAGCTGGAATCAACTTTCCAATAATCACGTTTTCTTTGAGGCCTCGCAGTTTGTCTTCCTTGCCAGAAACGGCAGCGTTAATGAGCACGCGGGCTGTTTCTTGGAAAGACGCCGCAGAAAGGAAACTCTCAGTAGACAGGGCTACTTTAGTGATACCCAAAAGAATGCGCTCGCCAGTTGCCTCTTCGCCACCTCTCGCTTTCACTCTTAGATTCTCTTCTTTAAACTCATCGATTTCAAATACATCACCAGAAAGGAAAGTTGTATCGCCCTCGCTCAGAATGGAAACGCGACTAAACATTTGTCGCACAATCACTTCAATGTGTTTATCATTAATTCCTTCACCTTGAGAAGCATACACTTCTTGAATTTCCCGTGTGATATAGCGGTGGACTTCTTCTTGCCCCATTGTTCCATACAGCTTCTTAAGATCAATGTGTCCATCGCTGAGCGGTGTGCCTTTTGCCACCAAATCTCCCTTGGCCACTTTTAGTGTGCTACCAGCGGAAACTGGATATTCCTTAACAATTTTTGCCTCATCTGTCGATTCAATGCGCACAATTGTCGCCTTATCAGCATTTTCCAGCTCAATGACTCGTCCATCAATTTCGGAAATGATCGCTTCGCCCTTTGGAGGACGCGCTTCAAAAATTTCCTCCACCCGAGGAAGACCCTGGGTAATGTCTGATCCAGCAATACCTCCAATATGGAAAGTACGCATCGTGAGCTGTGTTCCTGGCTCGCCAATTGCTTGCGCCGCCACGATTCCCACCGCTTGACCAACATCCACCAAATGTCCGCGACCAAGATCAGTTCCATAACATTTCTGACAAACTCCGCGAGGAGTTTTGCAAGTCGCGACAGTTCTGATTTTGATTTTTTCCACGCCAGCTTTTTCAATCAACTCTCCTTCTTCTTTGGTTACAAGATGATCTTTTTTCACAACCACTTTTCCGGTTTTCTCATCAACGACATCTTCTGACAAAAAGCGTCCAATTGCACGAGAGGCAAAATTCAGCCCAAAGCGATCAGAGTCTTCCTTATAGATATAAGCGCCTTCTGTGTCGCCACAATCCGCTTCACGCACAATCACATCTTGCGCCACATCCACGAGACGTCGCGTAAGATAACCAGCGGTTGCAGTACGAAGGGCGGTGTCGGCCATACCTTTTCTTGCGCCGTGAGTAGAGATGAAATATTCGAGCACATTAAGACCTTCTTTGAAACAACTCTTAACTGGAAGTTCGATTGTCTCTCCAGTTGGTCCCGCCATCAGTCCCTTCATTCCGGCCATCTGCACCACCACTGATTCTGATCCACGAGCCTTAGAATAGACCATAGAATAAACTGGCCCTTCTTTATCCATCGATTCGCGCACACGATCAGTAATCTTATTTTTCGCATCATTCCAAACTTCAATCACTTTGCTTTTTCTTTCTTCTTCAGTCAGGAGTCCCAAGTTATATTGTTTCTTGATTACATCTACTTTATCTTCAGCGCCAGACATAATTTCTTTTTTCTCCGTTGGCACACGAAGATCATCCATGCCCCAACTAATTCCTGATTTTGTCACAGAAGCAAAGCCAAGGTTTTTAATTTCATCCACAAAAACTGCAGTCACTTCTTGTCCGCAGAGTTCCAAAACTCGCGCCACTAAAAGCTTCAATTCTTTTTTGGTCATTTCATAGTTTTGGAATCCTAATTCAGTTGGAATAATAAAATTCAAACGAATTCTTCCGGCCGATGTTTCTAGGATTTCGCCGTTGCGCAAAACTTTAATTTTTGCTCGCACATCAATCTGTCCCAATTCTTCAGCCAAGATCGCTTCGTCTTCAGAAGCGAAAATGCGACCTTCACCTTTTGCACCAGCTAGAATGTGGGTAATGTAGTAGCAACCCAACACCATGTCCAATGTCGGAGAGATGATTGGTTCACCACTAGCCGGTTTCAAAAGATTTTTCGCGCTAAGCATCAGATTAGCACTTTCCCAACGGGCTTTGTCAGTCAGTGGAACATGAACCGCCATTTGGTCACCATCGAAGTCGGCGTTGAAAGCCGAACAAACCATCGGATGCACCTGAATGGCTTTTCCTTCAATGAGAACCGGTTGGAAAGCTTGAATTGACAAGCGATGGAGGGTTGGAGCACGGTTGAGAAGAACATAGTGATGCGAGATAATCTCATCAATAATATCATAGGCTTCTTCCGATTCCGCTTCCACCATTTTTCCGGCAGAGCGCACATTATAGGCCAACTCTCTTTCGATTAATTTGTTGATAATAAACGGTTTGAAAAGTTCAAGTGCCATTTTCTTGGGGAGTCCGCATTGATGCAATTTCAGTTTTGGTCCCACCACAATCACACTTCGTCCGGAATAGTCCACTCGCTTTCCCAAAAGGTTTTGACGGAAACGTCCTTGCTTGCCTTTCAAAGTATCCGCCAGCGATTTTAGTGCTCGACGTTGCCCAGTTGACGCGGCCACGCTAACTTGTGATTTTCTTGCGCTATTGTCAAAAAGGGCGTCCACCGCTTCTTGTAGCATTCTTTTTTCATTGCGCGTAATCACTTCCGGCGCACCAATTTCCATTAATTTTTTGAGACGATTATTGCGGTTGATAATGCGACGATAGAGATCGTTCACGTCTGATGTGGCAAAACGACCGCCGTCAAGCGCCACCATTGGACGAAGATCCGGTGGAATAACCGGAATAATTGTTGGCAACATCCATTCGGGTTTAAGTCCAGCGCCAACCAGACCGTTTAAGAGTTTCACGCGCTTCATCACCTTTTTTCTGTCGGGAATTTCCTCATCGGCTTCAAGCATCTTTTTATAACTAGCAATCTCTTCTTCCATATGCAAATCAGCGAGCAATTTTCTGATGGCTTCAGCACCGATGCTGGCTGTGAAGACTTGTCCATAGCGAGAAGACAAATTGAAATATTCCACTTCGGAAATAATCTGCAATTTGCGCAAATTCTTCAACTCTTCCTTAGTCGAACGATAAATATTTTTCAACTCTTCCAGTTTTTCTTGTCGTCTCTTGTCATCATCACTAAAATTTTTCTCGAGTTCCTTCTGCTTGGATTTCATTTCTTGCTCCACTTGCGCCAAAGCCTTTTCTTTTTCTGCTTCATCAACACTGAGAACTACATAGCTAGAAAAATAGATCACGCGCTCCAAATCTTGCACCCCAAGGCCCAATGCCAAACCGATTTTTGAAGGCACACCTCGCAAAAACCAAATATGGGAAACTGGCACGGAAAGTTTGATGTGACCCATCCGTTCGCGTCGTACCACGCTTCTCGTCACTTCCACTCCGCACTTATCGCAAACAATACCCTTATAGCGGATGCGTTTATATTTTCCACAATAACATTCCCAATCGCGCGATGGTCCAAAAATCTTTTCGCAAAATAGACCGTCTTTTTCATAACGCTGGGTACGATAGTTGATTGTCTCCGGTTTCGTCACTTCGCCGTTTGACCAAGTTAAGATTTCCTCAGGACTGGCAATCTTGAGCCGAACACTCGAGAAATTGCTGGTCTTAGTGTTAGTAATTGAATCCATATAATAAGATAAATTATTTAAAACTTATTTAAAATGCATCTTCTAGGCAATGTTCTCTCTTTCCTTTGCAGCTTTTTCTTCATATTCATCCGCATTGCCGTCGACGCTCGTTTCATTCAATTCCACACTCAGTCCCAAGCCCTTGAGCTCGCTTACGAGCACGTGAAAAGAAGCTGGAACATTTGGACTCTTAATTGGCTCACCTTTAATGATGGCTTCATAAGCTTTTGATCTTCCCATCTGATCGTCTGATTTGATGGTGAGCATTTCTTGCAAGGTGTAGGCTGCGCCATAACCTTCCAATGCCCAAACTTCCATTTCTCCAAAACGCTGTCCACCAAATTGTGCCTTTCCACCCAGCGGTTGTTGGGTAATCAAAGAATATGGTCCAATGGAACGCATATGAATCTTGTCATCCACCAAATGATGAAGTTTCAACACATACATCACGCCAACAGTTGATTCGTTATCAAAAAAATCACCTGTGCGTCCATTGACCAATCTCACCTTTCCACTCTCAGGCAAACCAGCCTTTTTCAATTCCACCTTAATCTGTTCTTCTGTTACTCCTTCCAATGCTGGAGTCGCCGCCTTATACCCAAGTTTTAGCGCCGCCCAACCAAGATGCGTTTCCATAATTTGTCCGATGTTCATACGACTGGCCACGCCGAGAGGATTGAGAATCATGTCCACTGGAGTTCCGTCCGGCAAATATGGCATATCTTCCACTGGAGCAATGCGTGAAATCACACCCTTGTTTCCATGGCGTCCAGCCAATTTGTCTCCCACTGAAATTTTCTTGAGCTGTGCTACACTAACTTGAATTTGTTGGATCACACCAGTCGAAAGTTTATCCCCTTGTTCGCGAGAAAAAACTTTGATGTCCACCACTTTGCCATATTCGCCATGTGGCAAATAGAGCGAGCTGTCTTTGACGTCTCTCGATTTTTCTCCAAAAATTGCGCGAAGGAGTCTTTCTTCACTTGTTAAATCACCCTCACCTTTAGGAGAAATTTTTCCAACCAAGATATCGCCTGAAGCCACTTCTGCTCCAATCACAATCACACCAGTTTCATCTAGATTTTTCAAACGCTCTTCGCCAATATTAGGAATGTCTCTCGTGATCACTTCCGGTCCCAGTTTGGTGTCTCGCACGTCAATTGAAAAATCTTCAATATGAATCGAGCTATAACGATCATCCTCAACTAATTTTTCTGAAATAATAATCGCGTCTTCATAGTTAGAGCCTTCCCATGGAATGAAAGCTACCACGATATTTTGTCCGAGCGATAGCTCTCCGTGATCTGTTGAAGCGCCGTCTGCCAAAAGTTGTCCTTTTTTGACCACATCACCCTTGGCCACCCGCGGTACCTGGTTCATTGAGGTAAAAGCATTGGATTTTACAAAACTCTGCAGACGATATTCTCTTTTCAAATAAGGTTTCTTGGAAGCCACTGGCGCTTCTTCTTTTACAATAATGTGATCTGCGTCAACTTCCGTCACTTCTCCTGCAGCGCGGGCCACCACGACTTGCCCCGAATCAACAGCCGCCTTGTCTTCAATACCAGTGCCCACGAGCGGTGCCTGAGGTTTCACGCAAGATACAGCTTGGCGTTGCATATTACTTCCCATCAGTGCCCGGTTGGCATCATCATGTTCCAAAAAGGGAATCATGGAAGTCGCCACTGAAATACATTGCTTGGCTGAAACATCAATATAGTCTAGTTTTGCCGCTTCAATTTCTGTTGCTCGGCCTTTCACTCTCGCACCTACCACCTCATCGAGAATATTGCCAAATTCATCAATTTGAATTCCGGCATGCGCAATATTTTTGCGATCCTCCACGGTCGCATTGAGATATTCAATATCATCATTGCTCTTATGTGGTTTAACTTTGACCGTTTTTTTATCTTTTAATTTAGCAATGCCTTCTGCCATTTTTGCCGAAATCAAGTCTCCACGGCTAAAGCCAGGCAAATCTTCATCCAAAATTCGATTAACCAAATCACCCGCAACATTGTCAACTTCGTTGTAGATTTTGATGTAAGGCGTCTCTAAAAAGCCAAATTCATTAATTTTAGTATAAGTTGCCAAATGTCCAACGAGGCCAATGTTTGGTCCTTCTGGAGTTTCCACTGGACAAATTCGGCCATAATGAGAATGGTGGACGTCGCGCACTTCAAATCCAGCGCGCTCCCTGGTCAGTCCGCCTGGTCCCATGGCGCTAATGCGCCTTTTGTGCTCAAGTTCTGCCAAAGGATTCACCTGGTCCATAAACTGAGAAAGTTGCGAACTGGCAAAAAATTCCTTAATTGACGCCGCAATCGGACGAGAATTGACCAATTGTCCCGGCACCACTGTTTCCATATCACAGGTGCTCATTCTATCTTTAATATTTCGCACAGTCCTGGCAAAGCCAACCCGTAATTTGTTTTGTACCAATTCACCGACTGAACGCACGCGCCTATTGCCAAGATGGTCAATGTCATCAGCAATCGCTAATGGATCGTTGTTGAGGCGGATAATTTCTTTAATAATCAAAATCAAATCTTCGCGAGTTAGCACGCGGTGCTCCTCATCATTAATTGCTTCCACTTCCAATCTCTGGTTCAATCGATAACGTCCCACAGCGCCAAAGTCATATTTTTCAAAATCAAAAAACATCGAATCAATCACTTGCTTGGCATTCGATTCTGTCGCCAAGTCTCCTGGACGAATTCTTTTATAGACTTCCTTATAACCTTCTCCTTGATTTTTTGCTATGTCTTTCGCAATAGTCTCTGAAATAAAAGACACTTCACCCTTATCAATATCTTTAAACAGTTCTAGCAATTTTTCATCACTAGAATAGCCAAAAGCGCGCAAAAGTGCTGTAATGGCCACTTTTCTTTTGCGATCAATTTTAACATAAATTGCGCCCTCGCTGTCGGTTTCAATTTCAAGCCAGGCTCCCCGATTAGGAATAATTTTGGCTCCAAATAGCTTTTTGCCTTTTTGATAGTCCATCGAGAAAAACACGCCGGGGCTTCTGATGATTTGACTAACCACCACTCTCTCCACGCCGTTGATGATGAATGTTCCGCGATCAGTCATCAGCGGAAAGTCTCCTAGGTAGATTTCTTGCTCCTTCACTTCGCCAGTTTTTTTGATCAGGAGTTGCACCTTACAACGCAAAGGTGCTTCGTATGAGATATTCTTGTTTTTCGCCGTTACTTCGTCATATTTCGGCTCGTCTAAATAGTACTCCTTGAAAGACAGCTCCAAATCTTTTTCCGAAAAGTCTGTAATGGGGTTAACTTCGTCCAAAAGCTCACGAAGACCCTTCTCCATTAGCCAGTTATAGGAATTTGACTGCACTTCAATCAAGTTTGGCAGAGAAACCATCGACATCGGTTTGAAGAATTTTCTCTTAGAAAGAGAAGACTGCGCACTGAAGGTGTCTTTAACCTTCAAACTTTTGGGGGCTTTTGGCATACAAATAATGCTCATATTCACTCTTTTTGCCTGGAAAATGGGCAAAAACGAGGAAATAAATGAGTTCTATATTAAAGTATTTAGTTTACGCGCGATTTGACTTTTTCAAAAATTTGCGAGTTGAATATATATAAAACA
>JBAQNU010000002.1:0-5234 GCA_049304095.1 Candidatus Moraniibacteriota bacterium | reverse complement strand
ACAAAAAATAACAAAGAACTAATTTAGTGGGCGATCGAGAACTCGAATCTCGGACCTCGTCATTACCCGCCGCGGCGGGCGCGCTCTAACCAACTGAGCTAATCGCCTAAATATTATTTTTCAACCACTCTCTTCCTTTACCTGTTTTTAGAAATTTTTCAAATTTTAATGCATCCTCTCTTTCTTTAAATTCTTTAGAAAAAATAATTTTCCACGGGCCTTTTTTGTAGGTTGTTTTGTGAAATATGGCTTTTTCTAAAGAAACATCATTATGCATTTTCAGACGATCTTCCAAATCACTCGTGCTGCCAGTATACTTTTTATTTTTTGAATTTTGTAAAACATATGCTATGTACATACGTGGGCGTATCTGGACTCGAACCAGAGACCTCAACATTATCAGTGTTGCGCTCTAAACCAACTGAGCTATACGCCCTAATTTATCACACTACCCACGATTTTTAATTATAGCACCAAAATCAAAAATTGTCAAACTAAGTGGACCCTATCGGGCTCGAACCGATCACCCCCTGCTTGAAAAGCAGGTGCTCTACCAAATGAGCTAAGGGCCCAATTTTATACTAAACTTCTATTTTTTAACATTCAGGGCTCTGCCAAATGCCTGTCCGCCTCTGGAGGAAGCTAAGGGCCCTATTTTTACCTCAAAAACAACTAAAATCTATTATAGTAAATAAAAAATAATTTGTCCAGCTCAATGTCTATTCAAATCAACTGTTGCCACAGAAATCTCCTTTCCAAAAAATTGCGCCATCTTCTTTTTCGCCGTATCATCAATCGCTGTAGTATAGAAATCAACGGCAAACCGATTGCTCAGTCTTTGATCAATTTCAGCGTGCCGATTGAGATATTCGGCCAATTTTTTGGCCACGATTTCCCCTTGACTGATTATCCGGATTCCACTAGGCAAGCTTTCTTTTATCTGCTCTTCGATTAGGGCGTAGTGTGTGCAACCGAGAACGATTGTATCAATCAATTTATCTTTAGCCATTAAGCGGCCGATAACCATCTCAATCTCTGTTTCCAGCTTTTTCTTGTCTTTATTTTGTTCAATCAGTTCAGCCAACTTCCCGCCTGATTGAATGCTGAGTTTTATTTTAGGATTATATTTCTTAGCTTCCCGCTCAAAACTTCCCGATGCCACTGTCGCAACGGTTGCCAAAACACCAATGTGTTTGGACAAACTAAATTTACTCAGTTCCTCAGCGGTCGGAATAATAATCCCCAGCACTTTTTTATTTGCATATTTAAACGGCAAAACTTCTTGTTGAATTTTACGCAACGCATTAGCAGAAGCCGTGTTGCAAGCTAAGATTACAATTTCAGCGCCATGAGAAAAAAGCCATTCCACTCCAGCCAAAGTGTACTCAAAAATCTTTTTTTGAGTTCTATCGCCATAGGGAGCACGCAAATTATCACCAAGGTAGAGATATTCTCGCTCTGGCAACTGAGCAATCACTTCCTTGAGAATGGTAAGGCCTCCTAGGCCAGAATCAAAGATGCCAATTTTTCCGTTGTTATTTTTCAAGTTTTTTATGCTAAATTATTTACTGCCAATTTGAATTTATCTCCGCGATCAAACTCATTGACAAATAGGCCAAAGCTCGCCGTGCCGGGTGAAAGCAAGACAACATCTCCCATTTTTGCTAAATCTCTCGCCAGCGCCACTGCCTTTTCCATTGAATCAGCGATAATAAATTCCTTATCGTTTCCCGATTTTCTCATTTCAGCGATTATTTTATCCGTTCCAACTCCCGTGAGGAATATTACTCTGTCAGTTTTTTGTCTAATCGCACCGGCCAATTCGCGCATATCCAGATTTTTGTCCGATCCCCCTGCAATCAAAACTATCGGCTCCGCAAAAGAATTGAGACTGGAGATTGCACCGTCCGGAGAAGTGGCCGCCGTGTCGTTATAATATTTTACTCCGTCCAGCTCCCGCACAAATTCCAAGCGATGTACTAATCCGGAAAACGCCAGAATGCCTTTTTTGATATTTTCCGCCGAAGCGCCCAGTGCCTTTGCCGCTCCAATGCTGGCCAAAATATTGGGCACATTATGCGCACCTTTTAAAGTTATCTCGGCCAAATCCATAATCTTCTCCTCGATGCCATCCCATCTTGCGTAGATCGCATCTTGATCAACATACACCGCTCGATCCTGTTCAAGTTTGTTTTTTGAAAATCGCACGATTTGCGAATTCACTTGCGACCCCAGCTTATTTAATTTCTCATCATCCCAATTTAGCACGCAATGATTCGTCTCTTTTTGATGAGAAAAAATATATTTTTTATCTTGAAAATATTCATCCATGCTGGGATAATAGTTCAGATGATCTTGAAAAATGTTGGTCAGAACCGCAATCTCAGGACTCAGGTTTGCTCGCCCCAACGCGCTCAATCGCCAACTAGAAAGTTCAAAAATAACGATTGAGTTGCTTTTTAACTCTTTTAATTTATCCAAAACCGAAACCTGGCCAATTCCCACCTGAATCGGATCCATGTCGGAGGCGCGCAATATTTCATAGATCAAAGAAGCGGTCGTGGTTTTTCCTCGTGTTCCCGTCACGCCGATTATTCTATTTTTGCACAATTTGAAAAACAGACTGGAATCAATTTCCACCGGAATGTTTTTTTTGAGCGCCAACTGAATAAATTTATTTGTCCAAGGCACTGCCGGGTTTTTAACCACCAAATCAGCAGTGGAAAAATCCTCTTCTCTATGAAGTCCCAGAACATATTTGATTTCTGGCAAATCACTTAGCTTATCTAGAGATGCTTTCAATTCTTTTTCTGATTTAAGATCAGTCACAGTAAGCTTTGCTCCAGCTTCGGCGAGGAATCTAATCACACCATTTCCTCCACCGTGCAATCCCAGGCCCATTACCGTTATCCGCCTTCCTTTCAAATCATTAAGATTCATCATAGGTTTGATTTAGCGCTTAATCACTTGCCCATTTCTGTTGCCATTATACTGCCCGTCCCTAAGCACAATCTCCCCATTGATCACTACCAACTCAATCCCGCTAGCATATTGATAGGGATTCTCCGTGCTTGCGATGCTCGTAATTTTGTTTTGATCAAGTATTATCAAATCGGCAAAGTGGCCTTTTTTCAAAAGCCCGCGTTTTTTGAGGCTAAACTTTTCCGCTGGCGCTCCAGTCATTTTGCGAATCGCTTCTTCCCAAGAAAGTAACTTCTCTTCTCGCACATATTTAGCGAGCACGCGAGGAAATGTTCCAAAATTACGCGGATGCACTCGCTCGCCAGTTTTGACGTGAGCAATGTCATAGCCTGAGCCATTAGTCGCCACAAAAGACAGTGAATTTTTCAAAGCTTTTTGAATATTTTCTTCACTCAAAACTTCCATTGAAGTAATTACCATCCCCTCTGAGGCAATGAGGATATCCAAAATAGCATCCTCCACTGTTTTTTCCTGGCTTTTGGCAATTTCCAAAATACTATGCCGTGTCAGTGTTTTATTCAGCGGCGAAATGGCAATATTGATTTTCGCATAATCAAAATCTGAATCACGCATTTCGGAAATCACTTTGGCACGGATAACTGGATCTTTCAAGCGATGCAGCATGATTTTTTTTCCGCCTTCGGAAATCCACGCTGGCAAAAAGGAATAGAGCACTGAACCAGTCGCGGTATAGGGATAGACATCAAACGTCACGTCAATTCCTTCTCCTTTGGCCTTGTCAATCAATTTTAGTGCGTCATCCATCTTGGGCCAGTTCTTTTCGCCGATGGCTTTGAGATGTGAAATATGCAACTTCACCCCCGTTTCCCTGGCAATTTGCAGCGCCTCATCAATGGCTTCCAAAAATTCTTCCTGCTCTGAACGGATATGTGTGGCATATACTCCGTCATATTTTCTCACAATCTTAGCCAACGCCAAAAGTTCGGCGTAGGGTGCAAGGCGCGCATGAGAATAGATGAGGCCAGTGGACATTCCCAGCGCTCCTTCTTTCATCGCTCGTTTCAAATTTTTCTCCATTGCTTCAATTTCCTTCGGATTCATACTACGCACCGCGTCACCGATAATCCCCCTGCGAAGCGTAGCATGCCCCACTAATGTTCCAAAGTTGGGCGATAATTTTTTTGTCTCTAAAAATGCCAAAAATTCCTTAACTTTGAGCCAGCTAACATTAATTTTTTTCACATCCACCCATTTCTGAATTGCATCAATCGTCTCTGGCGCCGCCAGTGGAGCAAGTGATGTTCCGCAATTTCCACCAATGATCGTTGTTATGCCTTGATAGATGAGGCTTTCCAAGTGTGGACTCAAAAACAGTCGCCAATAGGTATCACTGTGATTGTTGACATCAACAAATCCAGGACAAATAATTTTCCCCTCAGCTTCAATTTCCACAGCCGCCTTTTCGTCATGCAACTCTCCAATTTTAGAAATCGCAGAATCTTTGATGCCAAGATCGGCGCGATAGGCCGGCTCGCCTGAGCCGTCAATAATTAGTCCGTTTTTGATGATAATATCAAACATGAATTTTTAATTTTTAATTTTTGCAATTTTTAAATAATGCTCTAATTCTTTAATGTTTAAAAAATTAAAACATTAAAAAATTATTTACAAAATTAAAAATTGAAAATTAAAAATTATTTATTACTTATATATTCCGCCATCTCCACAAAGCGATTAGAATAGGCCCACTCGTTGTCATACCAGCCAACCACTTTTACCATGTCTCCATTGACCATCGTGAGTGGCAAATCCACTATGGCACTGTGCGCGTCGCCTTTGAAATCCATCGAAACCAAACCTTCATCGCTCACCGCTAAAATGCCTCTCATTCCATTTTCTGTTGCCGCACGAAAAGCGTTATTTATCTCATCCACACTGGCTTCATTTTTGAGTGTGCAAATGAAATCCACAATCGAGACCACAGGGGTAGGAACGCGCAATGAAATTCCATCCAACTTTCCTGCCAAGTGTTTCAAAACTTTTCCGACGGTTTTTGCTGCTCCGGTTGTGGTCGGAATGATGCTGAGAGCCGCCGCGCGCGCTCGGCGCAAATCTTTGTGTGGCAAATCAAGGATCCGTTGATCATTAGTATAGGAATGCGTCGTTGTCATAAAACCTTTTTCCACTCCAAAATTGTCATCCAAAATTTTAATCATCGGAGCCAAGCAATTGGTCGTGCAAGAACCGTTGGAAATGATCGCTTCTTTTGGGTCATATTCATTTTCATTCAC
>JBAQNU010000001.1:0-2197 GCA_049304095.1 Candidatus Moraniibacteriota bacterium | reverse complement strand
CGTTATAAGCCGGAATAACCACCGACAGATATGGCCTGCTTTCCATAATTTTAACAAATTTAATAGTTATCTCGCTTTTGTCATTGTAGCATAAAAAGCTTAATTTCGTCTACATTTGCTCCGGCGCCGAAATTCCAATTAGGCGCAAAGTCTCACCAAGTACAACCTTGGTCGCATTGACCAATTCCCTTCTTGTCGCAGCCAAGTTTTTTTCTTCATCCAAAATACGCGATGCATGATAGAAGCTGTGAAATTTATCAGCCAGCTTGATGGCGTAATGCGTCAGTCGATGCACTTCGTAGTTCTCCGTAATCTCCAAAATTAAATCTGGAAAGCGCATCAAGTGTCTTGCAAGTTCAATTTCTTTTTCATTCTTAAGTAACGTAAAATCAGCCTTATTTTGAGCTTCTTTTTCCGTTTTTCGCAAAATTCCCGCCATTCTAGCATGAGCATATTGCACATAAAAAACCGGGTTTTTGTTAGATTTTTCGCGCGCCAAATCAATATCAAAAATCATCGGGGAATTGGCAGAATAAGCGAGGAAAATAAAGCGCACTGCGTCACGTCCCACTTCGTCGATTAAATCTTCTAAACAGATATATTGACCTTTTCTCTTGGACATTTTAAACTCTTCACCATTTTTGAGAACTGTGAGATTTTGCGTAATGAGAAATTTAACTTTTTCGTGATATCCCAGGCTTTCCATGGCGCCTTGCACTCGAGCAATGTCGCCGTGATGATCGGCGCCCCAGATATCAACCGCCAGATCAAATTTTCGCTTTTGCAATTTATTCAGATGATATGCGATATCTCCGCCAAAATAAGTTATCTCACCAGTCGTTTTTTTCACCACCCGGTCTTTTTCATCACCAAACTTCTCTGAGCGAAACCAAAGTGCGCCGTCTTTTTCATAGAGCAAATCTTTCTCTTTTAGCTCTCTAAAAGCTTTTTCCACCTCGCCATTTTTGTGCAGTGAACTCTCGCGAAAATACTCATCAAACATAATTCCTAAACTGGACATCGCTGGTCGTATCATTTCATCTAAAATTGTCTTTGTTGCAACTTGCCCGACTGCAAATGGATCAGTTTCTTGATTTTTTTTAGCTAACTCATCAATATATTCTCCCTTGTATTGAGCTTCGGAGTCTTTCAAAATTGAATGCCCCAAAACCTTGATTTGGTTACCAAAATCGTTGACATAAAACTCCCGCCAAACCGAAAATCCGTTTTTGATGAGCACATTGGCTAGCGCGTCCCCCAGCGGCCCTCCGCGACCATTACCCAAATGAATCGGACCGGTCGGATTGGCACTGACAAAATCAAGGTGAATTTTTTTATCCTTGCCAATATTGCCACTACCATATTTTTCGCCGGCAGAATTTATTTTTTCAACTTCCGCTCCCCGCGCGGATGCTGAAAGATTAAAATTCAAAAAACCCGCTCCCGCTACTTCAATATTGGAAAACATTTTATCACCAAGATCATCTTTTTCCAGTTCACTTTTTAGCGCTACCGCGATTTCCCGTGGATTTTTTTTGAGCTTTTTGGCAACTTTGAGAGCTAGATTGGTCGAATAATCGCCGAACTCTTCTGGTGGATAATTAATCTCGATTTCCGCCTCAGTTAGCAAAAAATCCGGAAATAGCCGGCTAAAACTAGCTTCTAATTTTTTGATTATTTGTTCTCGCATATACTAAAAGCATACCTCAACGCGCCTTTTTTTGCAAAAAGCTCACCAAAATTATCCGCGCTGCTTCGGCGTCATCAAAACGATTGATATCACGAAGACCCTTCTCTTTCAAATTTTCTCTGGCAATTTTAGTTGAATAAATTTCATCTTGATAGGAAACGTTGATTTTTTCTTTCTCTAAATCTTTCCCTAATTTTTCCCCAGCATAAATTATTTTTTTGTCTCCTGTTCTTTTTGGTACGCCAATAATAACTTGCGCCATGTTTTCTTTTTTAATTATCGCTAAAATATTTCGAAACATTTCTTTATCATTTTTTATTGTGCCATAGGCAAAGGCAATCCGCGTTTCACTGTCCGCAATTGCAAGACCCACCTTCGCCTCCCCATAATCGACTCCGAGGTAATATTTAGTTTTGGTTAAATCTTCCATGATTTTATTTAATTCCCCTTCTCCCTCCGGGAGAAGGTGGCCGAAGGCCGGATGAGGGTGCTCCCAATAACATCAAG